>NZ_PTSB01000088.1:0-565 GCF_002965125.1 Escherichia sp. MOD1-EC6162
TGCTGGTCACGGCCCCATGTGTGGATTACCGTGAATACCCCCGGTTCCACATCCGCCTGGCGGCAGATTTCCAGTATCACATCCGCTGCAATACGGCTCATCTCTGCCAGTAACCACCGGTTGTGGATCACCAGGGACCAGACTCAGCAGATACTGTATCCACTGTGTGCCAGCCTTCACTCCGCAGTGCGGGCAGGAGCGACTTTGTGTGGCAACAGTCCTGTGATGAACAGCACCACTGTGTGTAACCCATCAGCGTGGTCCCGCAGGCCATGATTTTTGTCACCGACTCAATCACCACCGGACGCACTGAATCTTCCGGCTGCTTCTCCAGCCAGTTAAGCCAGCGGTTTCTCTGCTGGAAAATATCGGCAAAACGGGGAAGCATGAATTACGCAGGGGAAAGATGTGAGGTGCCGCACTGCGGACAGATAAAGTGATGTATCGTGCACACGGACAGAAAATTTTTCCAGGACATGGGGAGCATGGTGACATTACCGTCGGGCTCACCAACTATCCATACAGTTGTTTCATAATTGCCGGTGGCATCTTCTTCAAACAGGTA
>NZ_PTSB01000089.1:0-534 GCF_002965125.1 Escherichia sp. MOD1-EC6162
AAATCCCCGTAAAGGCAGATGCGTGCCATGCCCGGTGACGCCAGAGGGAGTGTGTGCGTCGCTGCCATTTGTCGGTATACCTCTCTCGTTTGCTCAGTTGTTCAGGAATATGGTGCAGCAGCTCGCCATCACCACAGTAAATAGCGGCATGATTCGGCACCGATGAACCAAAGCAGCACAGCAGCACATCGCCCGGCTGCGCCGCTGACAACGGCACCTGATACAGCCCCGTTGCCTCCAGATTATCCAGATAGAGATTCTGACCGTGACGCCACCAGTCATCCTCCCGCGTAAAATCCGGCATCTCAATCCCCGCCAGATGGTAAGCGTCCCGGAACAGCGTGTAACAGTCCGTCACCCCGTGCTCAAAGCGCCGCCCGGTGAGATGCGGCACACAGCGGAACTTGTGAATCGCCCCCCGGCAGACCAGCCACCACGGCAAATCACTCTGCACCTGCAGCCGCCGGTCGGCCTCACTCAGCCAGGGCAGACCACCGGGATGACTGTGGACCAGCGCCACAATCTCACCCTGCA
>NZ_PTSB01000090.1:0-534 GCF_002965125.1 Escherichia sp. MOD1-EC6162
TAACCTCACAACCCGAAGATGTTTCTTACGAACCATCATCGTGTTGCGAAAATTTGAGAGACTCACGAACAACTTTCGTTGTTCAGTGTTTCAATTTTCAGCTTGATCCAGATTTTTAAAGAGCAAAACTTCGCAGTGAACCTTTGCAGGTACACTCTGAAGTATTTTTTATTTAATCACTACAGAGATGGTGGAGCTATGCGGGATCGAACCGCAGACCTCCTGCGTGCAAAGCAGGCGCTCTCCCAGCTGAGCTATAGCCCCATAACATGTAGTTAAAACCTCTTCAAATTTGCGGTGCAAATTTGGTAGGCCTGAGTGGACTTGAACCACCGACCTCACCCTTATCAGGGGTGCGCTCTAACCACCTGAGCTACAAGCCTGTAGAGGTTTTACTGCTCATTTTCATCAGACAATCTGTGTGAGCACTTCAAAGAACGCTTCTTTAAGGTAAGGAGGTGATCCAACCGCAGGTTCCCCTACGGTTACCTTGTTACGACTTCACCCCAGTCATGAATCACAAAGTGGTAAGCG
>NZ_PTSB01000010.1:0-153077 GCF_002965125.1 Escherichia sp. MOD1-EC6162
ACTGAGTTTCTCAGAATCATGCGGAATGGTGATGAGAATGCTGATGACATTGCAGGGCGCTTCACCGGGACGTATACCGGAGCTGATGCGCGATCTTGCAAGTATGGGACAACTTGTGAAATTACCGGCAAGAAGGGAAAGGGCCTTCCCGAGAGTGGTAAAGGAGAGGCCCTGGAAATACCCCACAGCTCCGAAAAAGAGCCAGTCAGTTGCTTAACTGACTGGCATTACTGCGCCCGGGGCCGTTTTCAGCACCCAGACACGACCATAGTGATTGTACCAACCGGCGCGGTGGCCAGCTTCAGGGCCAATCCCCTGATAGATATCGAAGTGTTGGCCTTTGATTGCGCCACCGACATCCAGAGCCACCATTAGACGCAGTTCGTACTGACCATTGAATTTGCCGTTATTATCCAGCAGCGGCACTTCTGCCAGCAAGGTAGTACCTGGTGGGATAAGCGAACGATCAGAGGCAACCGACGCACGGCCAACCAGCGGCACTGCACTTGCCCCTTTCACCGGCGCGAAAGATTGCGGTTTAAAGAAGACGAAAGATGGATTCTGTTCCAGCAGTTCGCGAACTTCGGCTTCACTGTGCGTTTCACCCCAGTGACGAATCGCCTGCATCGACATATCTTCTTTTTTCACTTCGCCACGATCGATCAAAACCTTACCAATACTGCGATAGGCATGACCGTTCTTTCCGGCATAGCTGAAGAAGTTAAGCGGGCTGCCATCGCCAAAATCGATATATCCACTCCCCTGCACATCCATAATGAAGTTATCCATCAGAGAGTTGCTGTAAGCAAGGATATATTTATCGCTCAGTGCCCCCGCGTAGATCTCCGCACGAGACGGCAGACGACCGCGTTTTGGCGGCATACGGTAAATAGGGTACTGAAACTCGCCCTGGCGAGTATGGCGCGCCTGAATTACCGGTGTGTAGTAACCCGTAAACTGCACGTTGCCGTAGTTATCCGCCCCTTCCATCTGCCAGGCGTCAATGCCAAACTGACGCATATTGCGGGTATCACCACCTGCGCGCAGCCACTCCTGCACCGCGTTATAAACATTACTCTGGTTGCCATACAGACGCGGCGACGCGTTACGGATATGGTTAATTTGCTCGGCAAAATCACCGGCGTTAATTGGCGCGCCAACGGCATCTGGCTGGTTCACCAGAGAGAAAGGCTGGGTAAATTTCCCGTCTTTATATTGCTGTCCGCGATCGGTTGGTTTGGAGGAGCAGGCGGCAAGTATCGTTACGACTGCGCCCATAAGAAGGTACTTTACCCAACGTCCTTTCATTGTTCTCTTCTTCAGGTTAAAAAATAAGGCGCAACGAAGATAACAAACCGTTGGGTTTAATGAAATGCGTAGCCGCTCCCTGACGCAAATTTTGCACAAAAAATAGGCTTTAGTGGTTTGTTTTTGTTCAAAAACATCCCAATTCCGTGATCCGGGTAAAAAAAAGGTTGCATGAAAACGCGAGCGGAGTATAGTGCGCATCCACGGACGCGGGGTGGAGCAGCCTGGTAGCTCGTCGGGCTCATAACCCGAAGGTCGTCGGTTCAAATCCGGCCCCCGCAACCAATTAAAATTTGATGAAGTAAAAGCAGTACGGTGACGCGGGGTGGAGCAGCCTGGTAGCTCGTCGGGCTCATAACCCGAAGGTCGTCGGTTCAAATCCGGCCCCCGCAACCAATCAAAATTTGACGAAGTAAAAGCAGTACGGTGACGCGGGGTGGAGCAGCCTGGTAGCTCGTCGGGCTCATAACCCGAAGGTCGTCGGTTCAAATCCGGCCCCCGCAACCAATTATTAAGCACCCTTATGGGTGTTTTTTTATTTCTGCTCTTCCATAAAAAAAGCGCTATTCAGCGCTTTTTTACTATCCCCTTCTCGCCAGCGTCGCCCCATCAGAAAAATACGCTTTAATCCCCGCGAGGATAGACTCTGCAACTTCCTGCTGGAAAGTCGCCGTTTTCAGTTTGCGCTCTTCCTCAACGTTACTGATAAACGCCGTTTCGACGAGAATAGATGGAATATCTGGCGCTTTCAGTACAGCAAACCCGGCCTGCTCGACCTGATTTTTATGCAGCTTGTTGATTTTGCCAAGTTTATTCAGGACTGCCCTACCAAACTTCAGGCTGTCGGCAATGGTCAGCGACTGCACCATATCGAACATGGTGTGGTCGACATAGCGGTCACCGCTTTTGCTCACGCCACCAATCAAATCCGAGGCGTTCTGAGTTTGTGCCAGATATTTTGCCGCAGTACTGGTCGCGCCTTTGGTCGAAAGCGCAAACACGGAAGAACCGCTCGGCTGGCGGCTGGTAAAGGCATCTGCATGGATAGAAACAAAAAGATCAGCACGTTGTTTCTGTGCTTTTGCTACACGCACTTGCAACGGAATGAAGATGTCTTCATTACGCGTCATGTACACCTTCATATTGCCCTCTTTCTCGATCAGAGAGCGCAGACGGCGGGCAATTTGCAATACCACATCTTTTTCACGCGTTTTGTATTTCCCCACCGCGCCGGAGTCTTCGCCGCCATGGCCCGGATCAAGCATGATGACAATAGGACGATCGCGCCCAGCCTTGCCAGGCTGTGGGCCACTCTGCGCAGGCGGCACCTGCTTTTCGAGATCGCCTTTGTTGTAATCCTCCAGCAGTGCCAGCAGTGGATCCTGCATATCCTGGGCATTGACCGGGTAGAGATCCATCACCAGACGCTCTTTAAACCCGGCAACTGGCGCGAGGGCAAACATCTGCGGTTTTACGTTTTGCTTTAACTCAAAAACCATCCGCACGGTTTGCGGATCAAATTGCCCGACGCGTGCAGACTTGATGAACGGGTCGTCAGCACGAATTTGCGCAGCCATCCCCTTAAGCACCGAGTTCAGGTTTACATCTTCGATATCCACTACCACGCGTTCAGGGTTACTCAACGCAAACTGCTTATATTTCAGTTGACGATTTGATTCTACCGTTACACGGGTATAGCTGGACGCAGGCCAGACGCGCACCGCCACGACCTGACTGACCGCAGCCAGACTCACCTGACTTACGCTCAATAGCCACATGGCACCCGCGCCTTGCAGTAAACGACGACGGCTGATTGCAGTGTTGGATCCCGACATGCCTCTCCCGAGCAAATAAATCTAAGCTGTGTAACAAGTAAACGACCAATTTGACCGGAAACTTTAGCGAAAGACGCATATTCTGTCATCTATAAAACGGTAAACATTCTTTTTATATTCACGGCATTACTGATAAAAAAAATGTTCACGCATAAAATTTGCACTTGCACACGGCAAAAAAACAGAATAAAAATACATTAATTTCGAATAATCATGCAAAGAGGTGTGCCGTGGTGAAGGAACGTAAAACCGAGCTGGTCGAGGGATTCCGCCATTCGGTTCCCTATATCAACACCCACCGGGGGAAAACGTTTGTCATCATGCTCGGCGGTGAAGCCATTGAGCATGAAAATTTCTCCAGTATCGTTAATGATATCGGGTTGCTGCACAGCCTCGGCATCCGTCTGGTCGTGGTCTATGGCGCGCGTCCACAAATAGATGCGAATCTGGCAGCGCATCGCCACGAACCGCTGTATCACAAAAATATACGTGTGACCGACGCCAAAACACTGGAACTGGTGAAGCAGGCTGCGGGGACATTACAACTGGACATCACTGCACGCCTGTCGATGAGCCTTAATAACACGCCATTGCAGGGAGCGCATATCAACGTCGTCAGTGGCAATTTTATTATTGCCCAGCCGCTGGGCGTCGATGACGGCGTGGATTACTGTCATAGTGGGCGCATCCGGCGGATTGACGAAGAAGCGATTCATCGCCAACTGGACAGCGGTGCAATTGTGCTGATGGGGCCGGTGGCGGTTTCGGTCACTGGCGAGAGTTTTAACCTGACCTCGGAAGAGATTGCCACTCAACTCGCCATCAAGCTGAAAGCCGAGAAGATGATTGGTTTTTGCTCTTCACAGGGGGTCACCAATGACGACGGTGACATCGTCTCCGAGCTTTTCCCCAACGAAGCGCAATCGCGGGTAGAAGCTCAGGAAGAGAAAGGCGATTACAACTCCGGTACGGTGCGCTTTTTACGTGGTGCAGTGAAGGCTTGCCGCAGCGGTGTTCGTCGCTGTCATTTAATCAGTTATCAGGAAGATGGCGCGCTGCTACAAGAGCTGTTCTCACGTGACGGTATCGGTACGCAAATTGTGATGGAAAGCGCCGAGCAGATTCGTCGCGCAACAATCAATGATATCGGCGGTATTCTGGAGTTGATCCGCCCGCTGGAGCAGCAAGGTATTCTGGTGCGTCGTTCTCGTGAACAACTGGAGATGGAAATCGACAAATTCACCATTATTCAGCGCGATAACACAACTATTGCCTGCGCTGCGCTCTATCCGTTCCCGGAAGAGAAAATTGGCGAAATGGCCTGCGTGGCGGTACACCCGGATTACCGCAGTTCTTCCCGTGGTGAAGTCCTGCTGGAGCGTATCGCAGCCCAGGCCAGGCAAAGCGGCTTAAGCAAATTATTTGTGCTGACCACGCGCAGTATTCACTGGTTCCAGGAGCGTGGTTTTACCCCGGTGGATATTGATTCACTGCCAGAGAGCAAAAAGCTGATGTACAACTATCAGCGTAAATCCAAAGTGCTGATGGCGGATTTAGGGTAAGTGGTTGAAATCGCCAGATGCGATATGCGCAATGCCCGGGGGCATGATAAACACGCTAGCATCGCATCAGGCATTGACGCTCATCGTCGGATGCGGCGTGAACGCCTTATCCGACCTACGTCAAGTCGAAGACGTTGATGGCGGATTTAGGGTAAGTGGTTGAAATCGCCAGATGCGATATGCGCAATGCCCGGGGGCATAATAAGACGCGCATGCGTCGCATCAGGCATTCGCGTTTATCCCCGCGAACTAAATAACGCTGCCAGTCCGCTACGCCGCTCGGTACGTGTGGCGATTGCCGCACTTAATATGCGCTCATCGGCATACAACGATAAACGGCGACGCGCACGGGTCACTGCGGTGTAAACCAGCTCTCGCGTCACGACCGGCGTGCGCTGGCTCGGCAAAATCAACGCCGCATGGTCGAACTCAGACCCCTGCGATTTATGTACCGTCATCGCCCACGTGGTTTCGTGTTCCGGTAAACGACTTGGTTGCACTGACTTGATATTACCGTCCGGCATTGCAAACCAGACGCGCGTTCCTTGCCCGCGATCCAGTGCAATACCAATATCACCATTAAACAACCCAAGGGCGCTGTCATTGCGGGCAATCATCACCGGCCTGCCTTCGTACCAACGCGAGTGCGGATGGCGATGGATTTTGCGCTTCTGTTGCATAAACTGCTCAATTCGCTCATTCAGCCCGGCTACGCCAAACGGCCCTTCCCGCAGGGCGCACAAAAGCTGGTATTCATTGAATGCCTGAATAATTAAATCCGGCTCGGCACGCGCTTGCAGCAGATCCAGATAGCGTCCGTAACCCGCAAGAGCTTCCTCAAGCATCGCAATATAATCTTCGCCACTCTGTAAAATCCGTTTTTCGATATCAGTAAAATCCTGCTGAAAAACGGTTTTTACTGCCGTTTTATCGCCGCGATTGATAGCCGCCGCGAGCTGACCAATGCCAGAATCGCTGCCGAAACGGTAACTTTTTTGCAAAAGGCAGAGACTATCGCGCAAAGATGCCGCCTCTGTGCCACTGCCCGCAGGAACGTAGCTCCCCGTCAGGCGACTTAGCTGCTCCGCTCGTTCTGCGGTAAAGCCCGCATTGGCATAAGCGCAAATATCGCCAAGAACAGCCCCAGCCTCAACAGAGGCCAGTTGATCACGGTCGCCAAGAAAGATCACTCTGGCATGATCGGGCAATGCGTCGATCAATCGTGACATCATGGGCAGATCGATCATTGACGCTTCATCGACCACCAACACATCAAGATGCAATGGGTTACCCGCATGATGGCGTAAACGCTGACTGCCCGGCTGCGCGCCCAGCAAGCGGTGCAGAGTGCTGGCATCTTCCGGAATACGTTTCTTTTGTTCATCCGTCAGCGGTAACTGGCGCAAAGCTTTGCCAAGTGATTCGGTTAAGCGCGCGGCGGCTTTCCCCGTCGGCGCAGCCAAACGGATGCGACAACGTTCACCGTCGGCCATCTGAATTAACGCTGCCAGCAACTTCGCCACGGTGGTCGTTTTACCGGTGCCGGGGCCACCGGAAATCACCGAGATCCGCCTCGTCAGCGCCACCGCTGCCGCCACTTTTTGCCAGTTAATGTCATCGCTTACTGGAAAAAGTTGGTCCAGGGTTTGCGCCAGTAGAGCTTCATCAACCTCAATGGCATGATTCACTTCATTGAAAAAGCGCGCCACCGTGCGCTCGTTACACCACATGCGGTTGAGATAGAGACGATCGCCACAAAGGATCATTGGTGTAGGTTCATCTCCCCGGCTGACCGCGTGTGAAGCCAGCAGACACTCTTCCCAGTTTTGTAGCTCACCGATTTCACTGACGCAGGTCGCCAGGAGCGGGTGCGAGGCTTCGTTGTTCTCCAGCCGTGAAAGCGGCAAACAGACATGTCCTTCCCCGGCATCATAACTTAACAGTGCCGCCGCAAGGGTGACGGCGGGATGTTCATCACCCGCCACGGTCAGGGCAAACTGCACGTCCAGCGGGCGTAGCTGTTTGTGCTCCACAGCTTCCAGTAATTGCTTTTGCAATTTCATTACGCCTCCTCCAGGGTCATACCAGCAAACATCTCATCCATCAGGGCAATCAACCCGGCATCGGGGCGGGTCGCGTAAATCCCTTGTTGCGGATGCTCTTTATCAACGCCGCGCAGGAACAGATAGATAACGCCGCCAAAGTGGCGCTCATAGTCGTAATCAGCAATGCGATGGCGCAGATAACGATGCAATGCCAGGGTATAAAGCTGATATTGCAGATCATAGCGGTGTGCTTGCATCGCCGCTGCCATAGCCTGTTGGGTGTATGCTGAGCTGTTTTCACCCAGCCAGTTGGATTTATAGTCGAGCAGGTAATAACGCCCTTCGTGGCGAAACACCAGGTCGATAAAGCCTTTTAACATGCCACGCACCTGCATGAACTCCAGCGACGGGCAGCCAGCAGAAAGCGGGTCAAACTGGCGGATTAGCGCATCAAGTTGGCTGGCGACGAGCGGTTCACTAATTGGCAGATAAAATTCCATCTCCACCTGTTTATCGCGGGCGGAAAGCTGACTCAGGCTGACTCCCGTTTCATTGAGCGGTGCCTGGAGAACAGCCATGATCCACTCGGTCAACACCGGTTCCCAATGCGCTTCAAAACCGCCAAGTTCCAGTTTTTCCCGCACCCAGTCAGGCTCAACCGGCTGGGTAAAATCCAGATCCTCAAACAAACTGTGCAAGAACGTCCCCGGTGACGCTCCGCGCGGAAACTGATGCGGTGTTAACGTCGGTTCTTCAACGACGCTGACCACACCTGCGGCGTCAACATCCAGCCGTGGCATCAAATCCTGAGCGATACCGTGACCACGCTGCTGCAAACCAGAGTAGCTGGTGACCCGCCAGTTATCGCCAGGTAAACGTTGTAACGTCTTCGCATTCAGTTCTGCTGTAGAAACATCATTAACCTGCCAGGGCTGATTATCACCGGTTTGTGCCGTTTGCCAGGCAATATCCTCATCGCACAATGCTTCAATACAGGCGCGAAGTCCTGCCGCATCCTTTGGTTCCCCTTTTTGCAGCAAGCGTCCGAGCGCACTTTGATGGACGTCGGTGTCACCTTTTTTATCGCCTCGACGGCGCACCAGTGGCGCGACGCCAAGACTGCAATGCCAGACCGAACGCGTCAGCGCCACATAAAGCAAACGCAGATCTTCCGCCAGACGTTCGGCCTCAGCGAGATCGACGCTTTCTGGCGCAGCGTTAAGATCCAGAACAGCCTCAAATGAATGACGATCGTGATAGAACGCCTGATCCTGGACGCGGAAATTGGTAATAAATGGCAACCAGACTAGCGGATACTCCAGTCCTTTCGACTTGTGGATCGTAACAATCTGCACCAGATGTTTGTCACTTTCGAGGCGCATTTGCTGGCTGGACGCGTTACTGTCTGGCTCGAGGATATGCTGTGATAACCAGCGTACCAGCGCATGTTCACTTTCAAGCTGCGTTCCCGCTTCCTGAAGTAATTCACTGATATGTAAAATATCTGTAAGACGCCGCTCACCACCCGCCGTTGCCAGCAGGTTTTCTGCAATGTTGCGCGCCGACATCAGCGCCCGCAGCATTGGCATAACGCCGCGTTTTCGCCAGATTTGTCGATAACCATCGAACTCTTCAACGACTGCATCCCAGGCATGTTCGTCATTATTCAGCATTTCGATATCCAGCGCGTTCAGCCCCATCATTGACGTTGCCAGCGCGCTACGCAGAGTATTTTCACGTTCAGGCGTCATCACTGCCTGCAACAGCCAAAGCATCTCCTGCGCTTCCAGAGTTTCAAAAACACTGTCGCGGTTCGAAAGGTAAACGGAAGGGATTTCCAGCAGCGTTAAGGCATCACGTATCTGGGCGGCCTCCTGGCGGCTGCGCACCAACACACTGATGTCTGAAGCACGCACCGGACGCGCGTCATCGCCATTCATCAACAACGCGTCTCCGCGCTGCCCGGCCTGCAGCCAGTCGCGGATTTGCGCGGCGCATACCTGCGCCATGGTACTTTGATAATCGCCAACGCCGCAGCTTTCGCCTTCCATCAGCCACATTTTCATCGAAGGCTGCGTTTCACCTTTAAATACGAAACGCAGCGCCTGATTTTTCCCAGCTGATTTCACAGGAATAAACGGTATTTCGCGAAACATAAAAGCGTCATCAGTCTGGCTAAAAAGCGTGTTCACACTGTTCACCATTCCTGGTGCGGAACGCCAGTTGGTATCCAACGTGTAATGAGCGTGAACTTCGCTACGCGCCTTCATGTAGGTGAAGATATCCGCACCACGGAACGCATAAATAGCCTGTTTCGGATCACCAATCAGTAACAATGCGGTTTCCGGCTGATGGTGCCAGATGTGGCGGAAAATCCGGTACTGCTGAGGGTCGGTATCCTGAAACTCGTCGATCATTGCCACCGGGAATCGCGTGCGGATCGCCGTCGCCAGCGCCTCTCCGCTTTCGCTACACAACGCGGAATCCAGCCGACTTAACATGTCGTCAAAACCCAGTTCGCCACGGCGGCGTTTTTCACGCGCTACCGTTTCACGGATCTCAGCTAATGCGCGAGTGATCACCAGATCGCGGATCGATAATGGTTCGGCAAGTAATTGATCGATCGCCTCAAACAGCGGATGGCGCGGTGTCTCGCCCCCTGCTTTTGTGCGATCCTCTAAGAAACGCTGAGAGAATTTTTCCAGCGACTCCGGCAACTGATAACTGTTGGTCTCTTCTTCTGCCCAGGCGCTAATCTTGTCAATCCATTTAGCCTGATTGCTACGGTTAAACTTGCGTCGATCAATACCTGAAGATTCGATTAGCGCATCCAGTTCACCTACCGCATCACGCCACTGCTGTTTTACGGTATCGATACGCGCCACAATTTGCGCGTGGCGGGAAGCCAGCGTTTCATCATCGGGCGGCGGCGCTTTAATAACTGGCGCTTCCCCTTGCAGATATCGATTAATATCGCGCAGCAACGCCTGCGGCCCTTTCCATGTTTCAAAGACCACCTGAGCAATTTCACGCGGCAGAGGATAGCAGTGGCGACGCCAGAAATCGGCGCAGGCCTGGTAGCGCAGTAGCGATTCATCTTCAATCAGTTGCTGCTCAAACAACATACCGGATTCAAAAGCATTCAGGTTGAGCATTCGCTGACAAAAACCGTGAATGGTAAAAACTGCCGCTTCATCCATCTGTCGTTCGGCTAACAGCAGCCACTGCGCGGCCTGCGCTTTATCGTCAATCTCTTCCAGCAGGCGCGCATACAGAGGGTTGTCGGTGGTTTCACGCAGACAGGCGATGCGCAACTCATGAATATTGCTACGGATACGACCGCGCAACTCTGCGGTGGCAGCCTCGGTAAAGGTCACCACCAGCAGTTCTTCAACGGTCAACGGGCGGGGAAAGGCAGCAGAACCACCTAGTCCAAGTAACAGGCGCAAATAGAGCGCTGCTATCGTAAAGGTTTTGCCTGTGCCGGCAGAGGCTTCAATCAGGCGCTCACCCAGTAAGGGCAAGCGCAAAGGATCTAGTGTCTCAGCGACATCACTCATTCTTTTCACTCATCAGGGGCATTGTTTGCTGCAACGCGCTGACGTTCTCCCACACTTTCCAGCCTTCAGGATGCACATATTCAGCTTTCCCATTCTGGCTGCCGGAAATCTGCGACAGGATAGCCATGCCTTGCGGCTCGACCACTGCCTGATGGAAGAAATCGGCAAGTTTTTGCGGCGTCAGCAGTTTTATCTGTGCCACGATTTTATCACGCGAATCAAAGCGCATATTGCCGCGATCGAAATCTTTACTTAACTTCGATGCTTCTTCGCCCAGCGTTTGCGGTGCCTGTAGCATCTGGCTGATAACCGCCTGCTGGATTTGCGCGAACTCTTCTGGCTTCATCGCGCGCAGTTTCGCCTCAGCCGTTGGGAAAAAGGCCTTGTAACGATCCCACAGGTACGAAGGCTGTTTATCATTACTTTGCAGTAAGAAGCCCATGCCCCACTGACGTCCCACGCTCATTGGGAACGCGAACACGGCGTACCCCAACTGCTCTTCAGTACGCAACTGATTGTAGAACCACGGTTGTACAATCTGCGCCAACAGAGAACTGTAGGCTGAACTGGTGTATTCATCATAGCCAGTCGGTACAAATACTGCTGCCAGTGCGGAGTCGGTACTGTTACCGGCTTTTTCAAAAATGACGGACTGTTTTTTATCGACCAGGACATCTTTGTTACGACACCACTCTGAGCCATCAGCCCCTAACTGTTTTTGCACATCGCGCGCCAGCGTTGTTGCCTGGGCTTCGGTCATGTTGCCGATAACCATGAACTCTGGTCGTGCCCCGGATTTTAAGGCGTCGCGATAGGCCATCACCTCTTTCAGGGTGATAGTGGGCAAAATTTTACGGCGCTCATCTCGCGAGAAGTACGGCACCTGCGAGAGCATCTGCGCGGGCATAATCGCCTGCTCAAACGCTTTGCCTTTTTCTGCGGAATCCATCATCTGGTTATACCAGGATTTCGCCTGTTCAAGCTGCTCTGGTGTAGCGGTATAGCTAAAGTAGCCCTCCAGCAGAGCCTGAAAAAGTTGCGGCAGACGCTGAGTGTAACCATTAGCATTAACCATAAGGCCGTTGTTAGCATTGGTGGAAAAACTAATGCCGCCAACCGACGCCTGGTTGCTTAACTGATCAAGCGCCAACCCTGCGAGATAATCATTGAGCGCAAACATCACCTGGTTGCGGGCGCTGTCCATCGCTTTCGGGTTACGCAGAATCAGGCTGACATCGGCTTTTGGTTCGCTGGCAAAATAGCGACTCGGCGCATACACCACACGCAAATTGGATTCATCAACAATCAGCTCTGGATGGTCGTATTTCTTCTCTGATTTAATCAGCGAGAAATCGTCAGGAATATAGGGATTAAGCTCCGGCAGGGAGAGCGCTATGTCGGCAGCTTTTTTCTGCCAGTCAGCGAAAGTTTGCTCGCTGATTTTATCGACCTGATACGGCGCATCGACAAAGTAAGCCATTTTATTGTGTGGCTCTTTCGGGCTGATATACCAGATACGCGCGTTTTGCGGCGTCATCATCGCCAGACGTTCTTTTACTGCTTTAGCATCATACTGATCGGCTATATTGACCGCGTCCAGCGTATGCTCAACGGGAACGCGAATCATGGTATCTGCCAGCCACTCGACGTAATCCATATCACGAGTGATTGACGGATAACGGAAATCGATATCCAGCACATTCGCCAGTTCATCGAAATACTGTTTATCAATCCCTTTTTCGCGTAACAGATTGAGGTAGCTGAAAATAGCCGCTACAACCTGATCGCGATTAGCCAGACCTTTATCGGTTAAGGACGCAGAGATCGCTAACACGCCACTGTTGCCATTGACGATAGGATCGGAGTTGGCGCTAATGCCCTCAACTAATCCCTGTTTTTGCAACCAGTCAGAAAGCGTTCCTGGGCTGCGATTGCCAATCAGATAGGTAATTAACTCATCAGTTTTACTACGGAACTCCGCCGAATTGTTATCGATGCGAAACTCGACACGCAGCACTTTACGCGGCAACGCCGGGACGTAATGAATGATAATGCCCTTTTGTGCATCGGTGACTACCGGCACGGTGATTTCCGGTTTTTTGCTCTCTTTGTTCGGCACTCGACCGAAGGTGTCCGCCGCCATCTTCGCCAGCTCCTGCAGCGGTTTGTTACTGTAGATAACAGCCTTCATCAGATTGGCGGAGTAATATTTCTCATGGAAATTTTTCAGCGCCTGCTGCACCGGATTACCGGGTTTGTCGCTTAAGGTTTCCAGGTTGCCACCAGAAAACTTTGCACCAGGGTGGGCCGGGTTAATGGTTTCTGCGCTGACCTGCGCCATACGCATCCCGTCACGCGTGCGCGCCATAGTTAATTCGGCGTTCACTGCATTACGCTCACGTTCGGCATATTTCTTGTCGAGTAAAGGTTCCGCAATGGCGTCCGCCAGGCGGTCTACCGCCCCTGGTAAGGCGTCATTTTCCACTTCCAGATAGAAAGCGGTGCGATACGGTGCCGTGCTGGCGTTATGACTGCCACCGTGCATTTTGAGGTATTCGGCCAGACTGTCAGCCTGCGGGTACTTTTTCGACCCCATCAGGCTCATATGTTCAAGATAATGTGCCAGCCCCTGATAAGCCTCGGGATCTTCCAGCGATCCAACGGGCACCACCAGTGCAGAAAGGGATTTTACCGCCTGCGGGTCAGAAACCAACAATACCACCATGCCGTTATCCAGACGCACAGCCTGATACTGACGGTTATCTTTATCACTTTTACGGATGGTTTCCTGAATCGGCTGCCATCCCGTTTCTGCTTGACTTAAGGGTGCCCAAAGGGCAACAAACAACAGTACTGCTTTGAACCAGGTGCTGCGGGGCATTCACGGACCTCATTATCAACTTTATTTTTCAGCCAGATTCAACACGTTAACGTAAATCATCCGGCAGAATTTAATCTCGCGCTGAACAAGTCAGCCTATGTCTATATAACCATCAGTCCGTGACTGGTGCGCATCATAAAGTAAGCAAATGGATTGCGCAATTTTTATACAACACTCATGACTGATTAAAACGAAACAGCGGTAACAGGAAACGTTGCGACTGCTCAACGATGGCTTCCATTGTCTCTGGCGTTAATTGCCGCCAGAGCCTCTGATACCAGATATCGTCACCTTCTCCACGCACCATCATGTTGCCTTCGTAAGCCTGAAGGAATTTCGTACGGGCTTTTTGCACAGTGGACTCGTCATCCAGCATGACATCGTGTTCAGCGTCATAACAGGTTTTTAGCCACGCGCCGCCACTTTCAGGTAACACCAGTAACGGCGCGGACATTCCTTCACGATACCCTTCAATCAGTTGTGAGAGGTAATGTAAAGCCTGTTCGGCTGCAAGCGGCGGAAAACGCCACTCACCGTCTTTACGCAGGAAAAGGCGACTCTCACCGTTACCACCGCTGGCACAGTAGACAAGGTGTTCCAGCCAAAGTTGCATTCCCTGTGCCACACTGAGCAAAGAGGGACGCCAGCGCAACAGACCATCCGGCTGGACCTGCGGCAACCAGCCCGTAATTTGCACGCCATTGCAGGTGAGATCGATTTCTAAACTCTGCCCCGGTTGCCGACAGGCAATGACTCTGTCGGCAAGTTGCTGCATCTCCTGGCACTGCGTTTCCCAGAAAATTTCACCAAATGCGCCATACGGCAAATCACCTGCCGCCCGGAACCGGCGGAACAAACGTTCGGCATCATCCTGCTCGACCAATGCATTTAATAGCTGCTGGTTGATCTGATAACGGCTAAGTCCCTCCAGAATAAATGGCTCGGTGTCGGGGATTTCGCTGTCTTCGGTGCGGAAGTTCACCTGCAAGCGCATCTGGAAAAATGCTCGCACCGGATGTGACCAGAATCGTTGTAGCGTCTCCAGCGGCACAGTTTCCGGCAAGGTAAACGGCAGTGGCTGAACAAATTCAGAGTGCGCCTTGCCTGCCTGGCTGGCTGCCGGTAGCCACTCGCGCGCATAGCTTTGTCGCTCACCGGGTTGGTAGTTTTGCGGATCAAACGGCATCCGGGTATGGAGGCAAGTAAGATGCGCTTTCACCCTCGCCTCACTTTCATCGCAGTTAAGCGCTTCATCGCCCGGCAGATAATGGCTTTGCCCGATGTAGTCGATCAGTTCCTGCACCAAAACCGACGGGAAACGTTCGCTGTTATCCTGAATGGAGCGCCCAATATAGCTGATATAGAGTTTTTGCTGCGCGGAAATTAACGCCTCCAGGAACAGATAGCGGTCGTCATCGCGACGACTGCGGTCGCCACGCTTTGGTTTCTGGCTCATTAAATCAAAACCCAGCGGCGCGAGCTGGCGCGGGTAAACACCATCGTTCATTCCCAGCAGGCAAACTACTTTGAACGGGATGGAACGCATTGGCATCAGGGTACAAATATTGACCGGACCGGCAAGAAAACGCTGGCTGATACGTTCTTGATCCAGACGTTGTGCCAGTTCATCACGTAACAGTGACAGCGGCACCACGTCGCCATACTGCGCTCCCAGCCCTTCTGCGATGATAGCCAGCCACTGTTGTTCAATAAGCGTCATCGCCGCTTCGGTTTCCGCATCCGGCAGGAAGAAAGCATTGAGCATGTCGCGGCATACCGGCAGCCACTCTTCCAGCGGTCGCTCCTGTGCCAACCCGCGACGCCAGATGTTGAGCTGCATCAGCAGTGACGCCAGATGCCCCACCAGCTCTGCAATTAAGCCGCTCGACTCATCATAAGGAAGAACAGATTGCCATTCTCCCTGAGCACTCTCCATCGCGTAGCCCAGCAACATACGCGTCAGGCCAAATTGCCAGGTGTGTTGCCCGGTGGCGGGAAGTTCCAGCTCGCGAACGTTGTCGTCATCAATCCCCCAGCGAATGCCGGATTCATTGACCCACTGGCGTAAATAACGCAGCCCTTCTTCGGTGATATCAAACCGCGCCGCCAGCACCGGTACGTCCAGCAGCGCCAAAACGTCCTCCGATACAAAGCGGCTGTCAGGCAACGATAACAGGCTGATAAATGCTTCCAGTACCGGATGCGACTGTCGCGCCCGACGGTCGGAAATGGCGTAAGGCAGATAACGATCCGCCGGAGCACTACCAAACACCGCCTGAATAAACGGACTGTAGCTATCGATGTCAGCCACCATCACGATGATATCGCGCGGAGTGAGTGTCGGATCTTCTTCCAGCATCGCCAGCAATCGATCGTGCAAGACTTCAACTTCGCGCTGCGGGCTATGGCAAACATGGAAGGTGACGCTGTTATCCTGCGGATCGAGCTGCCGTTTGTTATCGCTGCGGGAAAACTCTTCAAGGTTCACGCCTGCGACGGCGCGGTTTTCCAGTTCCAGAATGTCGGACTGAATGTTATGCAGCAGGCTGTCTGGAGTAACATCGACAAAGGCATCCAGTTCCTGACTGCTCTGGAGATCAGCAAGCAGATAGATGTAGTCTCGCCCCAGCTTGCCCCATGAGGCCAGCAGAGGGTTGCCAATATCCTGTTCGCCGTCACTGTTAAACAACTGCCCGGCATTTTCGCTATCGCGAAATAGCGGCAATTCGCGATCTTCAAAGCTGTGCCGACGCTGGCGGGTTAGCAGTTTCGCCAGATACGCAGGATCTTTAATATCGCCCCAGTAATAACGGCAAGGGTTGGTAAACAGAAGATGGATTTCAATATGTTTACCCAGCGCCTGTAACGCCTGTAGATAAACTGGCGGTAATGCGGAAATACCGCAGATAAATACGCGCGAAGGTAGCCCTGGCGGGCAGGTCGTTGCAGACTCCAGCGTTTCGATAAAGCGTTGATAGAGATTGGCACGGTGCCAACGAGGTTGCCCCAGCTCGTCAGTATATTCTACCAGCGCCTTCCACAATGGAGCTTGCCAGGCCTGCGCTTCTCCCAGCCCTTCAACCAGATGTCCCGCTTCCCACTGAGCCAGCCAGTCCGGGCGATAGACCAGATACTGGTCAAACAGGTCCGCCGCTTTTGAGGAAAGCTGAAACAGTTTCCGCTTGTCACTATCGTCAGTCAGGTAATGGCGCAACAGGGTAAAATCTTCGCAATCCAACAGTTGCGGCAGCAGAGTCATCAGTTTCCAGCTCATGCTCTGCTTGTTAAAGGCACTCTCTTTGGGGATCTCCGGCAATACGCGGACGAACATATCCCAGATAAAACTCGCAGGGAGCGGGAAATCAATGTTTGCCGCAATACCGAACTTCTGCGACAGGGTCATTTGCAGCCACTGTGCCATACCGGTACTTTGCACCAGAATCATCTCTGGCTCGAAAGGATCGTCCAGCCGCTCGCGTTCGACGATAAACTCCATCAACGCTTCCAGCACGTCCAGACGATTGGAATGGTAGACCCTTAACATAGCGGCTCCTGACTACTGACGATTCGGGCAATGCAGGCGGGTCATCTCGCCTTCTCTGCCCCCGGGTGAAACTAACGTAACGCTGATGCTGACACATCCCGCCTGCGATGTCTGCATTCGGTTGACCTGCCAGTTGGCAGGTGGCGAAATCGCGCGCAGTTGCGTTTGCTGCCAGCCATGCCGCCAGAGCTGTTGGTACTGGCCTCTGCTGGTAAGACTGTTCATTAATGTTCGCTGGAAACCGGATAACGCAGTGACAATCATCACCATCAGCACCATCGCCAGCATCACTTCCGGTAGACTAAAGCCTTGTTGATTCTTCAGGGAAGCTGACATAACGCCACCTCTTTCTGCGGACAAAAATCACTCCAGCCGTGCGGCGAAAAAGCAATATTTCCATCGTTCACTTCGCCTGTTCGCCATAATGAAACGCCTTCATAACTGGCAATCAGCAAGATTTCACTATCAGCCAGTAAACGCAGACAAACTCGGGCACCGGTTGCAGCGAACTGTGAGCACTGAACTACGGGTTGCGTCTGCCAGGTGTGCATTTTTCCCCATTCCAGCGCCGACTGTACAATTGCCTGACGACGCAATGACTGGCTTTCCATAGTCACCCGAGAAGCAAAACTGCGCTCCTGTTGGCTCATTCCTTGTAGCAGCAAGCTGCCCAATACCAGCAACATCAGGACCAGTGCCAGCGATGAAACGCCCCGTTCACGGTTCACAGGTTGAATCCTGTTACGCTATAGCTGGCATCCACCACGGTTTGTGGTTCAGCCTTACTGGCACCGCGCATACTAACCGTTAATACCGGCGAGAATCCGCTGACATCCTGACGCAGGACCTGAAAAGTGTCGATAATGACGGCGTCCGGGTTGGTGACTTTATCCCAGCCTTTACCTTCACAGGATGCGGCACCACGTAACGTTTCCAGCACATGCTCTTTCAAACGAAATCCAATCTGGTCGGACTCTTTTACCGGCTCACGATCCCAGATACCGTTACTGTTCGCGTCCCACTGCACAATAATGCAGTCACCCTGCCCGACAATTTCCAGCCCTTCACCAGTGCAGTTACCATGACAATAACCAGCCCTTTGAAGATGCTTCGCAACGGTGTAGACCCGCAGCCAGATCTCATCTTCCAGTGCCAGCTTGCGCGTTGTAATCAAGCTTTCCCGCTGTAATGCTGGCAGAAACCGCGCAGCCCCCAGCAGCAATACGCTACTGATAGCCATAGCAATCAGCACTTCCAGCAGCGAAAATCCTTGCTCTTTTACAGACATCCTTGTGTTTCTCCTTGCTGACAAAGCCGGAGTCTTCCCCACGGTGAAATCACCAGCCACCACTCGCCCGCTGAGTTTTTGAAGTGAATATGCCCGGCCCATGCGGTATTGCGCAGGCCAAAGAACGTAAGCGAAGGGGTCAGGTCACTCATTTCGACTTCGGGCCAGCGTGGCACAAAGACCAACGGTGAATGGCCATGACAGGTATTCGTCCCTGCGGTGGCACTTACAAGACACCATGACGTTCCCTCCCTGATGACGCTGATACTGTGGTCGCGGTTATGCCAGTTGGCATCCTCACGTAAATAGAGCAAATAATCCCGCGCCTGGCTGGCGGTTTGCCATAGCCGTTGCGACTGCTGCCAGTATTGCCAGCCATAGAGTCCAGTTGCGCTTAACATGACTAAAATCAGCATCGCAACCAGTGTTTCAATCAGCGTATAACCACGTTGTGTTTTCATGTCGGCAGTATGCGACGAGGAGAAAAAAAGGCGAGGCCCTGTTTCTATTTTCTCGGCGCGTCTTCCGCACTATTTACGTTGTTGCAGGGCGTTGCAAAATTTCGGGAAGGCGTCTCGAAGAATTTAACAGAGGGTAAAAAAAACCGACGCACACTGGCGTCGGCTCTGGCAGGATGTTTCGTAAATCAGATAGCAACCGGAGCCTTAATGCCCGGATGCGGATCGTAGCCTTCAATCTCAAAATCTTCGAAACGGTAGTCGAAGATGGATTCTGGTTTACGTTTGATAATCAGCTTCGGCAGCGGACGCGGCTCGCGGCTTAATTGTAGATGGGTTTGATCCATATGGTTGCTGTACAGGTGCGTGTCGCCACCGGTCCAGACAAAATCACCCACTTCCAGATCGCACTGCTGCGCCATCATATGCACCAGTAGTGCGTAGCTGGCGATGTTAAACGGCAGGCCGAGGAAGACGTCACAGGAGCGTTGATAAAGCTGGCAAGAAAGCTTGCCGTCTGCCACATAAAACTGGAAGAACGCATGGCACGGAGCCAGCGCCATTTTATCCAGTTCGCCCACGTTCCACGCAGAAACAATAATGCGGCGGGAGTCCGGGTCGTTTTTCAATTGATTCAATACCGTGGTGATTTGATCAATATGACGACCATCTGGCGTTGGCCATGCGCGCCACTGTTTGCCATACACCGGGCCGAGATCGCCATTTTCATCGGCCCATTCGTCCCAGATAGTGACATTGTTTTCATGCAGATAAGCAATGTTGGTATCGCCCTGCAGGAACCATAGCAGCTCATGGATGATGGAACGCAGGTGGCAACGCTTGGTTGTCACCAGTGGGAATCCATCCTGCAGGTTAAAACGCATCTGATGACCAAAAATGGAAAGCGTTCCGGTTCCGGTACGGTCGTTTTTCTGTGTGCCTTCGTCGAGCACTTTTTGCATCAGTTCTAAATACTGTTTCATGGTTCCTCAGGAAACGTGTTGCTGTGGGCTGCGACGATATGCCCAGACCATCATGATCACACCCGCGACAATCATCGGGATGGAAAGAATTTGCCCCATGCTGATGTACTGCACCCAGGCACCGGTAAACTGCGCGTCGGGCTGGCGGAAAAACTCAACAATGATGCGAAACGCGCCATAGCCAATCAGGAACAAGCCTGAGACAGCCCCCATTGGGCGCGGTTTACGAATGTAGAGGTTAAGGATGATAAACAGCACCACACCTTCCAGCAGCAGTTCGTACAACTGTGACGGGTGGCGCGGCAGCACACCGTAAGTGTCGAAAATGGATTGCCACTGTGGGTTGTTTTGCAGCAGCAGAATGTCTTCGGTACGGGAGCCAGGGAACAGCATGGCAAACGGGAAGTTCGGGTCAACGCGGCCCCACAGTTCACCGTTAATAAAGTTGCCCAGACGCCCGGCACCAAGACCAAACGGAATGAGCGGTGCAATAAAATCAGAGACCTGGAAGAAGGAGCGTTTGGTACGGCGGGCGAAGATAATCATCACCACGATAACGCCAATCAGGCCGCCGTGGAAGGACATGCCGCCGTCCCAGACGCGGAACAGATACAGCGGATCGGCCATAAACTGCGGGAAGTTGTAGAACAGAACATAACCAATACGTCCGCCCAGGAAGACACCGAGGAAGCCCGCATAGAGTAAGTTTTCAACTTCATTTTTGGTCCAGCCACTGCCCGGACGATTCGCCCGACGCCCCGCCAGCCACATTGCAAAAATGAACCCCACCAGATACATCAGGCCGTACCAGTGAAGCGCAACGGGTCCTATTGAGAAAATGACCGGATCAAATT
Organism: Escherichia sp. MOD1-EC6162; assembly: GCF_002965125.1. Taxonomy (NCBI): domain Bacteria; kingdom Pseudomonadati; phylum Pseudomonadota; class Gammaproteobacteria; order Enterobacterales; family Enterobacteriaceae; genus Escherichia; species Escherichia sp. MOD1-EC6162. The sequence goes on from NZ_PTSB01000010.1 coordinate 20,319, forward strand.
CCGGAAAATGCAGATAGCTACTGGTCATCTGTCACCACAAGTTCTTGTTATTTCGCTGAAAGAGAACAGCGATTGAAATGCGCGCCGCAGGTTTCAGGCGCTCCAAAGGTGCGAATAATAGCACAAGGGGACCTGGCTGGTTGCCGGATACCGTTAAAAGATATGTATAGGAACCGCGCTATAATCCTCCGCGAATCAGCCCACCCATGCCGCGACGCTCCATAAATGCCGCAACCTGATGACGAACTTCAGTCGCCAGTTGCGCTTCCAGACTGCGCTGAGCAAGATTTTCTGCTTCGGCAAAATCAATGCGCCGCAGCAAGTATTTTACGCGCGCGACAGAGCGTCCGTTCATAGATAGATGGCGATACCCAAGCCCAATGAGGATCGCCACACACATGGGATCGCCCGCCATTTCACCGCACAAACGTAAGTCGATCCCCTGCGCTTCCGCTTCCCGGGCGATCATCGCCAGGGCTCGAAGCATTGCAGGATGAAGACTGTCATAAATGTTTGCCACCCGCGTGTTGTTGCGATCGACAGCCAGAATGTACTGGGTCAGATCATTGGTGCCTACCGAGATAAAATCGACCCGGTTTGCCAGATGCGGCAACATAAATACCATCGATGGCACTTCCAGCATGATACCGATACGCGGTTTAGGGATTGCGTAACCAATCATTTCTTCGACTTCACGTCCGGCACGCTCGATCAGGCGGCGTGCTTCGTCAACTTCATCGAGACTTGTGACCATCGGCAACAGGATGTTCAGGTTGCCCGTGGCGGCGTTAGCACGCAACATCGCCCGTACCTGAATCAAAAAGATCTCCGGCTGATCGAGCGTAATGCGGATCCCACGCCAACCAAGACATGGATTCTCTTCGCTGATAGGCATGTAAGGCAGTTGCTTATCAGCACCGACATCCAGCGTGCGCAGCGTGACGGGCTTATCATTAAACATTTGCAACATGCCCTGATACTGCGCCACCTGTTCTTCTTCCGACGGGAAGCCGCTTTGCAGCATAAAGGGAATTTCAGTGCGATAGAGTCCGATGCCATCAATGCGGCTGCCTAATTTTTCTTCATGTTCCGGACTTAACCCCGCATTGAGCATAACTTTTATGCGCTCGCCGCTTTTTAGCTGCGCGGGTAAATTGACATCATCTTCTGCCAGACGGCTAAGCTCAATCTCTTCGCTAATCAGCCGCTGATATTCATGTAGCAGCACCGGCTCCGGGTCGACCAGCAATTCCCCACGATAACCGTCAACGATCAACGTCCGACGATGCAGCACCGAAGGCTGAATGTCCGCGCCCATCACGGTGGGGATCCCCAGTGCACGCACCATGATTGCGGCGTGGGAGTTGGCAGCACCATCGCGCACGACAACGCCGACTAAGCGATCCTGAGGCAGTTCCGCAAGGGTAGTCGCTGACAGTTCATCTGCCACCAGAATGAAACGCTCCGGCCAGGCGTTCGCCCCCTGATTGGCATCATCAAGATGAAACAGTAATCGCTGACCCAGCGCGCGTAGATCGCCCGCTCGTTCTTTGAGATAGCTATCGCTTAGTGTGGCGAACTGTTCGGCAAATTTTTCAATGACCGTTTTCACCGCCCACTCTGCGACCGAACCTTTATCCACTTCAGCAAACAGTTCGCGACGCAGACGCGTATCGGAAAGCAAGTGTGAGTAAAGATCGAAAATAGCCGCCGTTTCTTTTTGCGCCCCGGCGGCAAAGCGTTTGCTGTAACGGCGAAACTCATTGGCCGCCTCTTCCAGCGCCCCGGTCAGTCGCTCACGTTCCAGCGCCGGATCCAGCGTTGATGCCTGATACACCTGTTCCATTAAGGGTAACGTTGCATCCTGCCAACCTTCGGCAATCGCTACACCGGGCGCGGCCGGTAATGCGCGGATTCTCGTCTGGCGATATTGCCCGAACAACGCAGTCAACTGCGACTGGGATAGAATGGCGGCCATCTGGGTGGCGAGCGTCACCAGGAAGGATTCTTCGCTTTCGTTGTACTGCCGCAGTTCGCGTTGCTGCACCACCAGTACACCAAGCAACTGGCGACGTTGAATAATCGGCACGCCTAAAAACGCACGGAAACGCTCTTCTTTTACGGAGGGGATATATTTGAAGCTGGGGTGTTTTTGCGCATCCGCAAGGTTTATCGGTTCCGCCAGCCTGCCAACCAGACCGACGATCCCTTCATCAAACGCAAGCGTTACAGTGCGACCACGTGGTTTTTTTAATCCCCGGGTCGCCATCAGGTAGTAACAACGTCGGTCGTGATCGGCCAGGTAGACCGAACAGACCTCAGTATCCATCGCAAGACAGATGTCGGTAACCAGAATATTTAACGCCTCGTTCAGGCGTGGTGCGCTGGCTACCTTTTCGACTATTTCGCGCAGGCGAGTGAGCATAATTGGCGTGACTTAACCTCTTTTACGTCGATAAGCTGATGCGTTTTGTGGTTTAGGCGTATTTTCCTGAAGCGCCATCACAACACTCGCGAACTCTTTCATTACCCTACGGTAGACATCACGTTTAAATGACACCACCTGTCTGACCGGATACCAGTAACTTACCCATCGCCAGCCGTCAAACTCTGGTGTACTGCTGGTTTGCATATTGATTTCCGCATCGCCGCTCACCAACTGCAAGAGAAACCATTTTTGTTTTTGGCCGATACAAACCGGCTTCGTGTCCCAACGCACCAAACGTTTCGGTAATTTGTAGCGCAACCAGTTACGTGTTGAAGCAAGGATTCGAACGTCTTTACGGCTTAATCCTACTTCTTCAAACAATTCACGGTACATCGCCTGTTCTGCGGATTCTCCGGGATTAATTCCGCCTTGCGGAAACTGCCAGGAGTGCTGACCAAATCGCCGGGCCCACATTACTTGCCCCTGACGATTACAAATCACGATACCTACGTTTGGGCGGTAGCCATCGTCATCAATCACCGGACTACCTCAAAATAAAGCTTTATATACGAATGATTGTTTCATACTCCAGGAAGACGGTAAACCACTCTCTGCAGGGCATTACACACTAATAACAATTGAATAACTCACAGTTAAGTGCAGAGTTATAAACAGAGGAAGGGGCGGATAACCGTTTTTATTCACCTTTTCTGTGGATAGAGTTGTGAAGAAGTACGGAATTACCACGGGAAAACCCAGAACACTCTGAATCAGCCGGATAAACGCGTTTTAAAATATTTTTTATTAATCAGTATATTATATACATAAAGAGTGATGAAACAGAGATATTTGTGACCATGGTCACACCACTCATTTACGCGTTGGCGAAAGATCAACCAACGTCGTATTTATCCACAGAATGTGCCACTAAGTTAAGCACCGTACCACTAAAAATTAGAGTTTCGTCGCACGTCAAGGCTGTAAATGGAAACAGTAGTGAGGGTTTTTCACAGTTATCCCAGCTTTCTGTGGATAACATGGTGTAAGATCCTGTTTATTTTCAGTGACCAGAATTGGAAAACCCACCTGGACGTTGCGCAACACAGTAGCCTGTAGATTAAAAAACAAGATAAATCATAGAATTGAACAACGCATGTGGAAAAAGTTACACTCTGAGTATTCGGCACAGAATAGCTGCTTGTTTTTTAACCAAGGTGTTAAGCCATGTCCCAACCTCGCCCATTGCTCTCTCCCCCCGAAACTGAAGCGCAGTTACTGGCGCAAGCACAGCAACTTTCTGGTTACACACTAGGTGAACTGGCGGCGCTTGCCGGGTTGGTTACACCGGAGAATTTAAAACGCGATAAGGGTTGGATCGGTGTGTTACTGGAGATCTGGCTCGGAGCCAGCGCTGGCAGTAAACCTGAACAAGATTTTGCTGCTTTAGGCGTGGAACTCAAAACGATTCCTGTGGATAGTCTGGGACGTCCGCTGGAAACGACATTTGTTTGTGTTGCACCGTTAACCGGCAATAGCGGCGTGACCTGGGAAACCAGCCACGTGCGCCACAAACTCAAACGGGTGCTGTGGATACCGGTTGAAGGCGAGCGCAGCATCCCGCTGGCGCTACGTCGCGTAGGGTCACCGTTGTTGTGGAGCCCGAATGAAGAGGAAGACCAGCAGTTGCGCGAGGACTGGGAAGAATTGATGGATATGATTGTCCTCGGTCAGGTTGAGCGAATCACCGCTCGTCATGGGGAATATTTACAAATACGGCCGAAAGCAGCGAATGCGAAAGCTCTGACCGAAGCCATTGGCACCCGGGGCGAACGGATTCTGACGCTGCCACGCGGTTTTTATTTGAAGAAGAATTTCACCAGTGCGCTACTGGCGCGTCATTTTTTGATCCAGTAGCCATCACTTTGACCTGCCGCATTCCGGGCATATAATTACCGCTTCATTTTTTTTGGCAGGGCTTTTTAGATGTTATTTGCATGGATAACCGATCCTAACGCCTGGCTTGCGCTCGGTACGCTGACGCTGCTGGAAATCGTTCTTGGGATCGATAATATTATTTTCCTTTCTCTGGTGGTCGCAAAGTTGCCCACCGCACAGCGTGGTCATGCGCGGCGTCTGGGGCTGGCTGGAGCCATGGTTATGCGTCTGGCGCTGCTGGCATCGATTGCCTGGGTTACTCGCCTGACGAATCCGCTTTTTACAATCTTCAGTCAGGAAATTTCCGCTCGTGATTTGATTCTGCTGCTGGGCGGTCTGTTCCTTATCTGGAAAGCCAGTAAGGAGATCCACGAGTCTATCGAAGGCGAAGAAGAAGGGCTGAAAACACGCGTTTCTTCATTCCTCGGTGCTATCGTGCAGATTATGCTGCTGGATATTATTTTCAGCCTCGACTCGGTCATTACCGCCGTGGGTCTGTCGGATCATCTGTTTATTATGATGGCGGCCGTAGTGATTGCCGTAGGCGTGATGATGTTCGCCGCACGTTCAATTGGTGATTTTGTTGAACGCCATCCATCAGTGAAAATGTTGGCGCTCTCTTTCCTGATTCTGGTGGGCTTTACCCTGATTCTGGAAAGTTTCGATATCCACGTACCGAAAGGTTACATCTACTTCGCAATGTTCTTCTCCATTGCAGTAGAAAGCCTCAACCTGATTCGCAATAAAAAGAATCCACTCTGATGTTCCGTTCGCTCTTCTGCGGGAGAGCGAATGCCTTCCCTTTATCCTCACAGTTTAAGACTTTCCTGCTTTCAAGATGTATAACGTCAGATTATAAACAGACTATTATCATTGATGGGCTTAATGAGGATAACTGGATGAAAAAATGGGCAGTATTAATCTCTGCAGTCGGACTGGCATTTGCTGTTTCCGGTTGTAGCAGTGATTATGTGATGGCAACTAAAGATGGTCGAATGATCCTGACGGATGGAAAACCGGAAATTGACGATGATACCGGGCTTGTGAGTTATCACGATCAGCAAGGTAACGCTATGCAAATTAACCGTGATGATGTCTCGCAAATTATTGAACGTTAAAAAATAAGGTCAGCATCCGGCTGGCCTTAAGATTTTTCGCTTTCCCTTTTCCCTTCCCTCTGCCATTTTTATATTCCTTATGTCGTGATTATAAAAAGGAAACGGCTATGCAATATCACCGTATACCCCACAGCTCGCTGGAAGTCAGCACGCTGGGGCTTGGCACGATGACGTTTGGTGAACAGAACAGCGAAGCCGACGCCCACGCACAACTCGACTATGCCGTCGCTCAGGGCATTAATCTTATTGACGTTGCCGAAATGTACCCCGTACCGCCGCGCCCCGAAACTCAGGGTTTAACCGAAACCTATGTCGGTAACTGGTTGGCAAAACATGGCAACCGCGAAAAGTTAATTATCGCCTCCAAAGTGAGCGGACCGTCGCGCAATAATGACAAGGGCATTCGCCCGGATCAGGCGCTGGACAGAAAAAATATCCGCGAAGCCCTGCATGACAGCCTCAAACGTTTGCAGACGGATTATCTCGATCTTTATCAGGTGCACTGGCCACAGCGCCCGACTAACTGCTTCGGCAAGCTCGGTTATAGCTGGACGGATTCTGCCCCTGCGATTTCTCTGCTCGACACGCTGGATGCACTGGCGGAGTACCAACGCGCGGGAAAAATTCGTTATATCGGCGTGTCGAATGAAACCGCATTTGGCGTAATGCGTTATCTGCATCTGGCAGACAAACACGATCTGCCGCGCATCGTCACTATTCAGAACCCCTATAGTCTGTTAAACCGCAGCTTTGAAGTGGGTCTGGCGGAAGTCAGTCAGTATGAAGGCGTCGAGTTACTGGCCTATTCGTGTCTGGGTTTCGGCACGCTGACCGGGAAATATCTCAATGGTGCAAAACCGGCTGGCGCACGCAATACACTCTTTAGTCGCTTCACCCGCTACAGCAGCGAGCAGACGCAAAAAGCCGTCGCGGCGTATGTTGATATCGCCAGACGTCATGGTCTCGATCCTGCGCAGATGGCGCTGGCCTTTGTACGCCGTCAACCGTTTGTTGCCAGCACTCTGCTGGGCGCAACGACGATGGAACAGTTAAAAACCAACGTCGAAAGTTTGCATCTGGAGTTAAGCGAAGACGTATTGGCTGAAATTGAAGCGGTACATCAGGTTTATACTTATCCGGCACCGTGATCCTTTCGCCTGGTGTTATGCGCCAGGCGTCTCTTTTCTCCACTTTTCAGAATATATTCACTACTTTTCGCCGCATCTTTCCTGACAAAGCGCAATAGACTCTTTTGGTCAACGCCAGAGCGCGTTTCAATGTCTGTGCCCATTGTTAAGGATAACCATGTTGATTTTCAAACCTCTTCCCCTCGCCATGTTACTTACCGGGTGTATGTCCTCCGCCTGGAGGGCGCAGTTAACCCAGCGCTAACACTTAAAGACGTCACTGTTTATCTGCATGGTGCCAGCCTGCAAGGTGAAGAGACACTCAACTTACCGGCAGGTGAAAGCGAAATCATCTTCACCCATATTGCCAATTCGGTAACTGACGACAGCATCGCCATCTCTATCGATAACGGAGTGACGGTGCTTTCCTCACGTATCGAGCTACAGGAAACACAACCGAATGCGTTGCCGTCAGAGATTCAGCAACAGTTAAAAGCAGCAAAGGTGGAACAGGCAAAACTAACCGCCGAGAAAAACAATATTGCGGCTCAAATTAAGGTATTAGAGGCAAATAGCACATTAACCAATAAAAGTGCCGCCGGAAGATGGCAAGTCGCTGGATATTCAGCTTAACCGCGATCCTAAGTTGATTATTCAGCGTAAAGCCGCTCTCAAAAAAGAGAATGCGTTATCTATCTTTAACGACAGCGCAATACGTAACTTCAGTTACACCCTTAATGTGAAGAACAGCTACGGCGAAGCGGTGGATATCACTCTGCTCGACCAGATCCCAGTCAGTACTAATAGTGATATTACGGTAGAAAAAATGCAGTACGGGCAGGCGCAGTTTGATGCGAAAACGGGTGAACTGACCTGGACGCTGAAACTGTCGGGCAAAGAGAACGTGAGTCTGCCATTCTCTTACAGCGTGAAGTATCCGAAAGGTATGCCCCCTTCGGGAATGTGACCTTCACCAGATGGCTGAATGTGCCATCTGGCAAAAGATTAATGACGGCGTTGCCAGATCCACAGCGCCGTTATTGCCAGCGCAAACAGCGCACCAAAACCAATGCCAATGGGCACAACCGGAATTCCCACCATTACCGCCAGTGAATAAATCCCCAGCATCAGCAACATAGCACTATTTTCGCCCAGGTTCTGTACTGCAATGGCATTCCCCGCCCCGACGCTTTTTTTGCCTCGCTCCTGTAATAACGCATTGAGCGGTACAACAAAAAAACCACCCAACATGCCAATCAACATCAGCAAGGCATAGGCAGGCAGCAGATCGTGTTGCAGGGAGAAAATCAGCACCACCACGCCAATCAAAATTCCAGCAGGCATACAGCGTGAAACGGTTTCCAGCGTGACCAGCTTCGCTGCCGCGCCTGCGCCAACCACAATACCGATCGCCACCATCGCGTTGAGGTAGGTTGGTGTGGCGTTATCAGTAATGCCCAGCGCCACCGGCACCCACAGCACTAAAAGGAAACGCAGCGTGACGCCGGCTCCCCAGAACAAACTAGTGCCTACCAGCGAGAATCTCGTTTCGCCATTGCACCACAGTGAAGTGCAGGCCAGTAGGAAACTACGGGTCATGTTGATGAGATTCCACGACTGTCCCGGACGCGCCGCTGCCAGCTTCGGAATGTACAGATTTGCCGCGACCGCGCCAGCATAAGCCAGAGCACAAGCAGCCAGAGCAGCAAGAACATGCCAGTCAGCCAGCACACCACCAGCTACGGAACCGAGCAAAATTGCCGCAATGGTGGAAGCTTCCATTAAACCGTTAGCTTTCACTAACTTGCTGCCGGTGGTTAATTCACCAAGAATGCCGTATTTTGCTGGTGAATAGGCTGCCGCACCAACGCCCACCAGCGTATAACCGAGAAAGGGGTTGAGGCCAAAGCAGATACTGGCAGCACCCAGCAGCTTAAGACCGTTGGCAAACATCATCACCCGACCTTTGGCAAAACTATCGGCAACCTGACCGACAAACGGTGCAAAAAGAATGTAAGCACCTACAAACACCATTTGCAGGATGGGCTGGCTCCACTCCGGATAGAACTGCGCTTTCAGTAACGCCAGAGTGGCAAACAGCAGCGCGTTATCGCCAAACGCAGAGAGAAACTGCGCGACGATAACCGCTTTCATCCCTTTCGACCATAGCGAAGTGTTAGTTTGCACTGACTCACTCATCGTGTTTTTCCGCTTCGTCTACCCAGCTTTTCAACGTGACAAAGTCAGGTTTGCCGCTGCCCAGTAATGGCATCTGCTTCAGATAGCGAATGTCGCGCGGTACGGCAAGTTCCGGCACACCGTGCTCGCGGGCATATTGTTGCAGCTTATCGCGAGTCAATTCATTGTCTGTGGTAAAGAGCACCAACGCCTCGCCTTTGCTGGCATCACTCTTAATGGCGGTGGCATGCATCTTGTCTGGTGAAACACCAATAGCCAGTTGCTCAACCATTTCCAGCGACACCATCTCCCCGGCAATTTTGGCAAAGCGTTTCGCTCGCCCCTGAATCTGCACAAATCCCTGCTCGTCGAAACGCACAATATCGCCAGTGTCATACCAGCCGCGCTCCATCTCGCCGTGGATATTCTCGGCCGCAGGTACTTCCAGCACGCCCGGCTTCTCCACTCGCAGGTAGCCGTTCATAATGTTCGGCCCCTTCAGTTGCAGGCGACCGCCGTCTTCGATACCCGGAACCGCCAGCAGTCGCGCATCCATACCTGGCAAAATACGCCCTACCGTACCGGGTTTCGCCGCCATCGGTACGTTGATGGACACCACCGGAGCACATTCCGTCACGCCGTAACCTTCAAGAATGCGCAGGCCAAATTTATCCTGCCAAAGCTGTTTGGTGCTTTCTTGCAGTTTTTCTGCGCCTGCCACCACATAGCGTAGACGATAGAAATCATACGGGTTGGCAAAGCGCGCGTAGTGACCGAGGAAGGTCGAGGTGCCGAAAAGCACGGTGCAACTGCGGTCGTACACCAGTTCCGGCACAATTCGATAGTGCAGCGGGCTTGGATAAAGGAACACTTCCGCCCCAGTCAGCAGTGGCGTAAACAGGCCAACAGTCAGACCAAAAGAGTGGAACAGTGGCAATGCCGACATAAAGCGATCATTGGTGGTGAAGTCGGCAATAGTTTTAATCTGCTCGACATTCGCCAGAATGCTTTTATGGCTATGAACCACGCCTTTCGGATGGCCTTCTGAACCGGAGGTGAACAGGATCAGCGCCTCTTCTTCCGGCTGCTGTTTTACCTGTGCCAGGCGCGGCATCAGCAAATGCGCGAAGATCCACACTTTGTCGGCGGTAGTGACATCCGCTTTTAAATCTTCCAGATAGACCCAGCGTACCTGGGTAAGCTGTTCCGGCAAATGCCAGAGTTTGCCTTTATCGAGAAACTGACGGGAAGTGAAAATGGTTTTGATTTCAGCCGCGGTAATGGCGCTGGTCAGCCCTTTTACCCCGGCGGTGTAGTTCATCATTGCCGGGATACGGCGACGGGCGATAGCACCGAAAATTACTGCTGCGCTAATACCTGCGTTAGGCAGCATTAAGCCGATTCTTTCCCCTTCAGCAGTGTATTTTTCAAGTATACGCCCAACAAACAGTGTCTTAGTGAGTAATTTGCGATAGGTATCCGGGGTGAAGTTGACGTCTTCAACACACTTTTTTCCGGCCCCGAAACGGTACATCGCGCTCAGCAGCGATTCGTACAGCGTTTCACGTGGACGCACGGCCATACGCGCTTCCATCATAATTTGATGCAGCATTTCGCCTGCAATTTTGCGACGATCACGCGCGCGCGGCGCATCTGGCATCTGCACTTGTGTTGGCGGCAAAATATGCAGATGAATTGTCGGGAACAAGCGGCGTTTAACCAGCCCTTTCAGGCGGCTGAAGTGCGTAAGCTCCGCCCCTTCAATACGCAGCGGAACAACCGTCGCGCCTGACTTCGCCGCGACAAACCCCGCACCATCGTAGATTTTCATCAACGAACCGGTTGTCGTGATTCGCCCTTCAGGGAAAATCACCACCGGGCGGCCCTGTTCCACCAGACGCACCAGATGTTTAATCGCCATGGGTTGCGTCGGATCGAGGGGAACGAAGTCGATAAATGATTTCAGCCAACGCATATACCACTGCTGGCTAATGGAAGTATAAACGGCAAAAACAGGGCGAACGGGTAAAAACAGCGCCAGCAATATGCCATCAATAAATGAGACGTGATTGGGCGTGATAAGAACGCGCTCGCCCTTCAGTGCCTGGGTATCGCCTGTCACGCGAACGCGGTACAGAACACGGCACAAATTACGAAAAAAGCTAAAAAGCATTCCAACTCCCTTTGCTCATTCTTCAGTAATAATGAATGGTGCGAGATTACACCAGAAGGAGAACTCGAGCGACAGTAAAATAGGTATGAAAAAAAACCTGCGCATCCGCGCAGGTTGGTGCAAGAGACAGGGTACGAAGAGCGTACCGAATAATCTCACCAATCAATACCTCTGGGATCTTGATTGTGGTCTGCGCAAAGCATGTTCGCCAGCGAGAAAACGCAAAGGAATGAAGGGAAATGCAACGAGGTGTGTAAATTATCGGTTACTGTTACAGATTGATGTCAGGCGAAAAAAAACCTGCGCATCTGCGCAGGCTGGTGTAATTCATGTGCTCAACCCGAAGTTGACTTCACCTATCAATACCTCTGGGATCACCACTTTAGCAACCTGAAGCCAAACGCCACCAGCGGTCAATCGCAACAGCGTTTCGCAAAGTGTAACCAAAGGTTTGTAATCTCTTTTTTTGTCTTACTTATTCGCGTTTCGCTCACATTCCCCGCGCAGAAAACACCACACCCCTTGAACCAACGGGCGTTTTCCGTAACACTGACAGAATGTAAGCGTTTACCCACAAAGGTATTTTCATGGCGACCATAAAGGATGTAGCCCGACTGGCAGGCGTTTCAGTCGCCACAGTTTCCCGCGTCATTAATAACTCTCCAAAAGCCAGTGAAGCTTCTCGTCTGGCTGTGCATAGCGCGATGGAATCTCTTAGCTATCACCCAAACGCCAACGCCCGGGCGCTGGCACAACAGACAACTGAAACCGTTGGCCTGATCGTTGGCGATGTTTCCGATCCCTTTTTCGGCGCAATGGTGAAAGCGGTCGAACAGGTGGCTTATCACACCGGTAATTTCTTATTGATTGGCAATGGTTACCACAACGAGCAAAAAGAGCGTCAGGCCATTGAGCAGTTGATCCGTCATCGCTGCGCCGCACTGGTTGTCCATGCCAAAATGATCCCGGATGCCGATTTAGCCGCATTGATGAAACAAATGCCAGGCATGGTGCTGATCAACCGGATACTCCCTGGTTTTGAGAACCGTTGTATCGCTCTGGACGATCGTTACGGTGCCTGGCTGGCGACACGTCATTTAATTCAGCAAGGCCATACCCGTATTGGTTACCTTTGCTCTAACCACTCTATTTCTGACGCCGAAGATCGCCTCCTGGGGTATTACGATGCCCTTACTGAAAGCGGTATTCCAGTTAATGACCGGTTAGTAACTTTTGGTGAACCGGATGAAAGTGGCGGCGAACAGGCAATGACTGAACTGCTGGGAAGAGGCCGGAATTTCACCGCGGTGGCCTGTTATAACGACTCAATGGCGGCGGGCGCGATGGGCGTACTCAATGACAATGGGATCGATGTACCGGGCGAGATTTCGTTGATTGGTTTTGATGATGTGCTGGTATCACGCTATGTGCGCCCACGGCTGACCACCGTACGTTACCCCATTGTGACGATGGCAACCCAGGCTGCCGAACTGGCATTAGCGCTGGCGGATAATCGCCCCCTCCCCGAAATCACCAATGTCTTTAGTCCTACGCTGGTACGCCGCCATTCAGTTTCAACGCCGTCGCTGGAGGCAACGCATAACACCGCCAGCGACTAGCGGTGATTAAAGCAACTCTAACGCCAGTAATTCTTCAATGGTCTGGCGGCGGCGAATCAACCGCGCCTGACCATTATCAAACAGAACTTCTGGCAACAGTGGGCGGCTATTGTAGTTTGATGACATTGACGCGCCATATGCCCCCGTATCATGCAGCACCAGATAATCACCCGCCTTCACTTCCGGCAAAGCGCGGGTTTCGACATTTCCCCCCTCCTGCTGGGTAAAAACATCGCCCGATTCACATAACGGCCCGGCGACAACGGTTTCCACCGTTGGTGCCTGTTCAAGAGAACGACCATCAGCCGCCAGGGCGCTAATATGGTGGTAACTGCCGTACATTGCCGGACGCATCAGGTCGTTAAATCCGGCATCAACCAGCACAAAGCGGCGACTGCCCATTTGTTTGACGCTCCGCACCTGAGTAATCAACACGCCAGACTGCGCCACCAGGAAGCGACCCGGTTCAATTTCCAGTTTCACGTGATGCCCCAAATGGCAAGCGATCTGCTCACGCGCGGCATTCCACAGACCATAATAATGTTCAGTATCAACCGACTCCTCTCCCTGCTGATAAGGAACAGAAAGCCCACCACCTGCAGAAATAGCCTGTAAATCCTGACCAAATTCGATGACCTGACGCACCATCGCCCCACACACCTGCTCCAGATGCGCGTAATCAACACCGGAACCAATGTGCATGTGAATGCCGACCAGTTGCAGATGATGACGTTGTATCACTTCCAGTGCGGCGGGAAGATCGGCATACCAGATGCCGTGCTTACTGTTTTCGCCACCAGTATTGGTTTTTTGGCTATGACCGTGACCAAACCCCGGGTTAACGCGCAGCCATACCCGATGCCCTGGCGAAATCTTCCCCAGTTGGTCGAGCATATCGACAGAGCCAGCATTCACTGGAATTTGCAATTCACTGACGCGCTCAAGCGTTGCCTGATCGATAACATCCGCGGTAAAGACGATGTCATCGGGATGCGTTTGCGGATTGTATCCCGCCGCCAGCGCACGCTCGATTTCACCCAACGAGACGGAATCTACTTTCACGCCCTGCTCACGCATTAAGCGCAAAATATGAATATTGGAACAAGCTTTCTGTGCGAAGCGCACCACATCAAACTGTTTCAACGCCGCAATCTGCCGACGAATAATTTGTGCATCGTAGACCCACACCGGGCAGCCAAATTCTGCGGGCAAGCGCAGCAGATTTTCGGCGCTGAGATCGGTATCAGTGCTGAACAGTGAATGTGGCATAACAAACTCCGAATAAGTGCTTTTTTATGATTACGCCACATCATAAAAAGAATAAAAAATATCGATTTATGCCGAGTCTATGCAAAAATGATATGGATTACCGGATTGCGAGAGAAAGTCGATGGCCGCCGTTAACTTACGTCATATTGAAATTTTTCATGCGGTTATGACCGCCGGAAGCCTGACTGAAGCCGCACAACTGCTGCACACCTCACAGCCAACTGTCAGCCGCGAACTGGCACGTTTTGAAAAGGTGATTGGGCTGAAACTGTTTGAGCGCATACGCGGAAGATTACATCCTACCGTGCAAGGACTGCGGCTATTTGAAGAGGTGCAGCGCTCCTGGTACGGGCTGGATCGCATCGTCAGCGCCGCTGAAAGTCTGCGCGAGTTTCGCCAGGGAGAACTTTCAATTGCCTGCCTGCCGGTCTTTTCGCAGTCTTTTTTGCCCCCGCTGCTACAACCTTTTCTGGCCCGTTATCCTGAAGTCAGTTTAAATATCGTGCCGCAGGAATCGCCGCTACTTGAAGAGTGGCTTTCGGCCCAGCGCCATGATTTAGGACTCACCGAAACGCTGCATACGCCTGCGGGTACGGAACGTACCGAATTACTGTCTTTAGATGAAGTCTGTGTTTTACCGCGGGCACATCCGCTGGCGACAAAAGAGGTATTAACGCCGGAAGATTTTCAGGGTGAGAATTACATCAGCCTTTCCCGTACTGACAGCTATCGCCAGTTGCTGGATCAACTGTTTAATGAACATCAGGTTAAACGCCGCATGATTGTGGAGACCCATAGTGCCGCGTCAGTCTGCGCGATGGTACGGGCGGGAGCGGGCGTTTCGATAGTTAACCCACTCACCGCTCTGGATTATGCAGCAAGCGGATTAGTCGTGCGGCGATTCAGTATTGCTGTTCCCTTCACCGTTAGCCTGATTCGCCCCCTGCACCGCCCGTCTTCAGCATTGGTGCAGGCATTTACAGAGCATTTACAAGTCGGTTTACCGAAACTGGTTGCCTCGCTTGACGCTATTTTGTAGTCAGTTACGACAGCATAAAGGCAACCGCATCCTCGGCATGGATCGCTGCAGTATCAAATACGGGAAGAACGCTGCGTTCTTCAGGCACCAGTAAACCAATTTCTGTGCAGCCGAAAATCACGCCCTGCGCGCCCTGTTCTGCGAGGCGAGCAATCACTTGCGCATAATAAGCGCGCGATGCTTCGGTAAATTGCCCCAGACACAGCTCTTCAAAAATAATCTGATTAATTTTCGCCCGTTCATCTGCTTCAGGCACCAGACAATCGATAGAAAATTGCTCCGCCAACCGCCCACGATAAAAATCCTGCTCCATAGTGTAGCGCGTGCCCAGTAGCGCTACGCGCGTCATTCCGGCGCGGCTGATTGCTCGTCCGGTGGCATCCGCAATATGTAAAAAAGGCAGCGAGCAACGGGATTCGATGACATCTGCCACTTTGTGCATCGTATTGGTACATAACACAATGCCCTCTGCACCCGCCCGCTGTAAGCCAATCGCCGCCTCTGCCAGAATCTCCCCGGTTTTATCCCATTCACCACGACGTTGACACTCTTCTATTTCATGAAAATCGACGCTATGTAGCAGCACTTGCGCAGAGTGAAGTCCACCAAGCCGCTGTTTAATGCCTTCATTTATCAGGCGATAGTAAGGGATGGTGGATTCCCAACTCATTCCCCCCAGCAAACCAATTGTTTTCATTCCTCTCTCCTGTCTTGTGAGTTACCGCAGCGAGGCAGAATAAAGGACGTAACGAACGCCTCAACGGCCAGGTGCCCGATCTCTATTAGCGAAAAAAAGGCCGGATGTACAGCACATCCGGCCAGTGAAATCAGACGCCGATATTTCTCAACTTCTCGCCAGACATCAGTTTACGTTCGATATGTTCCAGCGTGACATTCTTGGTTTCAGGAATGAGCCAGAAAGTGATGCCCACAAACGCAATGTTCAATGCGGTGTAGAGCCAGAACGTACCGGCAGCGCCAATGCTGTCGAGCAACGTCAGGAAGGTCGCGCCGATAATCATGTTCGACACCCAGTTGGTGGTGGTCGAGCAAGTAATACCGAAATCGCGACATTTCAGCGGCTGAATTTCGGAGCACAGGATCCACACCACAGGCGCGGCACTCATCGCATAACCGGCAATACACATCATCGTCATGCCAACAGAGAGCCAGGACAAACCACTGGAAGCCGTTCCGTTATCAAACTGCATCAGGCAATAACCCAACACCAGAGTTCCCAACGCCATCACGCTGAAACCAATTTTCAGCGCCGGTTTACGCCCCGCTTTATCGACCGTAAAGACGGCAATAAAGGTGGCGAACATAAAGGTCAACCCCACCACCAGAGTCGCTATCATCTGCTGTTCGGTAGTCGTAAAGCCCGCCATTTTGAAGATACGCGGCGCGTAGTACATGATGATGTTCATACCAGTAAACTGCTGCATCGCCTGCAACAACATACCGAGGAACACGGCACGACGGACGTTACGGTTGATCTTAAACAGCGCCCAACCGCCCTGTTTTAATTTCAGGCTTTCACGTATTTCGTTGAGTTCTTCTCGCGCTTTTTCCGATGTATCGCGCAGCATACGCAGCACTTCTTCCGCCTCAATATGACGCCCTTTCTCCGCCAGCCAGCGCGGACTATTCGGCAGGAAGACCACCAGAATAATCAACAGGACTGCAGGTAAGGCAAGAACACCTAACATTGCGCGCCAGTTACCGCTATAGCTGAAGGCTGTATCGGATAAAAACGCCAGCACAATGCCGAGTGTGACCATCAACTGGTACATACTGATCATCTTGCCACGAACGTTTTCACTCGCCATTTCTGAGAGATAGAGAGGTGCAGTATAAGAGGCGATTCCGACAGCAATCCCCAGCACCACACGGGCGGCAATCAGCATTTCAACGCTGGTCGCAAAAGCCGACCCTATCGAACCGAGCACAAAGAGGATAGCCCCCGCCATCAGACTGTATTTACGCCCCAGGCGGAACGACAGCCAACCGTTAAACAGCGCACCGATTGCTGCGCCAAGCATCATGCTGCTGACCACCCACTCCTGCAAACGACTGGTCAGCACAAAGTGATCGGTGATGAACGGCAACGCTCCGGCAATAACTCCGATATCAAGACCGAATAACAATCCCGCGACCGCAGCAGCTACCGAAACAAACATATTCATACGCCGCGTATCGCGCAGAGGGCGCGGCGTTAAAGCAGATTCCGTATTGATAGTAACCATTTTTTCCTGCCAGCACAGAGTAAGACATAGTGAAAAAATACGTGAACAATTAACTCAGGTGTCAGGTCGGAAACATCATAAATATGGATTAAACTGCTGCTACATACTGTTATGTGATGGACATTACACTTTTAAAATTAAGTGAAATTAATGACATTATAATTAAGCATATAATTTTAAAGCAGATAAAAATCATAAAGTTTATTAATTGATAATTAATATGGATTATTTCATAACCATGATATGGATTATGCTGATTATCAGAAATAAAAAACCCCGCCGTCAGGTAGGGTCTTAATAGCAAACTGAATAAATTAACGTGCCAGCCAGCCGCCATCCACAGCAACGGTATAACCATTCACATAGTCTGAAGCACTGGAGGCAAGGAATACCACCGGCCCCATCAGATCGCTCGGTAGCCCCCAGCGTCCGGCAGGAATGCGCTCAAGAATTTCCGCACTACGTTGTTCATCAGCCCGCAATTGCTGAGTATTGTTGGTCGCCATGTAACCCGGAGCAATCGCATTAACGTTGATGTTATGTTTTGCCCATTCGTTCGCCATCAGGCGCGTCACGCCCATCACGCCGCTTTTTGATGCGGTATACGAAGGCACACGGATCCCGCCCTGAAATGAAAGCATTGACGCAATATTGATAATCTTGCCGCCGTTGCCCTGAGCGATAAAGTGTTTCGCCGCAGCCTGAGACATGAAGAACACGCTTTTGATATTCAGGTTCATCACATCATCCCAGTCTTTTTCGCTGAACTCGAGGGCATCTTCACGGCGAATCAATCCGGCGTTATTCACCAGGATATCAATATGACCGAACTCTGCTACCGCACGATCCAGCAGTGCTGGGATGCCATCAATCTTACGCAGATCGGCAGTCAGACTTAAAAAGCGACGCCCCAGCGCAGTAACCTGTTCAATAGTCTCTGTTGGCTCAACAATGTTGATGCCGACAATGTCACAACCCGCCTGTGCCAGCCCCAGTGCCATTCCCTGTCCCAGCCCGGTGTCACAACCGGTGACTACCGCAACTTTACCTTCAAGAGAAAATGCATTTAAAATCATAATAATACCTTATTCATTTATACTCGCGACTAGCGCAGATCTTTAACGGCAACGTGGTCCATATCATCAAAGACCTGGTTTTCACCGACCATGCCCCAGATAAAGGTATAAGCTTTGGTTCCTACGCCAGAATGGATAGACCAACTTGGGGAGATCACTGCCTGTTCGTTATGTATCACAATATGACGCGTTTCTTGCGGCTGCCCCATCATGTGGAAAACGCAGGCGTCATCGTCCATGTTGAAATAGAAATAAACTTCCATCCGACGTTCGTGGGTGTGGCACGGCATCGTGTTCCACAGGTTACCCGGTGCCAGCTCCGTCAGCCCCATACTCAACTGGCAGGTTTCCAGCACATCCGGCACAAAATATTTGTTAATCGTGCGGCGGTTGCTGGTGAGGTTATCGCCCAGCGTAACCGGAGACACTTCGGACGGAGTCACTTTTTTGGTGGGATACGTTGTATGAGCAGGCGCACAGTTGTAGTAAAACTTCGCTGGAGTGGCACTATCGATGCTGGCAAAGACAACCTCTTTTGCACCTTTACCTACATACAAGGCATCGCGGTGACCGATTTCATAGCATTGACCATCGACAGTAATCGTTCCGGCACCGCCAATATTGATAACACCCAGCTCGCGACGCTCAAGGAAGTAGCTCACGCCCAGTTGTTTTCCGACTTCCCCGCCAACGGAAACCGTTTTTGCTACCGGCATAATACCGCCAACAATAATACGGTCAATGTGGCTGTAAACCATGGTGTACTCATCCGCGACGAATACCTTTTCAACCAAAAATTCATTGCGCAGCCCCTGGGTATCCAGCGTTTTCGCGTGCGCACTGTGGATGCTCTGTCTTACGTCCACATCAACCTCCGATAATCAGTGAAGCATGAAATTACAAACGATAGTGAAACATCGTTTCGTTTTCTCTTTAAAGGGATGATATGCCCATGGGATATGGTTTTCAATTAAAAATAAAACATTGTTTCATTTTCTGGAAAAGGATTGAAAAAAGTGTAGTACCGATCACGAATCAGCCAGGTAGAAGGAGAAAAGTCAGGTTTTATATGAAATGTGCATAGCGGTGCCAGCCATCATCATAAAGCAGATTGATGGCGGCAGATGTTTAACGGATAAGGAAGAAATACAGATCTAATCGTCACGCTCAATAGTTAATGCCCCCCCCTGACCACCACCAATGCAGAGTGTAGCCAATCCTTTACGAGCGTTGCGTTTCACCATTTCATGAACCAAAGAAACTAAAATGCGGCACCCGGAGGCACCAATCGGGTGGCCCAACGCAATCGCGCCCCCATTGACATTGACCCGGCGTTCATCCCACTCGAGCATCTTGCCAACAGAAAGCGCCTGCGCGGCAAATGCTTCATTAGCCTCAATAAGATCGATATCGGCCAGTTGCCAGCCAACACGCTCCAGGCAACGGCGGGTTGCATACACCGGGGCAATGCCCATCAGTGCAGGATCGACACCAACGCTGGCAAAGGCGCGAATACGTGCGAGCACGGGTAAATTCAACGCTCGCGCTTTGGCTTCGCTCATCATCATTACCGCAGCAGCACCATCATTGATGGATGAGGCATTTCCCGCAGTAACAGAGCCGTGGCTATCAAATGACGGATTTAAACTGGCTAGCCCTTCTGCACTGGCATCAGTACGCGGCTGTTCATCGGTATCAACGATCAATAACTGCCCGTTGCTTTGCGTTCTGACCGGGACGATCTCATCTTTGAATCGTCCGGCGTCAATGGCCGCCCGCGCTTTTTGCTGCGAACTAAGTGCGTAGGCATCTTGTAACTGGCGGCTGATACCATATTCGCGCGCCAGATTTTCGGCGGTGACACCAATATGGTAATCATTGAATGCATCCCACAAGCCGTCATGCACCAGGCTATCAACCAATTGGCTATCGCCAAGCTGTGCTCCGGTGCGGCTATCAGTCAAAACATGCGGCGCGCGACTCATATTTTCCTGGCCACCGGCAATAACAATATCAGCCTCACCACACTGGATCGCCTGAGTGGCGAGATGCAAAGCTTTTAGTCCGGAACCACAAACATCATTAATGGTAATTGCCGAAACGCTGTTGGGAAGACCACCTTTAATCGCTGATTGCCGTGCTGGATTCTGCCCTGCCCCGGCGGTCAGAACCTGTCCCAGAATCACCTCATCTACCGCATGTGCTGCAACACCAGTGCGATCTAATAATGCTTTCACGACCAGGCTGCCTAATTCCACGGCGGAATGGCCTGCCAATGCTCCACGAAAGCAACCGATAGGTGTTCGTAACGCCCCGACAATCACAACGTCTTTCATCACAACCTCGCACCAATTAACCGCGTAATAGTAAATGATTGTTAACAACAATTATCTTAAATGTTTAAAAATAGTGATTTTTATCACAAAGGAAATTCGTCGGAATGAGGGATGGAGATACCAGGCTGGCACGCAAGGTTTGCATCTACTAACACACCAATCCACGGTTGATATAGCGTTAATCTCCCATGTCTGGCCTGGTTTATGGTAAATTGCCCTCCATTTTGTTTAATTTGTAGATGATACGTTCAAATAATGTCTAAGATTTGGTCAAAAGAAGAAACTCTCTGGAGCTTCGCACTCTACGGCACTGCCGTTGGCGCAGGCACACTCTTCCTTCCTATTCAGTTAGGTTCAGCGGGAGCGGTGGTCCTGTTTATTACTGCACTGGTCGCCTGGCCTTTAACATATTGGCCACATAAGGCCTTGTGCCAGTTCATCCTTTCTTCAAAAACATCAGCAGGCGAAGGGATCACTGGCGCGGTAACTCACTACTATGGCAAGAAGATTGGTAATCTGATTACCACTCTGTACTTCATTGCTTTTTTTGTCGTCGTGTTGATATATGCAGTGGCAATCACCAACTCACTCACTGAACAACTGGCGAAGCATATGGCCATTGATCTACGCATCCGTATGCTGGTGAGTCTTGGTGTTGTGTTGATCCTGAATCTCATTTTTCTGATGGGACGCCATGCCACAATTCGGGTAATGGGATTTTTGGTTTTCCCGCTGATTGCCTACTTTTTATTTCTTTCCATCTACCTGGTCGGTAGCTGGCAGCCTTCTTTATTAACAACCCAGGTAGAGTTCAATCAGAATACCCTTCACCAGATATGGATATCGATTCCCGTGATGGTTTTCGCCTTTAGCCATACACCGATTATTTCTACGTTTGCCATCGACAGACGTGAAAAATACGGCGAACACGCTATGGATAAATGCAAAAAAATTATGAAGGTCGCTTATCTCATCATCTGCGTGAGCGTGCTATTCTTTGTCTTTAGCTGCCTGTTATCAATTCCACCTTCATATATTGAAACGGCAAAAGAGGAAGGCGTCACCATTTTATCGGCACTGTCTATGTTGCCAAATGCCCCTGCATGGTTGTCAATTTCTGGGATTATTGTCGCGGTAGTTGCAATGTCTAAATCATTTTTAGGCACCTACTTTGGCGTTATTGAAGGTGCGACGGAATTAGTCAAAACAACGTTACAGCAGGTAGGGGTTAAAAAAAGCCGTGCATTTAACCGCGCACTGTCAATTATGTTGGTATCACTGATTACTTTCATCGTCTGCTGCATCAACCCTAACGCAATTTCGATGATCTACGCAATCAGCGGTCCGCTCATTGCCATGATTCTTTTTATCATGCCTACACTGTCTACGTACCTCATCCCTGCGCTTAAACCCTGGCGTTCCATCGGAAATCTAATTACGTTGATCGTGGGTATTTTGTGCGTTTCGGTAATGTTCTTTAGTTAATCTCTGAGGTGAATGGTTCAAAATAGTCATAATTTTGAACCATTCCAATTCTTACAATGCCTGCCCACCATTAATCCTCCCTCTGACTATTCATAGCATAAACAAGCATTATCAAGCTGTTATCATCAGTAAAAATCTGAACATCTTAAATAAGACTATTTAAGATGCTTCACTTAGATTTACAAGATATCTTCTGGTTATTCGAAAACAATTTGCAGTATAGATATTCCTAATGCATTAGGTAGTTATCTGATTTGCAATAAAGCCAATATGGTTAACCAAGTGAAATCAAACCATATTTAAAACTTAACGACGTATTCTTAAATAGTTTATTGAGAATAATATCAAATACAGATTAAACGCAAATTTCTATTAAAAGCTTATTAAATCAGAGTGTATTGACATCATCAATAACCAATGAAATTATGCGATTATCTATGAATAGGGAGGTTATTAACATGAGACTTTGTAGTAGATATAAAAGTCTTACATGCAATAGTTGCTCAATGCATTGTCAAATAATGCCAGAAAAGTCACCACGTTTGCAGTATTGTGCAAACGCATGCTTTTGTATGTGGCCCGAAGATAGTTCGTATTTTAATCGTGGTGTGGTTGAAGGCATATTAAGTAAAAACCATAACGCACGATTAAGCGGATACATTTTTGTAGATTTTTCAGTAAGTTTTTTACGTCTTTTTTTAGATAAAGACTGGATTGACTATCTTACGAGTACTGATATGGGAATTGTATTGGTAAGCGACAGGAATATGCAATCTCTTGCTAATTACTGGAGAAAACATAACCCAGCAATATCAGCCATTATATATAATGATGATGGACTGGATGTTGCTAACGAAAAGATCAGACAGTTGTTTATCGGTCGTTATCTGTCGTTTACCAGAGGCAATACGTTAACTCAAATGGAGTTCACCATAATGGGGCATATGGTCTCTGGCTATAATCCATATCAGATTGCAGAAACACTCAACATGGATATCCGTAGCATCTACGCCTACAAGCAAAGAATTGAAAAAAGGATGGGTGGTAAAATTAACGAATTGTTTATACGTTCAAACTCAGTTCAGCATTGAAACGTAACTATCAATAATCATAATTATTGTATATACGGGCATTTATAAAGATGCCCGTATTTTATATCACGCACTTTTAACGCCATTTGTTAAATATTTAGTTTAATCATGTAAGTTTTGTGTGTTATCTCAAAAGATGAAGAGACATCATGAGAGAAAAATCATAAAAACGTCGTTACAACTGTTAAATTTGTTAATACATATAGAATTTTAAGTTACATTAACATATTGCAATCATGATTATCGGAATGAATATAAAATTAATATATATTTATTAGATAAATACTAATATACTTATCAAACTATTTAATTTCAATTTTCTTGATGCCGTATTTTATTGACGTATGTACTGGATTATTAACAATAATATTGAGTTCTGGCCGGAACACAGGAAATTAATTTCGGTACATGACGCCGAGCTGAACGTCGTTCTGACAACGCCAGCAAGCAGGTGTTTATCGTTGCTACTTGAAGCTTTTCCAGATGTGGTCGCCCAACAAGATTTTTTCTCCAGAGTCTGGGAAGAAGAAGGTATGCGTGTACCGGTCAACACGTTATACCAAAACATATCGATTATCAGACGCGGATTTCGTGCGGTTGGTGAGACTACGCATTCGCTTATTGCAACCGTGCCGAGAAAAGGGTTCAAGATCAATAATGATATAAACATAGGAAGTCATACCCTCCCCTCTTCAGTAGATGTTCAAAAGAACAATTCTCCTCACAGCCTGAACGTTACAGATGAGCTTAGAGACATAAATGTTGCTCCAGATAATCATGTCAGGAACATACTCTGGCGCTCTAAATTTTATTTACCAATGTTAAGTGCGTTTGGTGTAGGTTTGCTTACCGCATTTTTACTATGGAATAATAGTCAACCCAGATCATTTTTCAAAGATTACAGAACTGTTGCACAAATAAATGGTTGTCATTTTAATGTTGCAGAAGATAGCATCGATGGTTTGAAAGATTTCGATAAATATAAGAACCGTATATTAGGGTCAGGAATTGACTGTAAAAAATATCCGTGGCTATATTTTTCACTCTCCAGGTCGTCTCCGGGTTTGATTGTTATGGCATGCAAAAAAAACTACAGTAATAACGAAGTTGCCGGCTGTTTAACTCTGTCTTATCGTGAGGTTAATCGTGACTCGCTGTAAAAAAGTCCTGCTTATTGTTTTATGCTTTATCAGTGGGTTTATTTTATTCATTGCCTATCATTATTCTAAAGAACAAATCGCATATAATGAAAAATGTACGGCTAATTGGGTGATTTTTAATGACCAGGGGCAAGCCAATCTTACTCTTGATTTTATGTATAATAAAAACCAAAAGACTGGAACAGTTGCACTGAGTGGCACATGGAAACAAAACACAAAGGTTTATAAAGCAATTCGACGAGATATTGAATACACATGGAGTGAAAATTATAATACTTTGCATCTCATCTCCAACAAAATAAACAAATTTGATATTATTGATCAAGTTGAGGATGATAAACTTGCACTACTCCTTCCTGATTTTTATGTCTTTTCAGGAAAAATAATAAGCTATAATATACAAAAACAACGTAATCATGGATTTCTTTTTAATATTAGTAATAGAGCAATTATGTACTGTGCAAGATAATATAATATCACTATAGAAACAAAAATGTTAAAAATAACCATTTGAATATTATTGGTACTGAAACACGCCATAATTTTTTGAAATTTATAATTCTGTACATCTAAACTCTTATACATAACTCCCTCGCGCTATAAAAACACCAATAGTACATCCCTCCCCCGCATGACAATTACTTTACATAATATTTTTGTCAGAAAACATCAAAAGCACTCTTTGGCGAAGATGCTACATTATAAAAATAGATGATTTAACGGTGCAAAAAGCAAGCGCATATGATTATCTTAACCTATTATATCAAAAACAATAGTTAGCTAATGAATAGAAGTGTTACTCATATTGTTTCTACAAACAGATTGTATCTCGATATATAGATTACCTTTTAGTATTTTATCTTTCTTAAATGAAATTAATGCTCAGTTAAGAAATGAAACACCCAGTTTTTATCTATGTATTTCAATTAGTTATACACATACATGATTAACATGCATTACTTAAGAATATTTCAGATTACATTCAAAGCAATTCTGGATAAATTAATGCCAACAGTCATGGGAATTTTGTATATACAAAGTCATATACAGTTTAATGAAATATATATGAGTATCAGTCATATCTATTACTCATGCAGGACGCAAATAGCCATAAAATTCACAGAGGTTAGCTAATGGATTTAGAAATTAAATTTTCATATCATTTCCCTGATGGGATAATACTGACAGAAGATGGTATTCTTACTAAAGGGAATGAGCAATCTTACATTCCCCCCAAAGAGCTAGGTGTATTATTTGTATTGCTTGAATCTGCTGGCAATGTTGTATCAAAAGATATGATCATCGAATCCGTGTGGAAAAATGTAATTGTAAGTGATGAGTCCCTTACACGTTGTATATATTCATTAAGATGTATTTTTGAACAAGTTGGTTATACCCGTTGTATAGAAACCATATATAGAAAAGGTTACCGATTCAGTGGACAAGTATTCAAAATAAAAGGAAATCAATATAATGAAGCAGGAAGCACTATTGCTTTATTCCCATTTACAACGTCTCACAGCCACCAGGATCCATTAACACTTAACCAAGAGCTTATACAGTTCATTTCAAATAAAAAAAACGATAACCTATATATATACCCAATGGCTGCAACCCAGTATTGTATAGATAATAAATCCCAAACAGCTTTTCTGGCCAGATTCAAACCAGATTATTTTATAACAGGAAGGATTAACCAACATGACACATCAAACAGCTTATATGTTGAGGTGATCGATGCAAAAAGTTTTTATCTTGTTGCCAGCACTCATCTTCAGGCTGATGATATACAAAAAATATCACAATTTATAATAAGTAACTTGTATATGGTCATGAAGGATCCTGAAACTGCACCAGGATTAATTAGCCAAAACGAATCATCTAATGAGCATGTTTTATCCAAAGAAATGTCTGCTGGGAAAAATGCACTAAATGAGTTCACACCAGAAAGCATTGTCAAAGCAATAACTATATTTGAAAACCTGATAAAAAAATACAATACTCAGTTACTAATAAATGAATGCTATTGTCTGTTAGCTGAATGCCATATGTCTCTGGCTCTTCATGGTATATATGAACATAAACATGCTACTCAAAAGGCATTAGAATTTATAGATAAGGTATCAGATAAAGCTATTTTTGATGGTAAGATATTAGGAATTATGGGGTTGATAACTGGTCTTTCTGGACAAGCAACAACATCACGTATTTTTTTTGATCATGCACAAATAAAAATATTAGATGTCGCTTCCCTATACTACTATAAGTCACTGGTAAACATATATAATGAAAGAATTGAGGATGCAATCTCTTGTATAGAACAATCACTGTTACTTGAACCAAAAATACATAAAACTGCGATAATAAAAAAATCCATTGATGCATATGTCTCTACAATGCAGAATAAAAAAAGCGTACTCTCTTATCACGGCACAGAGAAAGAACACCATTTAGCTATTATTAACAACATCCAAAAACTAAGGCAATTGACAAATTATAACAATACTATCGATTTTAATAATCAATATGCGGTAGCTTGATGCATTATAAAGAAATAATATATGAGGACGTAAAAAAACTGGAGCGGGCGAAGGGAATCGAACCCTCGTATAGAGCTTGGGAAGCTCTCGTTCTACCATTGAACTACGCCCGCTTTGAGATGCGTAAGGCATTATAAACCTTACGCTCTTCTTAGCAAGTGTCTTGCTACTGACTGCTGATTAATTCACCATCAACACTTTGGTTTGCTGCCCTGTGGCGGCAAGTAGCGCAAAGGATCAATTGCCGTAGCACGGTAACGAATCTGGAAATGTAACCGCACGGATTCTGCATCAGTACTGCCCATCGTCGCTATCTTTTGCCCAGCCTTAACGCTTTGCCCATTGTTTACCAGCATCGTGTCGTTATGAGCGTAGGCTGTGATGTAATCTTCACTGTGTTTTATCATGATGAGATTACCGTAGCCGCGTAATTGGTTACCGACATACACCACCTTACCGGCACCGGCTGCGTATATTGGCGTCCCGCGCGCTGCAGCAATATCAATCCCTTTATTGCCGCCATCTGCCATTGAGTAAGGCATGATAACTTTTCCACTCGTTGGCCATAACCAGCAACGTTGTCCAACAGGAGGCCATGAAGATTTCGGAACCACTGGCGGCGGCGTTACTGACGCTGTTTTCGTCGTTGATTTGGCAGTATATTTCCGCGAACTGCGGTTGCTTTTTGCCCCACCAAGTTTCAACTTTTGGCCTACTTCGATGGTATAGGGGGGAGAAATGCCGTTGAGCCGGGCAAGTTCTTTTACGCTTGTTCCCGTGGTGCGTGAAATACGATAAAGCGTATCCCCCCGTTTCACGGTGTAAACGGAGCCGGAATACGTTCCTGTGTCTGATGATTTGCTACCCGAACAGCCCGCCAGAAGCAGTCCAGCCGATAACAGCATCACGATACCCAGCATTTTTTTATTCGGGCGTCCTGCGCTCAAAATCTTTCCTCGCTCAAAAAACAAGACGCTATATCATAGCAGTCACCTGTCAGATACCCAATCCATTGCTCGGAAAATGGATGTACAAATCAAGAATTGTTAATGAATCTATTAGGATAGGATAACCACCATTAGTACATCATAACGAAAAAGAAAGCATCCTGACTGCCTCCTAATATTCATTTATCACAATGATTTTTATCACACTCATATTGATACACAGCCCTCTCTTGCTTTGCTGATAAAAACCACATCATCCCTGGCGTTTTATTAACAACATCACACTTCCCTCCTCCCCTCATGCTTATAGTCGTTTCTGGCGTAATTCTTGCCTTCAAAGACTAAATCATTGCCATAAGAACCAAATGTTCAAATCAAGGGGATTTCTATGGAAGCGCGGGAAGCAACCGCTACAGGTGAATCATGTATGCGCGTAGATGCCATTGCTAAGGTTACCGGGCGGGCACGATATACTGACGATTATGTTATGGCGGGCATGTGTTACGCGAAATATGTACGTAGTCCTATCGCACATGGTTATGCCGTAAGTATTAATGATGAACAAGCCAGAAGTCTGCCTGGCGTACTGGCTATTTTTACCTGGGAAGATGTACCGGATATCCCATTCGCCACGGCAGGGCATGCCTGGACACTTGACGAAAATAAACGCGATACCGCCGATCGCGCACTGTTAACTCGCCATGTTCGCCATCATGGTGATGCCGTTGCCATCGTCGTGGCCCGAGATGAACTCACAGCAGAAAAAGCAGCGCAATTAGTCAGTATTGAGTGGCAAGAATTACCCGTTATCACCACACCAGAAGCGGCACTTGCAGAAGACGCCGCTAAAATTCACAGCCGCGGTAATTTGCTTAAGCAAAGCACGATGTCTACGGGCAATGTCCAGCAAACAATCGATGCCGCCGATTACCAGGTGCAGGGACACTATCAGACCCCCGTCATTCAACATTGCCACATGGAAAGTGTGACATCGCTGGCGTGGATGGAGGATGACGCGCGAATTACCATCGTCTCCAGTACGCAGATCCCGCACATTGTTCGCCGCGTTGTCGGTCAGGCGTTGGATATTCCCTGGTCATGCGTGCGGGTAATCAAACCGTTTGTCGGTGGAGGTTTTGGTAATAAACAAGATGTGCTGGAGGAGCCAATGGCGGCATTCCTGACCAGCAAGCTCGGCGGTATTCCGGTGAAAGTTTCCCTTAGTCGTGAAGAGTGTTTCCTGGCGACCCGTACCCGCCACGCTTTTACCATTGACGGGAAAATGGGGGTTAACCACGATGGTACGCTGAAAGGCTATAGTCTGGATGTTCTGTCCAACACGGGTGCTTATGCCTCTCACGGCCATTCCATTGCTTCCGCAGGTGGTAACAAAGTCGCGTATCTTTATCCTCGTTGCGCCTACGCTTACAGCTCAAAGACCTGCTATACCAATCTACCCACGGCTGGCGCAATGCGTGGTTATGGCGCACCGCAAGTCGTTTTTGCCGTCGAATCAATGCTGGATGACGCCGCTACCGCGTTAGATCTTGACCCGGTAGAAATTCGTTTACGTAATGCCGCCCGTGAAGGCGATGCAAATCCACTCACTGGAAAACGCATTTACAGTGCCGGATTACCTGAGTGTCTGGAAAAAGGGCGGGAAATCTTTGAATGGGAAAAACGACGTGCAGAGTGCCAGAACCTGCAAGGCAATTTGCGCCGCGGCGTTGGCGTTGCCTGTTTTAGCTACACCTCTAACACCTGGCCTGTTGGTGTAGAAATCGCGGGCGCACGCTTGTTGATGAATCAGGATGGAACTATCAACGTGCAAAGCGGCGCTACGGAAATCGGTCAGGGTGCCGACACTGTGTTCTCGCAAATGGTGGCTGAAACCGTGGGTGTTCCGGTCAGCGATGTCCGCGTGATTTCGACACAAGATACCGATATTACGCCATTCGATCCAGGTGCGTTTGCTTCACGCCAGAGCTATGTTGCCGCGCCTGCGTTACGCAGTGCTGCATTGCTATTGAAAGAGAAAATCATCGCTCATGCCGCTGTAATGCTACATCAGTCAGCGATGAATCTGACACTGATAAAAGGCCATATCGCGCTGGTTAAAAGGCCGGAAGAGCCATTGCTGTCGTTAAAAGATCTGGCGATGGATGCTTTTTATCATCCTGAGCGCGGCGGGCAACTTTCTGCTGAAAGCTCGATCAAAACCACCACTAACCCACCGGCATTTGGCTGTACTTTTGTTGATCTGACGGTTGATATTGCGCTGTGTAAAGTGACCATCAATCGCATCCTCAACGTCCATGATTCGGGCCATATTCTTAACCCGCTGCTGGCTGAAGGTCAGGTTCACGGCGGAATGGGAATGGGCATTGGCTGGGCGTTATTTGAAGAGATGATTATCGATGCGAAAAGTGGTGTGGTACGTAACCCCAATCTGCTGGATTACAAAATGCCGACCATGCCGGATCTGCCACAACTGGAAAGCGCGTTTGTCGAAATCAATGAACCACAATCCGCATACGGACATAAGTCACTGGGTGAGCCGCCAATAATTCCTGTCGCCGCTGCGATTCGTAACGCGGTGAAAATGGCTACCGGTGTTGCAATCAATACCCTGCCGCTGACGCCAAAACGGTTATACGAAGAGTTCCATCTGGCAGGATTGATTTGAGGATAACATCATGTTTGATTTTGCATCTTACCATCGCGCAACCACCCTTGCCGATGCCATCAACCTGCTGACTCACAATCCGCAGGCCAAACTGCTCGCCGGTGGCACTGACGTGCTGATTCAGCTCCACCATCACAATGACCGTTACCGTCATATTGTTGATATCCACAATCTGGCAGATC
The DNA here is from genome assembly GCF_002965125.1 of Escherichia sp. MOD1-EC6162. NCBI lineage: Bacteria > Pseudomonadati > Pseudomonadota > Gammaproteobacteria > Enterobacterales > Enterobacteriaceae > Escherichia > Escherichia sp. MOD1-EC6162. The sequence goes on from NZ_PTSB01000010.1 coordinate 50,954, forward strand.
TTCGGGGGATTACGCTGGCGGAAGATGGCGCGCTACGAATCGGTTCCGCGACAACCTTTACCCAGTTAATTGAAAATCTATTAACCCAGCGTCATCTCCCGGCGTTATGTGCTGCGGCTTCGTCAATTGCCGGGCCGCAGATCCGTAACGTCGCGACCTACGGTGGAAATATTTGCAACGGTGCCACCAGCGCAGACTCAGCCACGCCAACACTGATATATGACGCGAAGTTGGAGATCCACTCCCCGCGCGGTGTTCGCTTCGTCCCGATTAACGGCTTTCATACCGGGCCGGGCAAGGTTTCCCTTGAGCATGATGAAATCCTTGTCGCATTTCATTTCCCACCGCAACCGAAAGAACATGCAGGTAGCGCGCATTTTAAATATGCCATGCGCGACGCGATGGATATTTCAACCATCGGTTGCGCTGCTCATTGCCGCCTGGACAACGGCAATTTCAGTGAATTACGCCTGGCATTTGGTGTTGCCGCACCAACGCCGATTCGCTGCCAACATGCTGAACAGGCTGCACAAAACGCGCCATTAACTCAGCAAACGCTGGAAGCTATTAGCGAATCAGTCCTACAGGATGTCGCCCCGCGTTCTTCCTGGCGTGCAAGTAAAGAGTTTCGTCTGCATCTCATCCAGACGATGACCAAAAAAGTCATTAGCGAAGCCGTCGCCGCGGCGGGGGGAACATTGCAATGAATCACAGCAAAAGTATTACCATTGAATGTGTCATTAACGGTATGCCTTTTCAGCTTCACGCCGCACCAGGAATGCCACTTTCGGAGATGCTCCGCGAACAAGGACTGCTTAGTGTCAAGCAAGGTTGCTGCGTTGGCGAATGCGGTGCCTGTACAGTACTGGTTGACGGAACGGCAATCGACAGTTGTTTATACCTGGCCGCATGGGCTGAAGGAAAAGAGATCCGCACGCTGGAAGGCGAAGCAAAAGGTGGCAAACTTTCTCATGTTCAACAGGCTTATGCGAAATCCGGCGCAGTGCAGTGTGGCTTTTGTACGCCAGGGCTGATTATGGCCACCACGGCAATGCTGGCGAAACCACGAGAGAAACCATTAACCATTACGGAGATTCGTCGTGGCCTGGCGGGAAATCTCTGTCGCTGCACCGGTTATCAGATGATTGTGAATACAGTACTGGACTGCGAAGAAACGAAGTAAAACGAAATCCGGCCTGAATTCAGGCCGGATTTACCGTGGTTACACGCTTAACAACTCATATTTTTTAATCTTACGATAGAGGGTAGCAATGCCGATACCCAGTTCATCAGCAACTTGCTTCTTGCTGTTATGACGTGAAAGCGCCTCGCGTATCATCTGTTTTTCCATCTCCTCCAGCGCCGTGCCTCCAGTATCATCAAGTGCCAAATGTGCCTCGCAAGCTTCTGGCATCTCACTTTGCTCCATCGCACCGTTATTTACCAGATTGGGTGGCAAAAGCGTGCTGTCAATGACTTCACCAGAAGGAACAACGTTGACCAGATATTCCATCAGATTGCTTAACTCTCGCAGGTTCCCTGGCCAATAATGCTTACGCAGTAACTCCACAACATCGGGAGCAATACCTGGGTAAACCGATCCCAAACGACGGGTATGTAGATGTAAAAAGTAATGCACCAGCAGTTCAATATCTTCCTGACGTTCACGCAGCGGTGGCAAAGTTAAAGGAATGACATTGAGTCGGTAGAAGAGATCTTCGCGAAATTTACCTTCGGCAATGAACTGGGCTAAATTCTGGTTGGTTGCAGAAATGATGCGGATGTCGACCTGTATTGGACTACTGGCACCAATCGGCAGGATTTCACGCGCCTCAATAGCTCGCAGTAATTTAGCCTGCAACATCAATGGCATATCGCCAATTTCATCAAGAAACAACGTGCCTGTATTCGCCGCCTGAATCAACCCTATTTTGCCGTTGGCTGAAGCGCCAGTAAATGCGCCTTTAACATAACCGAACAGCTCACTCTCCAGAAGCTGCTCCGGAATCGCCGCACAGTTGATAGCAATAAATGGTTTGTTCCGCCGTCCACTCAGCTTATGGATTGCGCGAGCCACCACTTCTTTCCCGGTGCCACTTTCACCAACGACCATAACACTGGATGGGCTAGGCGCAATGCGGCTAATGAGTCGTTTTAATTGCCGCATAACCCGGCATTCGCCAACTAATTGTTCAATATGCGGTTCATCAGAGGCATTCGCCACGGAAAAACTGGTATGAGATTGGTGAAATGCCATTAAAAATAACTGTCGGCCCTGTATGTTATGCAACTGACCAATTATCAATTCACTTTTATCATCCCACGAAACGATATGCTGCATATGGCCATGAGTAAAATTACTCTCAAATGTTAATGGCCTGAAACGAACAGGTTTCCCAACCATATTATTTTGAGCAACACCGAGAGTTTTTAATGCAGTCTGGTTAACAAACTGAACACGATTGTCTTCATCAATAACTAATACTCCCTGATCCATATTATCAATCATGGTAGCGAATATTTTACTTATATTATCTCCTGGCCCCTGATCTTCCAGAAGCTTTGAAACAAAAATAGTCGATATATGGCGAACGTAATCTGAAAATTCGCGTAAATTATCACTGATATGTTCTTGTTGCTCATGAGTAACAGCAATCAAACTTATTACCCCGACACAGCGTTCCTGTAGAATAACAGGCGTGCCCAGAAATGCCTTTTCACGACAACTCTCTTTACTGTCGCAACCTTCACAAAGGGGATCGAAGCGAGATTGTGTCACAACCTTTTCGGTTTTGGTTTCGAGGACATAGCGGAGCAAGCGCGAGTTGCCACTCAACTGGCGACCAAGAAATTTCCCATATGCGCCAGTTCCAGCGACGCGGCACAAGTTTTCATCAACGATCTCAACCTCAAGCTGCAAAACGCTGGCTAGCATTCTGGCAAAACGCTGAATTGTTGGTTGAATTTGCATCAATACTGACTGCGTAGAAACAAGCTCCATAGCTTTACCTTCCAGAATCACTTAAAAGTCGATCATTGAAGACGTTGATGGTTCACAGGTCATGACGATATTAACTCAGACAAATATAGCTTTGCTAAAAACATAGGATTTTTATCATTTTCTAATGAAATTATGGAAGTAATATCACATTTCTATATCAATATGAGAATTACGGGAGTGCATTTATCAAACTGACGTCGATTTACCTGCCTCTTTATCTTATTTCTGATGCTTAGCAGCAAATAAATAACTGCATAAAAAAAGCCAATCGTTTCCGTATATTTTGATGTTCCATAGCACATCAATAATTTGTGATCAAACCCACACATTATTCGTTAAATTAGCATTTCATAACCATGCAGATAATTCTGGCATGTTTATTGTTAGTTCCTGGTATAGCTGTGAAAACACCAATCACATTGGCATGTCACAGTGAAATAAACCACTTTGCCTGTCATTCCACTATCGGGACTTTATGATGAAAACTGTTAATGAGCTGATTAAGGATATCAATTCGCTGACCTCTCACCTTCACGAGAAAGATTTTTTGTTAACGTGGGAACAGACGCCAGATGAACTGAAACAAGTACTGGACGTTGCCGCAGCGTTAAAAGCACTGCGTGCTGAAAACATCTCGACCAAAGTCTTTAATAGTGGATTAGGTATTTCCGTATTCCGCGACAACTCTACCCGCACCCGTTTTTCTTATGCTTCCGCGCTTAATCTGCTCGGCCTGGCGCAGCAAGATCTTGATGAAGGTAAATCACAAATTGCGCACGGCGAAACCGTTCGTGAAACGGCCAATATGATCTCCTTCTGTGCCGATGCTATCGGTATTCGTGACGATATGTATCTGGGGGCAGGCAACGCCTATATGCGTGAAGTGGGAGCCGCGCTTGACGACGGCTACAAACAGGGCGTACTGCCGCAGCGTCCGGCTTTAGTTAACCTGCAATGCGATATCGACCACCCGACTCAGTCTATGGCCGACCTGGCATGGTTACGTGAACACTTTGGTTCACTGGAAAACCTGAAAGGTAAAAAAATCGCCATGACCTGGGCGTATTCCCCAAGCTACGGTAAACCGCTCTCTGTACCGCAAGGCATTATCGGCCTGATGACTCGCTTCGGTATGGATGTCACCCTGGCTCATCCGGAAGGCTATGACCTGATTCCGGATGTCGTTGAAGTGGCTAAAAACAACGCTAAAGCATCCGGCGGTAGCTTCCGTCAGGTCACCAGCATGGAAGAAGCATTCAAAGACGCAGACATCGTTTATCCGAAGTCATGGGCACCTTATAAAGTGATGGAAGAGCGAACTGAACTGCTGCGCGCGAACGATCACGAAGGCTTAAAAGCACTGGAAAAACAGTGCCTGGCACAGAACGCGCAACATAAAGACTGGCATTGCACTGAAGAGATGATGGAACTCACCCGCGACGGTGAAGCCCTGTATATGCACTGTCTGCCAGCCGATATTAGCGGCGTATCCTGCAAAGAAGGTGAAGTCACGGAAGGCGTATTCGAAAAATACCGTATCGCTACCTACAAAGAAGCCAGTTGGAAACCCTATATCATCGCCGCGATGATCCTTTCCCGTAAATATTCCAAACCTGGTGCACTGCTCGAACAACTGCTGAAAGAAGCGCAAGAACGCGTGAAATAACCCCTCGAGCCGATCGGCAGGTCGGCTCTCTATTTCCAGAGGCCAAAAGGATAGGATATGTCCGTTTTCTCATTGAAGGTTGATATCGTCGATAACAAATTTTTCAACGGCGAAACATCACCGCTCTTTTCGCAAAACCAGGCAAAACTGGCGCGCCAGTTTCACCAGAAAATTGCTGGCTATCGCCCAACACCGCTTTGTGCGCTGGACGATCTCGCAACTCTTTTTGGTGTAAAGAAAATTCTCGTTAAGGACGAATCAAAACGCTTCGGTCTGAACGCCTTCAAAATGCTCGGCGGTGCGTACGCTATCGCTCAGTTACTGTGCGAAAAATATCATCTGGATATCGAAACACTGTCATTTGAGCATCTGAAAAATGCCATTGGCGAAAAGATGACCTTCGCCACCACCACCGACGGCAACCACGGGCGCGGTGTTGCCTGGGCTGCTCAACAACTCGGTCAAAACGCGGTGATTTACATGCCGAAAGGTTCTGCTCAGGAGCGTGTAGACGCCATTCTGAACCTCGGCGCCGAGTGCATCGTCACCGACATGAATTATGACGATACCGTCCGCCTGACCATGCAACACGCTCAGCAACACGGCTGGGAAGTCGTACAAGATACCGCCTGGGAAGGCTATACCAAAATCCCAACCTGGATCATGCAGGGCTACGCCACATTAGCGGATGAGGCTGTTGAGCAAATGCGTGAAATGGGCGTTACGCCAACTCACGTCCTGCTGCAGGCTGGCGTCGGCGCAATGGCCGGCGGCGTGCTGGGATATCTGGTGGATGTCTATAGTCCTCAAAATCTGCACAGCATCATTGTTGAACCTGACAAAGCTGACTGTATTTATCGCTCTGGCGTCAAAGGCGACATCGTTAACGTTGGCGGCGATATGGCCACCATCATGGCGGGCCTGGCCTGCGGCGAACCGAATCCGCTGGGTTGGGAAATCTTACGTAACTGTGCCACCCAATTCATCTCCTGCCAGGACAGCGTTGCCGCATTAGGTATGCGCGTGCTGGGTAATCCCTACGGCAACGATCCGCGCATCATCTCCGGTGAATCTGGCGCTGTCGGTTTAGGCGTTCTTGCGGCTGTTCATTATCACCCGCAACGTCAAAGTCTGATGGAAAAACTGGCGCTGAACAAAGATGCCGTGGTGCTGGTTATCAGCACTGAAGGCGACACTGACGTGAAGCACTACCGCGAAGTTGTCTGGGAAGGCAAACACTCTGTAGCACCATAATCACCCTATTGGAAATAGCTCCCCGCCAAACGGGGAGTCAAAAATCTGGAGAAAAATAATGGCTAAGAATATTCCATTCAAACTGATTCTTGAAAAAGCAAAAGATTACCAGGCAGACATGACCCGCTTCCTGCGCGATATGGTTGCGATTCCCAGCGAAAGTTGCGATGAAAAACGCGTAGTGCATCGTATTAAAGAAGAGATGGAAAAAGTAGGTTTCGATAAAGTTGAAATCGACCCGATGGGCAACGTTCTCGGTTATATCGGCCACGGCCCGCGTCTGGTTGCAATGGATGCTCACATCGACACCGTCGGTATTGGCAACATCAAAAACTGGGAATTCGACCCGTACGAAGGTATGGAAACTGATGAACTGATCGGCGGTCGCGGTACTTCTGACCAGGAAGGCGGCATGGCGTCTATGGTTTATGCCGGTAAAATCATCAAAGATCTGGGGCTGGAAGATGAATACACCCTGCTGGTAACGGGGACAGTGCAGGAAGAAGACTGCGACGGTCTGTGCTGGCAGTACATTATTGAACAATCCGGTATTCGTCCGGAATTTGTGGTCAGTACTGAACCGACCGACTGCCAGGTCTACCGTGGTCAGCGCGGTCGTATGGAAATTCGTGTTGATGTTCAGGGTGTTAGCTGCCACGGTTCTGCACCAGAACGCGGAGATAACGCCATTTTCAAAATGGGCCCAATTCTTGGCGAATTACAAGAACTGTCCCAACGTCTGGGCTATGACGAATTTCTCGGTAAAGGTACGCTGACCGTTTCCGAAATCTTCTTTACCTCCCCAAGTCGTTGCGCTGTCGCAGACAGTTGCGCAGTTTCTATTGACCGTCGTCTGACCTGGGGCGAAACATGGGAAGGTGCACTGGATGAAATCCGCGCGCTGCCTGCGGTACAGAAAGCCAACGCAGTCGTTTCTATGTACAACTACGACCGTCCGTCCTGGACTGGTCTGGTTTACCCAACCGAATGCTACTTCCCGACCTGGAAAGTAGAAGAAGATCACTTCACCGTTAAAGCGCTGGTGAATGCCTACGAAGGGCTGTTCGGCAAAGCACCGGTCGTTGATAAGTGGACATTCTCAACTAACGGCGTCTCCATCATGGGCCGTCACGGTATTCCGGTTATCGGCTTTGGCCCCGGTAAAGAACCTGAAGCGCACGCGCCAAACGAAAAAACCTGGAAATCTCACCTGGTAACCTGTGCCGCTATGTATGCGGCAATCCCATTAAGCTGGCTGGCAACCGAATAATTATTCATCACTTATTCCCCTCTGGTTCGCCGGAGGGTTTCTGGAGTTTGCTATGCGTGTATTGATCAAAAACGGCACTGTTGTTAACGCTGATGGGCAAGCAAAGCAGGATTTGCTGATTGAAAGCGGGATTGTTCGCCAGTTAGGTAACGATATTTCGCCGCAGCTCCCTTATGAAGAAATTGATGCCACTGGCTGTTACGTTTTCCCAGGCGGCGTGGATGTCCATACGCATTTTAATATTGATGTCGGCATTGCGCGCAGTTGTGATGATTTTTTTACCGGCACCCGCGCGGCTGCGTGTGGCGGTACAACAACCATTATTGACCATATGGGATTTGGCCCAAACGGCTGCCGGTTACGCCATCAACTGGAAGTTTATCGTGGTTATGCCGCCCATAAAGCGGTCATCGACTACAGCTTTCACGGTGTTATCCAGCATATCAATCACGCTATCCTCGATGAAATTCCGATGATGGTCGAAGAAGGGCTGACTAGTTTTAAACTCTATTTAACCTATCAATACAAACTCAACGATGACGAAGTGTTACAGGCGTTACGCCGTTTGCATGAGTCCGGCGCGCTAACCACCGTACACCCGGAAAATGATGCTGCTATCGCCAGTAAGCGGGCGGAGTTTATCGCTGCCGGGCTAACCGCGCCGCGCTATCACGCATTGAGTCGACCGCTGGAGTGCGAAGCGGAAGCCATCGCCCGAATGATCAACCTGGCAAAACTTGCCGGTAACGTACCGCTCTATATCGTCCACCTGTCTAACGGATTAGGCCTGGATTATCTGCGCCTTGCCCGCGCGAACCGCCAGCCTGTCTGGGTTGAAACTTGTCCGCAATATCTTCTGCTCGACGAACGTAGTTATGACGCAGAAGACGGCATGAAATTTATTCTTAGCCCACCGCTGCGCAACGTTCGCGAGCAGGACAAGCTGTGGTGCGGCATCAGCGATGGTGCGATTGACGTGGTGGCGACCGATCACTGCACCTTCTCAATGGCCCAGCGCCAGCAGATTTCCAAAGGTGATTTCAGCCGTTGCCCAAATGGCCTTCCCGGTGTGGAGAATCGTATGCAGTTGCTGTTCTCCAGCGGCGTAATGACCGGACGTATCACACCGGAGCGTTTTGTTGAATTAACCAGTGCAATGCCCGCCAGACTGTTTGGCCTGTGGCCACAAAAAGGAACATTAGCGCCCGGTTCAGATGGTGACGTAGTGATTATAGATCCACATCAGAGCCAGCAAATTCAGCATCGCCATCTCCACGACAACGCTGACTACTCGCCCTGGGAGGGCTTTACCTACCAGGGTGCAATTGTCAGAACCCTATCCCGTGGTGAAACGATTTTCTGTGACGGCACCTTTACAGGCAAAGCCGGACGGGGACGTTTCCTGCGACGCAAACCGTTTGTCCCTCCCGTGTTCTAACCACTGCCAGGGATCTATACACAATCAAGAATGATGAGTGAGGAAAAATGAGTAAGAAAATTGTTCTCGCCCTGGGCGGGAATGCGCTGGGCGATGATCTGGCCGGACAAATGAAAGCGGTAAAAATTACGTCTCAGGCAATTGTTGATTTAATTGCCCAGGGGCATGAAGTTATCGTCACTCATGGTAATGGGCCACAGGTGGGCATGATTAACCAGGCATTCGAAGCCGCCGCAAAAACGGAAGCGCATTCGCCTATGCTGCCGATGTCTGTCTGTGTCGCCTTAAGCCAGGGATATATTGGTTACGATCTGCAAAACGCCTTACGGGAAGAACTGCTTTCTCGTGGCATTAATAAACCCGTTGCAACGCTGGTTACTCAAGTCGAAGTCGACGCTAACGATCCGGCATTCCTCAATCCGACCAAACCGATCGGCTCATTCTTTACCGAGCAGGAAGCAGAACAACTGACAAAACAGGGTTACACCCTGAAAGAAGATGCGGGTCGTGGCTATCGTCGTGTCGTCGCTTCGCCAAAACCAGTTGATATTATTGAAAAAGAGACGGTAAAAGCTCTGGTAGATGCCGGCCAGGTCGTAATCACCGTTGGCGGTGGCGGTATTCCGGTGATTCGTGAAGGTAACCATCTGCGCGGTGCCAGCGCGGTTATCGATAAAGACTGGGCCAGCGCCCGTTTAGCAGAAATGATCGATGCCGATATGCTGATCATTCTTACTGCGGTAGAGAAAGTAGCAATTAATTTTGGTAAAGAGAATGAACAGTGGCTCGACCGCCTGTCATTGGCCGATGCAGAACGCTTTATTGATGAGGGGCATTTTGCTAAAGGTTCGATGCTGCCGAAAGTGGAAGCCGCCGCGTCATTTGCTCGCTCTCGCGCAGGCCGCGAAGCGCTGATTACCGTGTTAAGCAAAGCGAAAGAAGGGATTGAAGGTAAAACCGGAACGGTGATTTGCCAGTAAGTTAAAGGCCGGGGGGCGATGCCATCCGGCCGTTTTCATTTAAGCCACTTCCAGTACTTCTTTCGTCGCTTTAACGCCCTGGTGCATCAACATCATTAACGCCTCAAGTACACCACCACCAATCGCCCGGGCTTTATCAGAAACGCTGGTGAAATCAGCCGTTTCGCCACGAGGGTCGATATCACCGATTTTAAAACCGCCGACGACAGCCAGCCCATCGTTCAGCAAGCCTCTCACCATACCGGCCAACGGTGCTTTAATTTCATGATCGCCAACACAGGCAATAACATCACCCTCTTCTACCAGATCGCCTAATTTCACATTCGAGCGCATGATACCCGCCGCCGGAGCGCGAATAACCCGCCGGGTGGTATGCCCCATAATATTACCTGGAACACCGGTATTCTCCTGCGCACAACCGGAGTAGATCACCTGTCCCAGCCAGTGCCCACGGTTTGTTTCAATAACCGCATGGCAATCTTTTCCTGCGGTAAAACCAGGCCCGAGCGCAATTGTTACCGGTGCCATGTCCACACGCGTACCCAAATTCTGTTTCGCCAGAATGGCATCTACCACGCACAGCGGTTTCAGTTCATCAAGCAGCGAACAGGAAGGGTCCACCATTACCGGGATATATCCTCGCTCAGTCAGTTTCATCGCCTCCGCAGGGGTCGAAGCCAAATGAGCAGTAACACCTTCAACTGTCATTTCACCGTCGAACACGGCCTGGGCAAACGCTACGGTACAACGAATCACCGTCGGCTTTTCAACTTCCAGCATGATCACTTTAAAACCCGCATGATACAGACGTAACGCCACTCCACTGGCAATGTCTCCCGCGCCACGAATCACCACCAGTTGATGCCCGGAAGGATGCGAAGGTTTCATCATCAACCCGCCCGGCGCGTTATTTTTCACCTGTAATATTTCTGCCAACACGCTGATGGCGATCTCCTGCGGCGTTTCCGCACCAATGTTATAACCAACCGGTGCATGTAAACGGGCAATATGCTCTTCAGCCACGCCTTTCTCACGCAATTGACGCAGGAAAAGCTGAACCTTGCGGCGACTTGCCAGTAACCCCAACCATGCAATGGGCTGTTCAATGAGTTTATCGAGAGCTTCACGATCCTGATTATTCGTGGCAATGAGAACAAAATTATCAGGTCGAATTTCCAGCGCCTCTACCGCTACACCAAACGAATCGGCATGTAGAAGCGTGGTTGCTGGCGGGAAAAGTTCAGGATTGAGGCTTTCGCGATAAATATCGGCAACAGCAATATCAAACCCTAATAGCGCAGCACTCTGGGCAATCGCCCGGTTAACATGCCCCGCGCCGATCAACACCAGACGTGGCCGCATACCATGCACGCTGATAAACACTGACATTGCGCCTCCACAGTCTGACCCGACGGCATCCGCGCCGTTACGGGCCATTCGTCCATGAAATAATCGCGGCTTACGTTCCTGCAATGCCTGTAGCGACTCTTCAATCACCTTACGCTCAACCATTCCTCCACCAATCGTACCAACGATGGAACCATCGGCACGCACTAACATTTGTGCAGAATGGCGGGGAGTAGAGCCTCGGCTATCCACAATTTGCGCCATAGCAAACGGACAATTTTGATCTTCGAGTTTTGCAGCCTCTGTGAAAATATTCATACCAACCTCAATCGATATCCTTTCAGTAACCCGGAATACCCAGGTCGCTAATTCACAAATCTGCGCGCGATTGCAGGATACTCTTGTATATCGCCCAGCCAGATTGCCTCTACGTCGTGGTGTTGCAGTGGTTTGAGTAGTTCGCTTTGCGCAATCGCATTCTCACATTGAGAAAAACGGTTAATAAACCAGACCCGCCGACACCCTGATGGCACGTTTTTAAACGCACCTTGCGGATGGCGAACCAGGGCAACAAGATCGCTAAGTTGCAAGGTCGCCCCCGGCGTCAGGCCAGTAATGTCGGCAAACTGCGGCCAGCGATGGACATTTTCCGCGCCAACTTTTGCGCCTAAAACATGCCCCCCCATCACAGCAATCACGCAACAACTGCTTCGTGGTATGCAAGGTTCGTGCTCATCCGGCGCTTTTAACGGCATTCCACGCGAGCCATCAGCCTCAATGAGAATTACGTCACATTCCGACCGTTGCGCCAGTGCATCAATGGCATCTGGCGAAAATCCCTGTGCTTTCCCCTGTATCGCTTTCCAACGATGAAAACAAAATAAAATGGGAGATGTGAGAGACGCATGAGGAAGTGTTGCAGGATCACGGCAAAAAACTACAGGCCAATGAGAAACTGGCATAAACATATGCGTAGTCGTAGTAATTAACACACGTCTGCCACTAGCCCGGAGTACCTCTGCCAGCCAAAAAAGCAGACTGGTTTTCCCCCCTGCGCCAACAACTGAAATCACAGCAGGACGTTTCTGCACGTCTAAGTCAATGAATAACGCTGATGGGTCAATTATACTTTTCACAAATCTTTATAGTCCTCTCAGGGATAAATTAACCCCACAAATTCATTAACCAGGAAGTAACGTAATCCCCAGACGTTATTACCCAATATAAATAATGGAACGACTATGCCAGCTATCGACTGTATAATTACCGCTGCCGGATTATCATCAAGAATGGGACAATGGAAAATGATGTTACCCTGGCAGCAAGGAACAATTCTTGATGCAAGTATCAAAAATGCGTTGCAGTTTTGTAGCCGAATTATTTTAGTCACAGGTTTTCGCGCCAATGAACTGCATCATCGCTACGCACATACTGCCAATATTACTCTTATTTATAATCCAGATTATGAGCAGGGTTTACTGACCTCGGTGAAGGCAGCGGCCCACGAAGTGCAAACAGAGCATTGCTTTATTACCCATGGTGACATGCCAACTCTAAATAGAGATATTTTCCTAAAAATCTGGCAGTTACGTAACAGCGGCGCAATACTCCCGCTACACAATGGTATCCCTGGCCATCCCATTTTAATCTCAAAATCGAGCCTGATGCAGGCAATACAACGCCCCAATGTAATCAATATGCGTCAGGCATTACGCATGGGTGAACATTATTCCGTCGAGATGGAAAATGAAGAAATAATTTTAGATATTGATACTCCAGATGACTTTATTAATGCGCAAAAATGGCATACTTAATTTTAGAAAATCAAGCTAAACGATTGCGTTCAAATATTTAACCCACCCTCCACTCCTTTATCATAATGATAAGGAACAACTGTTTTTGAGAAATGAGAAAAGATGATAAAAGCCATAAGAATAATAACGTTCAGGAGTGATTTTAATTCTCATTTGGCACCTGTGAGATCATTCACAAAAAACCATTAAGTTTCGAGGCGCTTCACATTTTTTTATATTTCCGGGCAAACCGGGCAAGAGTGGTGCGATTGTTGCTCTATCCCCTTAAACCACCGGATTTATCAATACCGGTCACTCAATGATATCTGTATAAGCTAAGGAGAGGGTTATGGGGGATATTATGCGTCCCATTCCGTTTGAGGAACTTTTGACGCGCATATTTGATGAGTACCAACAACAACGCTCAATCTTTGGTATTCCCGAACAACAGTTTTACTCACCCGTAAAAGGTAAATCTGTTAGCGTCTTCGGTGAAACCTGTGCTACCCCCGTCGGCCCAGCCGCCGGACCGCACACACAGCTCGCGCAAAACATCGTCACCTCCTGGCTGACCGGCGGACGATTCATCGAACTAAAAACTGTACAAATTCTTGACCGTCTGGAGCTGGAAAAACCCTGTATCGATGCCGAAGACGAGTGTTTTAACACCGAATGGTCTACCGAATTCACTCTGCTTAAAGCGTGGGATGAATACCTTAAAGCCTGGTTTGCCTTGCATCTGCTTGAAGCCCTGTTCCAGCCTTCAGAATCAGGCAAGTCGTTCATCTTTAATATGAGCGTCGGTTACAACCTCGACGGTATTAAGCAGCCGCCAATGCAGCAGTTCATCGATAATATGATGGACGCATCTGACCATCCGAAATTCGCTCAATACCGCGATACGCTTAATAAACTGCTTCAGGATGACGCGTTTTTGGCTCGTCACGATTTGCAGGATAAACGCGAACATTTACAGGCATTACCGGCACGCATCCCCACCAGCATGGTACAAGGCGTTACTCTCTCCACCATGCACGGTTGCCCTCCGCATGAAATCGAAGCCATTTGCCGCTACATGCTGGAAGAAAAAGAGCTGAATACCTTTGTAAAACTCAACCCAACTTTATTAGGTTACGCTCGTGTTCGCGAGATTCTCGATGGCTGCGGCTTCGATTACATCGGCTTAAAAGAAGAATCATTTGATCATGACCTCAAGCTGGCGCAGGCACTGGAAATGCTGGAACGCCTGATGGCGCTGGCAAAAGAGAAATCACTCGGCTTTGGCGTCAAACTGACTAACACCCTCGGCACTATCAACAATAAAGGCGCACTGCCTGGTGAAGAGATGTATATGTCGGGTCGTGCGCTGTTTCCACTTTCTATCAATGTTGCAGCCGTTCTGTCTCGTGCCTTTGACGGCAAACTGCCAATTTCTTACTCCGGTGGTGCGAGCCAACTGACGATCCGCGATATTTTCGATACCGGTATTCGCCCGATCACTATGGCAACCGACCTGCTGAAACCTGGCGGCTATCTGCGTTTAAGCGCCTGTATGCGCGAACTGGAAGGGTCAGACGCCTGGGGGCTTAACCACGTTGACGTTGAACGACTGAGCAAGCTGGCAGCAGATGCATTAACCATGGAATACACTCAAAAACACTGGAAGCCAGAAGAGCGTATTGAAGTGGCAGAAGATCTACCGCTGACCGATTGCTACGTTGCTCCATGTGTCACTGCCTGTGCCATCAAACAAGATATTCCGGAATACATTCGACTGTTGGGCGAACATCGCTATGCCGATGCGCTGGAACTCATCTACCAACGTAATGCGCTGCCCGCCATTACCGGCCACATTTGCGATCATCAGTGCCAGTACAACTGTACCCGCCTCGATTACGACAGCGCACTGAATATCCGCGAACTGAAAAAAGTCGCCCTGGAAAAAGGCTGGGATGAGTATAAGCAACGCTGGCACAAACCTGCCGGTTCCGGTTCACGCCATCCGGTTGCCGTGATTGGCGCGGGTCCAGCAGGTCTGGCTGCCGGTTACTTCCTTGCCAGAGCGGGTCATCCGGTTACGTTATTTGAACGCGAAGCCAACGCAGGCGGCGTGGTGAAAAATATCATTCCTCAGTTCCGTATTCCGGCAGAGTTAATTCAGCACGATATCGATTTTGTTGCCGATCACGGTGTGAAATTTGAGTATGGCTGCTCACCGGAACTGACCGTCGAGCAGTTAAAGAATCAGGGCTACCACTACGTTCTGATTGCTACTGGCACCGATAAAAACAGCGGTGTGAAACTGGCGGGCGACAACCAGAATATCTGGAAATCACTCCCCTTCCTGCGCGAGTACAATAAAGGTACGGCGCTCAACCTTGGCAAACATGTAGTGGTTGTCGGTGCGGGCAACACCGCAATGGACTGCGCGCGAGCAGCGTTACGCGTTCCGGGCGTAGAAAAAGCAACTGTGGTTTACCGTCGTTCACTGCAAGAGATGCCCGCGTGGCGCGAAGAGTATGAAGAAGCGTTGCACGATGGCGTGGAGTTCCGTTTCCTGAACAATCCGCAACGTTTCGATGCTGATGGCACCTTAACATTGCGCGTCATGTCACTTGGCGAACCTGATGAGAAAGGTCGCCGCCGTCCGGTTGAAACCAACGAAACAGTAACGCTGCATGTAGACAGCCTGATTACTGCCATTGGCGAACAGCAGGATACCGAAGCCCTGAATGCGATGGGTGTGCCACTGGACAAAAACGGCTGGCCTGACGTCGACCATAACGGCGAAACCCGTCTGACTGACGTCTTTATGATCGGTGACGTACAACGCGGGCCGTCCTCGATCGTTGCCGCTGTCAGCACCGCTCGTCGGGCAGCCGATGCCATCCTTAGCCGGGAAAATATCCGTTCCCACCAGCGCGATAAATACTGGAACAACGTTAACCCGGCAGAAATCTACCAACGTAAAGGCGACATCTCTGTCACCCTGGTGAACAGCGATGATCGTGACGCATTTGTCGCTCAGGAATCCGCGCGCTGCCTTGAATGTAACTACGTTTGCAGCAAGTGTGTGGATGTCTGCCCGAACCGCGCCAACATCTCAATTGCGGTTCCTGGCTTCCAGAACCGTTTCCAGACGCTGCACCTTGATGCCTACTGCAACGAATGCGGTAACTGTGCTCAGTTCTGTCCATGGAACGGTAAACCGTACAAAGACAAAATCACCGTCTTCAGTCTGTCGCAAGACTTTGATAACAGCAGCAACCCTGGCTTCCTGGTGGAAGATGATCGGGTAAGCGTACGTCTGAATAACCAAAGCTGGGTGTTGAACATTAATAGCGAAGGCCAGTTCAACAACGTACCGCCAGAGCTGAACGATATGTGCCGCATTATCAGCCATATTCACCAGCATCATCATTATCTGCTGGGCCGCGTGGAGGTGTAATCATGTTGATTCTGAAGAATGTCACTGCAGTACAGCTACACCCGGCGAAAGTGCAGGAAGGCGTCGATATCGCCATCGAAAATGATGTCATTATCGCTATCGGCAACGCCCTGACACACCGCTACCCTGAAGCCAGCTACAAAGAGATGCATGGCCGGATTGTGATGCCAGGGATCGTATGCTCGCACAACCATTTTTACTCAGGGCTTTCCCGCGGAATTATGGCGAATATTGCCCCCTGCCCGGACTTCATCTCAACGCTAAAAAATCTCTGGTGGCGACTCGATCGCGCCCTTGATGAAGAGTCGCTCTATTACAGCGGGCTGATTTGTTCACTGGAAGCGATTAAGAGCGGATGTACATCGGTTATCGATCACCATGCCTCTCCGGCTTATATCGGCGGATCGCTCTCGACGTTGCGCAACGCATTTCTAAAAGTTGGTCTACGTGCGATGACCTGTTTTGAAACAACAGATCGTAATAACGGTATTAAAGAGTTGCAGGATGGGGTAGAGGAAAACATCCGTTTCGCCCGTCAGATTGACGACGCGAAGAAAGCGGCAAGCGAGCCGTATCTGGTAGAAGCGCATATCGGTGCTCACGCGCCGTTTACCGTGCCAGATGTTGGTCTGGAAATGCTGCGCGAAGCAGTGAAAGCCACAGGCCGTGGTTTACACATACACGCTGCGGAAGACCTTTACGACGTTTCTTACAGTCACCACAGGTACGGAAAAGATCTGCTGGCACGCCTGGCGCAATTCGATCTCATCGATAGCAAAACGCTGGTCGCTCATGGACTGTATCTGTCGAAAGAGGATATTGCCCTGCTTAACCAACGTGACGCGTTCCTGGTACATAACGCCCGTTCAAACATGAACAACCATGTTGGTTACAACCATCATCTTAGCGACATTCGCAATCTGGCACTGGGAACTGACGGCATCGGTTCAGACATGTTTGAAGAGATGAAATTCGCCTTCTTTAAACATCGTGACTCTGGTGGCCCGCTGTGGCCAGACAGTTTTGCCAGAGCGCTGACTAACGGCAACGAACTGATGAGCCGCAACTTTGGTGCGAAATTTGGCCTTCTGGAAGCCGGTTATAAAGCAGATTTAACCATTTGCGATTACAACTCGCCAACGCCGCTGCTGGCAGACAATATTGCAGGCCACATCGCCTTCGGTATGGGTTCAGGCAGCGTTAACAGCGTGATGGTTAACGGCGTGATGGTCTACGAAGATCGTCAGTTTAACTTCGATTGCGATTCCATTTATGCGCAAGCCAGAAAAGCCGCCGCCAGTATGTGGCGTCGGATGGATGCGCTGGCATAAATGACCTATACCCTCTTCCTTCAGGGAAGAGGGTTAAATAAGGAAAGAAGATGATTGAACAATTTTTCAGGCCCGACTCTGTAGAACAGGCGCAGGAACTGAAGCGCCGCTACCAGGATGAAGCCGTCTGGTTTGCCGGGGGCAGCAAACTCAACGCCACGCCAACCCGTACCAATAAAAAAATTGCTATTTCCTTGCAGAATCTGGAACTGGACTGGATTGACTGGGATAACGGCGCACTGCGTATTGGCGCAATGTCGCGCTTACAACCACTGCGCGATGCGCGATTTATTCCAGTGGCACTGCGTGAAGCTCTCGGCTTTGTCTACTCTCGTCATGTACGAAATCAGTCGACTATCGGCGGCGAAATAGCGGCCCGGCAGGAAGAGTCCGTTCTTCTTCCGGTTCTGTTAGCACTGGATGCAGAACTGGTCTTTGGCAATGGCGAAACGTTGTCGATTGAGAGCTATCTGGCCGATCCGGGCGATCGCCTGCTAACCGAAATCATCATTAAAGATCCGTATCGCACCTGTGCGACCCGTAAAATTAGCCGTTCCCGGGCGGGGTTAACAGTGGTGACTGCAGCCGTTGCATTAACTGACCACGACGGACTGCGAATTGCGCTGGATGGCGTTGCCAGTAAAGCCCTGCGCCTGCACGATGTCGAAAAACAAAACCTGGAAGGCAATGCACTTGAACAGGCCGTCGCCAACGCCATTTTCCCCCAGGAAGATTTGCGGGGGAGCGTAGCGTATAAACGCTATATCACGGGAGTTCTGGTGGCCGACCTTTATGCCGACTGCCAACAGGCTGGGGAGGAAGCCGTATGATCATCCACTTTACTTTAAATGGCGCACCCCAGGGGCTAACCGTTAACCCTGGCGAAAACGTGCAAAAGCTGTTGTTTGGTATGGGTATGCACTCCGTGCGCAACAGTGATGATGGTTTCGGTTTCGCCGGTTCTGATGCGATTCTTTTTAACGGCAACATCGTTAATGCCTCCTTGCTGATTGCAGCACAGTTAGAAAAAGCAAACATTCGCACCGCAGAATCCTTAGGCAAATGGAGCGAATTAAGCCTGGTTCAACAGGCAATGGTTGATGTTGGCGTGGTGCAGTCCGGTTATAACGATCCGGCAGCATCTTTGATTATTACCGATCTACTCGATCGCATTGCCGAGCCAACCCGCGAAGAGATCGACGACGCGCTTTCTGGTCTGTTCAGCCGCGATGCGGGTTGGCAGCAATACTATCAAGTCATTGAACTGGCTATTGCGCGTAAAAATAACCCGCGTGCCACGATTGACATCGCCCCCACTTTCCGTAACGACCTTGAAGTTATTGGCAAGCACTACCCCAAAACCGATGCTGCTAAAATGGTGCAGGCGAAACCCTGCTATGTTGAAGACCGCGTAACGGCTGACGCCTGCGTCATTAAAATGTTACGCAGCCCACATGCTCACGCACTGATTACTCATCTGGATGTCAGCAAAGCCGAAGCCTTACCGGGCGTCGTTCACGTTATCACTCATCTCAACTGCCCGGATATTTACTACACTCCTGGTGGTCAAAGCGCGCCAGAACCTTCACCGCTCGACCGTCGCATGTTCGGCAAAAAAATGCGTCACGTTGGCGATCGCGTTGCTGCGATCGTTGCCGAAAGTGAAGAAATTGCGCTCGAAGCACTGAAGCTCATTGACGTTGAATATGAAGTGCTTAAACCTGTAATGTCGATTGACGAAGCAATGGCGGAAGATGCCCCTGTCGTTCACGATGAACCGGTGGTGTATGTCGCTGGTGCGCCAGAGACGCTGGAAGAAGACAATAGCCACGCGGCCCAGCGCGGCGAGCATATGATCATTAACTTCCCTATCGGTTCTCGCCCACGTAAAAATATTGCCGCCAGCATTCATGGTCATATCGGTGATATGGACAAAGGCTTCGCTGATGCTGATGTGATCATTGAGCGAACCTATAATTCAACTCAGGCACAACAATGCCCGACTGAAACACATATCTGCTTTACCCGTATGGATGGCGATCGGCTGGTGATCCACGCCTCCACCCAAGTACCGTGGCACCTGCGCCGTCAGGTAGCGCGTCTCGTTGGTATGAAACAGCATAAAGTTCATGTCATTAAAGAACGCGTGGGCGGCGGTTTCGGCTCCAAACAGGACATCCTGCTGGAGGAAGTGTGCGCCTGGGCAACCTGTGTGACCGGGCGTCCGGTACTGTTCCACTACACCCGTGAAGAAGAGTTTATTGCTAACACCTCTCGTCACGTCGCGAAAGTCACCGTCAAACTGGGGGCAAAAAAAGATGGTCGCCTGACGGCAGTGAAAATGGATTTCCGCGCCAATACGGGCCCTTATGGCAACCACTCACTCACCGTACCGTGTAACGGACCGGCGCTGTCGTTGCCGCTGTACCCGTGCGATAACGTCGATTTTCAGGTCACCACCTACTACAGCAACATTTGTCCAAATGGTGCTTATCAGGGCTATGGCGCGCCAAAAGGTAACTTTGCTATCACCATGGCGTTAGCAGAACTTGCTGAACAATTACAGATTGATCAACTGGAAATTATCGAACGTAACCGGGTACATGAAGGGCAAGAGCTGAAAATCCTCGGTGCGATTGGTGAAGGTAAAGCGCCAACCTCCGTTCCTTCTGCTGCCAGTTGCGCATTGGAAGAGATCCTGCGTCAGGGTCGTGAAATGATCCAATGGTCTTCACCGAAATCACAGGAAGGTGACTGGCGCACAGGTCGTGGCGTCGCCATTATCATGCAGAAATCGGGGATCCCGGATATCGATCAGGCTAACTGCATGATCAAACTGGAATCTGATGGCACCTTTATTGTCCATTCTGGTGGTGCTGATATCGGAACCGGCCTGGATACCGTAGTGACAAAACTGGCAGCAGAAGTGCTGCACTGTCCACCTCAGGATGTGCATGTTATCTCCGGTGATACTGACCATGCATTGTTTGACAAAGGCGCTTATGCCTCGTCTGGTACTTGCTTCTCAGGCAACGCGGCGCGTATGGCGGCAGAAAATCTGCGCGAGAAAATTCTCTTTCATGGCGCACAAATGCTTGATGAACCACTGGAAGATGTCCAACTGGCAACGCCAGGTGTCGTTCGTGGCAAGAAAGACGAAGTCAGTTTCGGGGATATTGCCCATAAAGGCGAAACCGGTACTGGTTTTGGTTCGCTGGTGGGAACAGCCTGCTACATCACGCCTGATTTCGCCTTTCCGTATGGCGCAAACTTTGCTGAAGTTGCCGTCAACACGCGTACCGGTGAAATCCGCCTGGACAAATTCTACGCATTGCTGGATTGCGGTACGCCAGTTAACCCAGAGTTAGCGTTGGGACAGATCTATGGAGCTACCCTGCGTGCTATCGGACACAGTATGAGCGAAGAAATCATTTATGACGCCGAAGGACACCCGTTAACACGTGATTTACGTAGCTACGGTGCTCCCAAAATTGGTGACATCCCGCGTGATTTCCGTGCCGTGTTGGTGCCGAGCGACGATAAAGTCGGTCCATTCGGAGCAAAATCGATCTCAGAAATTGGCGTAAATGGTGCAGCACCAGCAATTGCCACCGCAATTCACGATGCCTGCGGCATCTGGCTACGCGAATGGCATTTCACACCGGAGAAAATACTTACCGCGCTGAAAAAAATATAAGTAATTAATGGCCGCTTCGGCGGCCTGTTTCCCTTGTATTAAAGATAACTAATTAGTAACTGCGAAAATGAGATAAGCCGTTCTCAAGGCGTCCTGCGCCCCAAATTCGTGGGTATTTATTTTACTGATTCAGATGATCAAATTTACTTTAAAAGGAGTGAAGGGATGTCTGATATAAACCATGCAGGCTCCGACCTTATATTTGAACTGGAGGATCGCCCTCCCTTTCATCAGGCTATTGTTGGTGCCATTACCCATCTGTTGGCAATTTTTGTTCCGATGGTGACCCCCGCATTAATTGTTGGTGCGGCTTTACAGCTTTCTGCAGAAACGACCGCCTATCTGGTTTCTATGGCGATGATTGCCTCTGGCATTGGCACCTGGTTACAGGTAAACCGTTACGGTATTGTGGGTTCCGGTTTGCTCTCAATTCAATCCGTTAATTTTTCATTTGTTACGGTCATGATTGCGCTAGGCAGCAGCATGAAAAGTGACGGTTTTCACGAAGAATTAATCATGTCGTCGCTACTCGGCGTCTCCTTCGTTGGCGCATTTCTGGTTGTCGGTTCTTCTTTTATCCTGCCCTATTTACGTCGGGTTATCTCCCCCACCGTCAGCGGTATTGTGGTGCTGATGATCGGCTTAAGTCTGATTAAAGTCGGCATTATTGATTTTGGTGGTGGATTTGCAGCCAAAAGCAGCGGTACGTTCGGCAATTACGAACACCTCGGCGTTGGATTATTGGTTCTGATTGTGGTGATCGGCTTTAACTGCTGCCGCAGTCCGTTGTTACGCATGGGCGGGATCGCCATTGGGCTATGTGTCGGCTATATCGCATCCTTATGCCTGGGAATGGTAGATTTCAGCAGTATGCGCAATCTGCCGTTAATCACCGTCCCGCATCCCTTCAAATACGGATTTAGTTTCAACTTTCATCAGTTCCTGGTGGTCGGCACGATTTATCTACTTAGCGTACTGGAAGCAGTAGGCGATATCACCGCCACGGCAATGGTTTCCCGCCGACCCATTCAGGGGGAAGAATATCAATCACGTCTGAAAGGCGGCGTGTTGGCTGATGGTCTGGTTTCTGTTATCGCCTCCGCAGTCGGCTCATTACCATTAACTACCTTTGCGCAAAATAACGGTGTTATTCAGATGACCGGCGTCGCCTCACGTTATGTCGGGCGAACCATCGCGGTAATGTTGGTTATCCTCGGGTTATTTCCGATGATCGGCGGCTTCTTCACTACCATTCCCTCAGCAGTTCTGGGTGGGGCAATGACGCTGATGTTTTCCATGATTGCCATCGCCGGTATCCGCATTATTATCACCAACGGATTAAAACGCCGTGAAACACTTATTGTCGCCACTTCTTTAGGTTTAGGGCTTGGCGTCTCCTACGACCCCGAAATTTTTAAAATATTACCTGCCTCAATTTATGTATTAGTTGAAAACCCTATTTGTGCAGGCGGGTTAACTGCGATTTTATTAAATATTATCCTCCCTGGTGGCTACCGACAGGAAAGCGTTCTGCCGGGTATTACCTCAGCGGAAGAGATGGATTAACAATAAAGGAGTCAATGATGTCAGGAGAACACACGTTAAAAGCAGTACGAGGCAGTTTTATTGATGTCACCCGTACAGTCGATAACCCGGAAGAGATTGCCTCTGCGCTGCGTTTTATTGAGGACGGTTTATTACTCATTAAACAGGGGAAGGTGGAATGGTTTGGCGAATGGGAAGACGGCAAGCATCAAATTCCTGACACCATTCGCGTTCGCGACTATCGCGGCAAACTGATAGTACCGGGCTTTGTCGATACGCATATCCATTACCCGCAAAGTGAAATGGTCGGTGCCTATGGCGAACAATTGCTGGAATGGTTGAATAAACACACCTTCCCTACTGAACGTCGCTATGAGGATTTAGAGTACGCCCGTGAAATGTCGGCGTTCTTCATCAAGCAACTTTTACGTAACGGCACAACCACGGCACTGGTGTTTGGTACGGTTCATCCGCAATCCGTTGATGCACTGTTTGAAGCCGCCAGTCATATCAATATGCGCATGATTGCCGGTAAGGTGATGATGGATCGCAACGCGCCGGATTATCTGCTTGATACCGCCGAAAGCAGCTATCTGCAAAGCAAAGAGCTGATCAAACGCTGGCACAAAAATGGTCGTCTGTTGTACGCCATTACGCCACGCTTCGCCCCCACTTCATCGCCCGAACAGATGGCAATGGCGCAACGCCTGAAAAAAGAGTACCCCGATACGTGGGTACATACCCATCTCTGTGAAAACAAAGATGAAATTGCCTGGGTGAAATCACTTTATCCTGAACATGATGGTTATCTGGATGTTTACCACCAGTACAGTCTGACCGGTAAAAACTGCGTCTTTGCTCACTGCGTCCATCTGGAAGAAAAAGAGTGGGATCGCCTTAGCGAAACTCAATCCAGCATCGCTTTCTGTCCGACCTCCAACCTTTATCTCGGTAGCGGCTTATTCAATCTGCAAAAAGCATGGCAGAAGAAAGTTAAAGTGGGCATGGGAACCGATATCGGTGCCGGAACCACCTTCAACATGCTGCAAACACTGAACGAAGCCTACAAAGTGTTGCAACTACAGGGCTATCGTCTCTCAGCCTATGAAGCGTTTTACCTTGCCACGCTCGGCGGCGCGAAATCTCTGGGCCTTGACAACCTGATTGGCAATTTTTTACCAGGCAAAGAGGCTGATTTTGTAGTGATGGAACCCACTGCCACACCGCTACAGCAACTGCGCTATGACAACTCTGTATCTTTAGTCGATAAATTGTTCGTGATGATGACGCTGGGCGATGATCGTTCGATCTACCGCACCTACGTTGATGGTCGTCTGGTGTACGAACGTAACTAATAATAAACCTCGTGAGGACATCATTATGTCTGGATACATCCTACAAACACCGGACGCATCAAAGCCACAGGGCGCCCTGGATAATTATTTTAAAATTACCGCTCGTGGCAGTACCGTTCGCCAGGAAGTTCTGGCAGGCCTGACCACATTCCTGGCGATGGTTTACTCCGTTATCGTAGTGCCGGGAATGCTGGGTAAAGCAGGTTTTCCTCCCGCAGCGGTCTTTGTTGCCACCTGTCTGGTCGCAGGCTTTGGCTCCCTGCTGATGGGGTTATGGGCTAACCTGCCAATGGCGATTGGTTGCGCCATTTCCTTAACGGCATTTACCGCATTCAGTCTGGTGCTCGGGCAACAAATTAGCGTTCCGGTAGCACTGGGTGCGGTCTTTCTGATGGGGTTGATATTCACCGCCATCTCCGTAACAGGTATTCGTACCTGGATCTTGCGTAATTTACCGATGGGTATTGCACACGGTACAGGTATCGGTATTGGTCTTTTCCTGCTACTGATTGCCGCTAACGGCGTTGGTATGGTTATCAAAAACCCGATTGAAGGCTTACCGGTTGCGCTCGGCGCGTTTACCTCCTTCCCGGTACTGATGAGCTTGCTGGGATTAGCGGTGATTTTCGGTCTGGAAAAATGCCGCATACCTGGCGGGATCTTGTTGGTCATTATCGCCATCTCGATCATCGGCTTAATCTTTGATCCGGCGGTGAAATACCACGGTCTGGTGGCAATGCCGAGCCTGACTGGCGAAGATGGTAAGTCTCTGATTTTCAGTCTGGATATTATGGGCGCGCTCCAGCCAACCGTACTTCCGAGTGTACTGGCGCTGGTGATGACCGCCGTGTTTGACGCCACTGGCACCATCCGTGCCGTAGCCGGCCAGGCGAATCTGCTGGATAAAGACAACCAGATTATCAACGGGGGCAAAGCCCTGACCAGTGACTCGGTAAGTTCAATATTCTCCGGTTTGGTGGGTGCAGCACCTGCGGCAGTTTATATCGAATCAGCGGCCGGGACCGCAGCCGGGGGTAAAACCGGTTTAACCGCAACCGTGGTTGGCGTTCTGTTTCTGTTGATTCTGTTTTTATCTCCGCTGTCGTTTCTGATCCCCGGTTATGCCACCGCCCCCGCGCTGATGTACGTTGGACTACTGATGTTGAGCAACGTCTCAAAGCTGGACTTCAATGACTTTATTGATGCAATGGCAGGGCTGGTTTGCGCGGTATTCATCGTCCTGACTTGTAATATCGTCACCGGTATTATGCTGGGGTTTGTGACGCTGGTCGTAGGTCGCGTCTTTGCTCGCGAATGGCACAAGCTGAATATCGGCACTGTTATCATTACCGCCGCGCTGGTCGCGTTTTACGCGGGTGGTTGGGCAATCTAAACGATTCTCCGCGCCTTTCAGCGCGGAGGTTTTTATCAAAGAGGATTCGCACCGCTGGCTGCAATACGCTGCTGGCGAACTCGCTTGAGCTCTCTCTCGGTCAGCAACTGCAAAGCCTGCGTCGGGCAAGATTCAACGCAGGCTGGCCCCTCTTCCCGCTGTTCACAGAGATCACATTTCACGATTTGTTGCCGGGTATGACCGGACAACGACTGAATAGTGATCATCCCAAATGGGCATGCACTAACACAACTCTGACAACCAATGCAGCGGGCAGAGTTTGCCTGCACCATCAGCTCCCCTATGCTCAACGCCTGCACGGGACAAGCGCCAACACAAGGAGCGTTTTCGCACTGGTGGCACATCACTGGCGTACTAATGCTGTCCAGCCGCTGTACCTTTAGCCGGGGTAAAAAGACATCGGCATTCAACTCCTGTTCAGACGGATGAGCGACTACACAGGCAACTTCACAGGTACGGCAGCCAATACAGTCAGCCGGATTAACGATAATTAACGATTTCATCACGATACCTTTGTATCAAACAGAGTTAACATATCGCGCGCCGCCTGCCTTCCTGCGGCCATTGCGGTAACAACCAGATCCGCGCCGTGAACGGCATCACCACCCGCAAAGACTTTTTTCAGATGCGTCTGAGTAGATAAGTATCCCGCGTCGCCGGTTTTAATCAGGCCCCATTTATCAAGTTTAATTCCGCTGCCCTGCAACCACGGCATCGCATGTGCCTGGAAACCAAAGGCCATAATCAGAACATCGGCGGGCAGCTCAAACTCCGACCCCGCCACCGGACGTGGACGACGGCGACCATCTGGCCCAGGCTCCCCCATTGCAGTACGAATCAGACCCACCGCAGTTAAACGCCCATCGTCATCACAGGCGATATATTGCGGCTGAACATTGAACTGAAACTCAACGCCTTCCTCGCGCGCATTGACCACCTCTTTGCGAGAACCTGGCATACTGACTTCATCACGACGATAAGCACAGGTCACACTGGCGGCATTCAGACGGATGGAAGTACGCAAACAATCCATAGTCGTATCGCCCCCGCCCAATACCACGACTCGCTTACCTTCAACTTCCGTCAGCGGATACTCTCCAGACTCCGGCAATCCCATAAGCTGGCGGGTATGGGCGGTCAGGAACGGTAGCGCCTGAATGACACCGGGAGCGTCTTCATGCGGCAGATCTGCACGCATCATCCCGTAAGTCCCCACACCGAGGAAAACTGCGTCATAATCCACCGTTAACTCGTTGAAAGAGATATCGCGGCCAATTTCACAGTTGAGATGAAAGTCGATTCCCATTGCGGTGAATATCTCACGCCGCTGGCTTAATACCCTTTTATCGAGCTTGAACGGAGGAATGCCAAACGTTAGCATACCGCCAATTTCTGGATGACGATCAAAGACATCAACGTGAACGCCCGCGCGTGCCAGAATATCAGCACACCCCAGCCCCGCTGGCCCTGCGCCAATCACCGCCACTTTTTCCACGCGGGGAGCAACCAGGCTGACATCGGGACGCCAGCCCATCGCCAGCGCGGTATCGGTGATGTAGCGTTCCAGATTCCCGATCGATACAGCGCCAGAGTGATCTTTTAACGTACATGCGCCTTCACAAAGCCTGTCCTGTGGACATACCCTGCCGCAAATTTCTGGTAAGGAGCTGGTCTGGTGACAGAGTTCTGCCGCTTCAATAATCTTCCCTTCCTGTACCAGATGAACATAGTCGGGAATCGCATTATGCAGTGGGCAAAACCAGTTACAGTTGGCTTTCCCGGCACAATAAACACATCGCTCGCTTTCATAAGCCGCTTGTTGATGATCCAGCCCGCAATAAATTTCGCCAAAATGTTTTTTCCGCTCATTCGCTGGAATTTTATCTGCGCCTTTGCGTGGGTTAACAGGAAGCAACGCCGCGTGGCGGGATGGAGGAGTTCCCTCTGACGCTTTTCCTTGTGCCGTTTTGCGCTGGCGGGTCATTTTTATCTGCTGTAACCCTTTATCATCCATCAGCCGTAACGCCTGTGTTGGGCAACTCTCAATACAAGCTTGCGTGCCGGAACTGCGCTGGTTACAAAGGTCACATTTCTGCGCAATAGTATCGGCCATCTCAATGACCCCAAAGGGGCAAGCGATTGCGCATCTTTTACAACCAATACATTTTTGTTCGTCCAGTTGTACGCTATCGGGCTGAAAAGTCAGAGCGTTTACCGGACAAGCCGTAACGCAGGGAGCATTGTTGCAATGATGGCAGGCCACCGGATTAGCCGCCAGCCCTTTCCCAACAACGTGGATACGGGGTCGAAAGTCACGATGACTCAGTGGCCAGAGTTCTTGATTGTGTGCCACCGCACAGGCAATTTCACAGGCATGGCAGCCTATACATTCCGCAGCATCAGCAGCGATAAACTTATTCATTTGCATCCCTTTCATTTGATGAGTTATGTCTTCTCAAATGTCGCGATGCAATAAACGGGCATATATTATAGAACATGCCCGATTTAATAATCATTTTGCTACTGAGATCAAATTATTGCCCCCCAATATATGCTGCTTTCATTCATTAAACATCATTACAAAAAACAGAAGTATCCGACTCAAAAACATTAAATGCGAGAGTCCGACATGCCAGAATGATTAAAGAAATATCAATATGAGAAAATTAGAGATAATTTCACTGCCCATTTATTTTCTCACTTTTTCGGTTTAACC
Source organism: Escherichia sp. MOD1-EC6162 (assembly GCF_002965125.1). Lineage (NCBI taxonomy): Bacteria > Pseudomonadati > Pseudomonadota > Gammaproteobacteria > Enterobacterales > Enterobacteriaceae > Escherichia > Escherichia sp. MOD1-EC6162. The sequence goes on from NZ_PTSB01000010.1 coordinate 79,209, forward strand.
GCGATTATGTGATTGCCTCCGCATTTCCATTCTATAACTCCCTCTCATCGCTAAAACTGGCATCCCACGAGCATGTCATTAGACAGTTTTATTAACGTAAACGGTTGCTTTTTACTCTGGCGAGCGAAAGGAGAATGACTGATGAGCGCCATAGATTCCCAATTACCCTCATCTTCAGGGCAAGACTGCCCCACTGATGAGGTTGACCGTATATTATCACCAGGAAAGTTGATCATACTCGGTCTGCAACACGTCCTTGTTATGTACGCAGGCGCGGTCGCTGTACCACTGATGATTGGTGACAGACTCGGCCTCTCCAAAGAAGCAATAGCAATGCTTATTAGCTCGGATCTCTTTTGCTGCGGGATCGTCACGTTATTGCAATGTATCGGTGTCGGCCGCTTTATGGGGATCCGCCTGCCGGTGATTATGTCGGTGACCTTTGCGGCTGTAACGCCAATGATTGCCATTGGGATGAACCCCGATATCGGCCTGCTGGGGATTTTTGGCGCGACTATCGCAGCAGGGTTTATCACAACATTATTAGCACCACTTATTGGTCGCTTAATGCCTTTGTTCCCACCGCTGGTTACCGGTGTAGTTATTACCTCTATCGGGCTGAGTATTATTCAGGTTGGTATTGACTGGGCTGCTGGTGGTAAGGGCAATCCGCAATATGGCAATCCCGTTTATTTAGGCATCTCTTTCGCAGTCTTAATTTTTATCTTGCTCATTACTCGCTATGCGAAAGGATTTATGTCCAACGTCGCCGTATTACTGGGGATTGTATTTGGCTTCTTCCTTTCATGGATGATGAACGAAGTAAATCTGTCCGGATTATATGATGCATCGTGGTTTGCCATTGTCACGCCAATGTCGTTTGGTATGCCAGTTTTCGATCCTGTTTCCATTCTGACCATGACCGCCGTGTTAATCATCGTGTTTATTGAGTCGATGGGGATGTTCCTGGCTTTAGGGGAAATTGTTGGTCGAAAACTTTCTTCACAAGACATTATTCGCGGGCTGCGCGTAGATGGTGTCGGAACAATGATTGGCGGTACATTTAACAGCTTCCCGCATACCTCATTTTCGCAGAACGTCGGTCTGGTCAGCGTAACACGCGTTCACAGTCGCTGGGTGTGTATCTCTTCCGGGATCATTCTTATTCTGTTCGGTATGGTGCCCAAAATGGCAGTATTGGTAGCTTCCATTCCGCAATTTGTACTTGGTGGTGCAGGGCTTGTCATGTTCGGCATGGTGCTGGCGACAGGGATCCGTATTCTGTCGCGTTGTAACTACACCACCAACCGTTACAACCTCTATATTGTGGCAATCAGCCTTGGCGTGGGCATGACCCCAACGCTTTCTCACGATTTCTTTTCTAAGTTACCAGCCGTACTACAACCATTGCTGCATAGCGGCATTATGTTGGCAACCCTTAGCGCTGTTGTGCTGAACGTTTTCTTTAATGGCTATCAGCATCATGCCGATTTGGTGAAAGAATCTGTCTCTGATAAAGATTTAAAAGTCAGGACAGTACGTATGTGGCTTCTGATGCGCAAGCTGAAGAAAAATGAGCATGGTGAATAATATGAATCTTGTAATGCGCGCTATATTCAGCCTGTTATTGCTCTTTATGATCTCCATTCCTGTCATTTCTGACTGTGTTGCAATGGCTATTGAAAGTCGCTTCAAATATATGATGCTGCTTTTTTAGCTGACATTCCTCTGTCGGCATCCGCTCAAAACGGGCGGTTGCCGATAACACTCACTTGGTTAATCATTTAACATTTTAGTTATCTATAATGACGAATGATTAGAATTACATGTGAGAAATTATGCCAACGGAACACGTCATTTTACTGAATACACAGGGAGTCCCTTCGGGAACACTGGAAAAATATGCTGCACACACGGCTGATACCCCCTTACATCTCGCGTTCTCCTGTTGGCTATTTAACGCCAAAGGACAATTGCTGGTTACTCGCCGTGCACTAAACAAAAAAGCGTGGCCAGGTGTGTGGACCAACTCGGTATGCGGTCATCCGCAACTGGGTGAAAGCAATGAAGAGGCGGTGATCCGCCGTTGCCGCTATGAACTGGGCGTAGAAATAACACCACCCGAACCGGTTTATCCAGACTTCCACTATCGCGCCACTGACCCGAATGGCATTGTCGAAAATGAAGTATGTCCGGTATTTGCCGCACGAACTACCAGTACGTTACAGCTCAACGATGATGAAGTGATCGATTATCAATGGTGTGATTTAGCGGAAGTATTACGCAGTATTGATGCCACACCGTGGGCGTTCAGTCCGTGGATGGTCATGCAGGCGACAAACAGCGAAGCCAGAAAAATGTTGTCAGCCTTCGCGCAACAAAAATAAAAAACCCCGACAAATGCCGGGGCTGTGTGCTTACGCGTAAGGCTTATTTTACCGGACGCATCGCCGGGAACAGAATCACGTCACGGATAGTGTGGCTGTTGGTGAACAGCATAACCATACGGTCGATACCAATTCCCAGACCTGCTGTCGGCGGCAGACCATGTTCCAGTGCAGTAACGTAATCTTCATCGTAGAACATTGCTTCATCGTCGCCTGCATCTTTTGCTGCAACCTGATCGAGGAAACGCTGTGCCTGATCTTCAGCATCATTCAGTTCGCTAAAGCCGTTACCGATTTCACGACCACCAATGAAGAACTCAAAGCGATCGGTGATTTCCGGGTTGACGTCGTTACGGCGCGCCAACGGAGAAACTTCTGCCGGATATTCAGTAATGAAGGTCGGTTGAATCAGATTCGCTTCTGCCACTTCGTCGAAGATCTCAGTGACGATACGACCCAGACCCCAGCTCTTCTCCACGTGAATGCCGAGAGATTCAGCAATCGCCTTCGCAGAGTCGAAGTTATCCAGATCCGCCATATCAGTTTCCGGACGATATTTCTTAATCGCTTCACGCATGGTCAGTTTTTCGAACGGCTTACCGAAGTCCAGCTTCACATCACCGTAAGTCACTTCAGTCTTACCGAGAATATCCTGCGCCAGAGTGCGGAACAGCGATTCGGTCAGTTCAATCAGATCTTTGTAATCCGCGTAAGCCATATAGAGTTCCATCATGGTGAACTCTGGGTTATGACGCACGGAAATACCTTCGTTACGGAAGTTACGGTTGATTTCGAACACACGTTCAAAGCCACCAACCACCAGACGCTTGAGGTACAGTTCCGGCGCAATACGCAGGTACATGTCGAGATCCAACGCATTGTGATGGGTAATAAACGGACGCGCTGCCGCACCGCCAGGGATCACCTGCATCATCGGGGTTTCAACTTCCATAAAGCCGCGGTTCACCATGAACTGACGGATGCCAGCGAGGATCTGCGAGCGAACTTTAAAGGTGTTGCGGGATTCATCGTTAGAGATGAGGTCCAGATAACGCTGACGATAACGCGCTTCCTGATCCTGCAAACCGTGGAATTTGTCCGGCAGTGGACGCAGTGCTTTGGTCAGCAGACGCAGCTCGGTGCAGTGGATCGACAGTTCGCCGGTCTTGGTTTTAAACAGCTTACCTTTTGCGCCGATAATATCGCCAAGATCCCATTTCTTAAATTGATCGTTATAAACGCCTTCCGGCAGATCATCACGAGCGACATATAACTGAATGCGGCCACCGACGTCCTGCAGGGTAACGAAGGAGGCTTTACCCATGATTCGACGAGTCATCATGCGACCAGCAACAGCCACTTCGATGTTCAACTCCTCCAGCTCTTCGTTCTCTTTGCCGTCAAAGTCTGTATGCAGTTGGTCAGAAGTATGGTCGCGACGAAAATCGTTCGGAAAAGCAACCCCCTGCTCACGCAGGTTCGCCAGCTTTTCGCGACGGGTTTTCAGTTCATTGTTAAGATCGGTTACCGCGTCAGTGCCTTGTACGTGTTGTTCAGACATGTTGGTTCCTTATAACCCAGCTTTCAAACTTGCTTCGATAAATTGATCCAGGCTGCCATCCAGCACTGCCTGCGTATTGCGGGTTTCCACCCCGGTGCGCAGATCTTTAATGCGGGAGTCATCAAGGACATAAGAACGAATCTGGCTGCCCCAGCCGATGTCAGATTTATTGTCTTCCATCGCCTGTTTCTCAGCGTTCTTCTTCTGCATCTCCAGCTCATAAAGCTTCGCTTTCATCTGCTTCATGGCCTGGTCTTTGTTCTTGTGCTGGGAACGGTCGTTCTGGCACTGAGTCACAATCCCTGTCGGGATGTGGGTAATACGCACCGCAGATTCGGTACGGTTAACGTGCTGACCGCCCGCACCGGATGCGCGATAAACATCAATGCGCAGATCCGCTGGGTTGATTTCGATATCAATATCGTCATCTACTTCTGGATAAACAAATGCGGAACTAAAGGACGTGTGGCGACGGCCACCGGAGTCAAACGGGCTCTTACGCACCAGACGGTGAACGCCGGTTTCTGTGCGCAGCCAACCGTAAGCGTAATCACCGGAGATCTTGATAGTCACGGATTTAATACCCGCCACTTCACCTTCCGACTCTTCGATAATTTCAGTTTTAAAACCACGTGATTCTGCCCAGCGCAGATACATACGCTCAAGCATGCTCGCCCAATCCTGCGCTTCTGTGCCGCCGGAGCCCGCCTGGATATCGAGGTAGCAATCGGCGCTGTCATATTCGCCGGAGAACATGCGGCGGAACTCAAGCTGCGCCAGTTTTTCTTCCAGGGCGTCGAGTTCAGCAACGGCTTCGTTAAAGGTTTCTTCGTCGTCGGCTTCTACTGCCAGTTCCAGCAGACCGGAAACATCTTCCAGCCCTTGTTTCATTTGGTCGAGAGTATCGACAACAGCCTCGAGGGAGGAACGCTCTTTACCCAGCGCCTGCGCACGCTCAGGCTCGTTCCAGACATCCGGCTGTTCCAGCTCGGCGTTTACTTCTTCCAGACGCTCTTTCTTGGCGTCGTAGTCAAAGATACCCCCTAAGAACGTCGGAGCGTTCCGTGAGGTCCTGAATGCGATTCTTTACCGGATTAATTTCAAACATGGTCTGATTTCTTTTATTGAGCTAGTCAAAATGCGGTGATAAGAGCGGGATTGTACCCAATCCACACTCTTTTTTATAGAGAAGATGACGCTAAATTGGCCAGATATTGTCGATGATAATCTGTAGATTGCGGTTGCCGCGAAACTCGTTGATATCCAGTTTGTAAGCCAGTTGCACTTCGCGCACGCCGTTATCTGGCCAAAGAGCCGTATCAACGTTAAACGCAATACCATCCAGTAGCGGGCCGCCGCCGACCGGTTCAACCATAACCTTCAGATGGCGCTCCCCCACCAGGCGCTGTTGCAGCAGGCGGAAATGGCCGTCAAACAGCGGTTCCGGGAACATCTGCCCCCACGGACCGGCATCACGCAGCAGTTGCGCGACTTCCATTGTCATCTCCGCTGCACTTAACGGGCCGTCTGACACAACTTCGCCTTGCAATAAAGAAGGATCAAGCCACTCGGTAACCAGCTCGCCAAAGCGTTGCTGAAAGAGTTCAAATTTATCCTCTTCCAGCGACAATCCTGCCGCCATCGCATGACCGCCAAACTTGAGCATCATGCCAGGGTAGAGCGTGTCTAACCGCTCCAGCGCATCGCGCATATGCAGTCCCTGAATGGAGCGACCGGAACCTTTCAGCGTACCATCACCTGCAGGCGCAAAGGCGATAACCGGACGATGAAAACGCTCTTTGATGCGCGAAGCCAGAATACCAACGACGCCCTGATGCCATTCAGGGTGATACATTGCCAGCCCGCCGGGCAGTGTATCGCGGCTACGCTCCAGTTGCTCACACAGGGCCAATGCTTCGACCTGCATTCCCTGTTCGATCTCTTTACGTGTCTGGTTTAACGCATCAAGCTCATTGGCCAGAACGCGCGCTTCACCGATGTTGTCGCAAAGCAGCAACGCCACGCCAACGGACATATCATCCAGTCGCCCGGCAGCATTGAGACGCGGCCCCAGCGCAAAACCTAAATCGCTGGCAGCGAGTTTTTGCGGATCGCGATTTGCCACTTCCAGCAGAGCTTTAATCCCCGGTCGGCACTTCCCGGCACGAATACGGCTCATCCCTTGCCAGGTCAGGATGCGGTTATTGGCGTCCAGTGGCACAACATCCGCCACAGTCCCCAGAGCGACCAGATCCAGCAATTCCGCCAAATTGGGGATTGCGATGCCACGCTCATCAAACCATCCCTGATCACGCAAAAAGGTGCGTAACGCCAGCATCAGATAAAAGGCCACACCAACGCCTGCCAGTGATTTTGACGGGAACTCGCAGTCACGCAAATTGGGATTAATAATGGCTTCCGCCGCGGGTAACGTTTCGCCGGGTAAATGGTGATCGGTAACAATAACCGGAATGCCCAGCGAGCGAGCGTGTTCAACACCTGCGTGGGAAGAAATACCGTTATCAACCGTTACAATCAACTGCGCACCACGCGCATAAGCTTGATCGACCACTTCCGGACTTAAACCATAACCGTCTTCAAAACGGTTTGGCACCAGATAGTCGATGTTGTCACAGCCGAGAGAACGCATCGCCAGCACGCTAAGGGCTGTGCTGGTGGCTCCGTCGGCGTCGAAATCCCCGACCACAATAATCCGCGTTCCTTCACGAAAAGCGTTGTAAAGGATCTCAACAGCCTTTTCGACACCGCTCAGTTGCTGCCAGGGCAACATACCTTTAACACTGCGCTCCAGTTCCTGCGCGCTGCGCACGCCCCGACTGGCGTATAAACGGCGCAGCAAGGGGGGCAGGTCAGCGGGCAAGTCTGCCGTTTCGTCGACTTCACGACGACGAAGTTGTATCTGTTGTTTCACGCGAATTATTTACCGCTGGTCATTTTTTGATGTTCGTCGAGGAATGCTTTCATCTCTTTCGGCGGCTGGTAGCCCGGCACCAGAGTACCGTTATTCAGCACAACCGCCGGAGTACCACTAACACCAAGCTGTACGCCAAGTGCGTAATGGTCGGCAATATCGATATCGCAACTTGCCGGAGTAACGGCTTTGCCTGCCATTACGTCATCAAAGGCTTTGTTTTTATCTTTTGCACACCAAATGGCTTTCATTTGTTGCTCCGCCTGGCTTTCCAGCCCCTGACGCGGGAACGCGAGATAACGCACGGTGATCCCCAGCGCGTTGTAGTCAGCCATCTGCTCATGCAGTTTGTGGCAGTAACCGCAGGTAATGTCGGTAAACACGGTGATGACGTGCTTTTCTTGCGGCGCTTTGTAGATAATCATTTCTTTTTCCAGCGCATTCAGTTGCTTTAACAGCATCTGGTTGGTGACGTTGACCGGTGCCACGCCGCTAACATCATACATTGGCCCCTGAATGATGTGTTTACCGTCATCGGTGATATACAGCACGCCGCTGTTAGTTAGCACTGTTTTCATACCAGCAACGGGCGCGGGCTGAATATCGCTGCTTTTGATGCCCATTTTAGCTAACGTTTGTTGTATTGCCGCGTCATCCGCCTGAACAAAGCCAGAAAACGTCGCCAACAAAGTAAACAACATAAAACCTTTCTTCATAAATCATCCTGTTCTTTTCAGCTATCACGCCCGCGGGTGATGCTGTTGATGAAGTTGCCGCAGACGCTCAGTGGCGACATGCGTATAAATTTGAGTCGTGGAGAGATCACTGTGACCCAGCAACATCTGCACCACACGTAAATCCGCACCATGATTTAACAAATGGGTGGCAAAGGCGTGACGCAGCACGTGCGGCGATAACTTTTCGCTGTCGATCCCCGCCAGCACAGCATAGTGTTTAATGCGATGCCAGAAAGTCTGCCGCGTCATTTGCTGCGCGCGCTGGCTGGGAAACAGTACGTCAATCGACACACCGTTTAACAACCACGGTCGCCCATGTTCCAGATAGGTTTCCAGCCAGTAGACCGCCTCTTCACCTAACGGCACCAGTCGCTCTTTGTTGCCTTTACCTATTACCCGCACCACCCCCTGACGCAAGCTGATATCACTCATCGTCAGACCGACAAGTTCAGAAACGCGCAACCCGGTAGCATACAACACTTCGAGCATCGCTTTGTCACGCAGTTCCAGTGGCTGATCCACCAGCGGTGCCTGCAATAACCTTTCGACCTGCGCTTCACTTAAATCTTTCGGTAAGCGCTGGGGTAATTTCGGTGAAGCAAGATGCGCACTGGGATCGTCTTCACGAAACTTTTCGCGGTAAAGATACTGGAACAATCGGCGCACCGCACTCAATAAACGGGCTGAACTGGTGGCTTTATACCCCCCCTCCAGCCGTTCTGCCAATAATGCCTGTAAGTCACCGCTTTGCGCCGTTGCCAGCGTTAGCCCACGATGATGCAACCACTCCACCATCATTGACAGATCGCGGCGATATGCGTTCAACGTATTTTCTGCCAGATTTTTTTCCAGCCACAGGGCATCAAGAAATTGCTCGATGCGTGCCAAATCTTGTTTCACTTGCGCCCCTTACATTTCTCGTTTGATGCATTATGCCTTATTGTGCCGTGACTAAAACGATTCTGATACACTAGCCGCAAAAGCCACAGCAGAATCGAGAAGCTTACGTTATGAATATGGGTCTTTTTTACGGTTCCAGCACCTGTTACACCGAAATGGCGGCGGAAAAAATCCGCGATATTATCGGTCCAGAACTGGTGACCTTACATAACCTCAAGGACGACTCCCCTAAATTAATGGAGCAATACGATGTGCTCATTCTGGGAATTCCGACCTGGGATTTTGGTGAAATCCAGGAGGATTGGGAGGCCGTCTGGGATCAGCTCGACGACCTGAACCTCGAAGGTAAAATTGTTGCGCTGTATGGGCTGGGCGATCAACTCGGGTATGGCGAGTGGTTCCTCGATGCGCTCGGAATGCTGCATGACAAACTCTCAACCAAAGGCGTGAAGTTCGTCGGTTACTGGCCAACGGAAGGATATGAATTCACCAGCCCGAAACCCGTTATTGCTGACGGACAACTGTTTGTCGGCCTGGCGCTGGATGAAACCAACCAGTATGACCTCAGCGATGAGCGTATTCAGAGCTGGTGCGAGCAAATTCTTAATGAAATGGCGGAACACTACGCCTGATTTCCCTGACGGCTTAGCGTATTTGCTTCGCCGTCATCGTATCTCTTGCTGTAACAAAATTCGCCGTAAATCACGCCATTCGGCTTCGTCCATGCTGTCTGCTGCCAGCCACAAATGCTGACGTTTGCCGCTATCAGAACGTAAACGTAACATCATGCCGCTTTTAATCATCCACGGCGTTTTGACGATGCTCCATTCCTGTCCTTGCCAACGTAAACGCCCATCCATCAGCAGGCGAATCTCTCCCTGACGGGAATTAATGCGTCGCTGGCTGCGAACGCAATCAAACACCACCAGCGAAAGCAACACCAGCCATAGCGGGGTGTAACTAAGTGGCCATGGCATGAGTAAAATAACTGCGGCAACCAGCCCATGAATCAGCAGGGAAAGCCACTGCGCGCGCCAGGAGACGCGTAATTCAGATTGCCACAGGACCACGATCCCGGTTCCGTGTCTGAATGAGTCTGACCATCATTTCCAGTTCTGCATCGGCAGGTTTACCATGATTCATCAGCCAGTTGAACAGGTCCGGATCGTCGCATTCCAGCAGACGAATAAAGATGCGTTTTTCGTCATCGCTTAAGCTGTCGTACTCATGTTCGAAAAACGGCATGATTGAAATATCGAGTTCACGCATACCGCGGCGGCATGCCCAATGAATGCGGGCTTTGTTGTTAATATCCATTTTCTTCCTGTCTCACGAAAATCCAGTACCAGGATATTGTAACGTGTTTTTCGACTTCTTTTGCGGGAATATCGGTAAACACAATCGCGATCGCGAAATTAATCCACAACAATTCAATGGCTTCATTTTTTTGGAAGTCATCTCGCAAAGCGAATCAGAAGGCACGGATCGCGTAGTGAAAGCACTTGCAATGCCCCATAGCTCTTTTACCATTAGTCATTAATTACGCCGTTTGTAAAACAGGACTCCATTATGGCTTTTACACCTTTTCCTCCCCGTCAGCCCACGGCTTCTGCCCGTTTACCGCTGACGTTGATGACGCTTGATGATTGGGCGCTTGCCACCATTACCGGCGCAGATAGCGAAAAATATATGCAGGGCCAGGTAACGGCAGATGTCAGCCAGATGACCGAAGACCAGCATCTGCTTGCCGCGCACTGCGATGCCAAAGGTAAGATGTGGAGCAATTTACGTCTGTTCCGCGACGGCGACGGTTTTGCCTGGATTGAACGTCGCAGCGTGCGCGACAACCAGCTTACCGAACTGAAAAAATATGCGGTCTTCTCTAAAGTGACTATCGTCCCGGACGATGAACGTGTACTGCTCGGTGTTGCCGGGTTCCAGGCGCGCGCCGCGTTAGCGAATCTTTTCAGTGAGCTGCCGACTCAGGAAAAACAGGTAGTCAGAGAAGGCGCGACAACCCTACTTTGGTTTGAACATCCGGCAGAGCGTTTTCTGATCGTCACCGATGAAGCCACCGCCAATATGCTGACCGATAAACTTCGCGGTGAAGCGGAGTTGAACAATAGCCAACAGTGGCTGGCGTTGAATATTGAAGCGGGTTTCCCGGTGATTGACGCGGCCAACAGTGGGCAGTTTATCCCACAAGCGACGAATATTCAGGCGCTGGGTGGGATCAGCTTTAAGAAGGGTTGCTACACCGGACAAGAGATGGTGGCACGAGCTAAATTCCGCGGTGCCAACAAACGTGCACTCTGGTTGCTGGCGGGTAGTGCCAGTCGTGTGCCGGAAGTGGGTGAAGACTTAGAACTGAAAATGGGCGAGAACTGGCGTCGTACCGGAACCGTACTGGCGGCGGTAAAACTGGACGATGGTCATGTCGTGGTTCAGGTAGTCATGAATAACGATATGGAGCCGGACAGCATCTTCCGCGTTCGTGACGATGCGAATACGCTGCATATCGAGCCGCTACCTTATTCGCTGGAAGAGTAAATCTCTGTATCGCTCCTGGCATCTATTGCCTGATGCGGCGCTGACACGTCTTATCAGGCATGGGAGTGGGTATCTGTTTTCACAATGGGCACGCTACCCGTAAGCCGGATAAGGCGTTTTCGCTGTATCCGGCGGTTGTGCGCCAATTACGCCTGCCCAATATACAAATAGATCGCCAGGAAATGGCACACGCTGCCGCCGAGCACAAATCCGTGCCAGATGGCATGGTTGTATGGGATGCGTTTGCAGACGTAGAAAATTACGCCAAGCGAGTAAACCACGCCGCCTACCGCCAGTAAGGTAACGCTGCCCGCCGCGAGCTTCACTGCCATTTCATAAATAACCACCAGCGACAACCAGCCCATAGCCAGATAGGTCACCAGCGATAATATTTTAAATCGGTGCGCGATGGTCAGCTTGAACAGAATCCCCAGCAGCGCCATGCTCCAGATAACAATCATCAGCCCGCGCGCCAGCGGTGAATCCAGCCCCACCAGCAAAAAAGGTGTGTAAGTTCCGGCAATCAACAGATAAATGGCGCAGTGGTCAAATTTCTTCAGCCACATTTTTGCCCGTTGATGGGGAATAGCGTGATACAGCGTCGAGGCCAGAAACAGCAGGATCATACTACCGCCATAGAGGCTATAACTGGTTATCGCCGTGGCGCTGGCGTTGAGATCAACAGCCTGAACCAGTAGTAACACCAGCCCGACAATGCCAAACACCAGTCCGATACCATGACTGACACTATTGGCAATTTCCTCTGTCAGCGAATATTCCTGTTTAGAGAGGGGCTTCTGAACCATAACTTACTCCGGAGAACGTCCACGCGCGTGATTGCAACTCCAGCGTAACTGAGAATAGTTCCAGTGAACACCTGTTAGCTAAAATAAATTCTGATTTGAGAGTAATCTCCGAAAAATCATGAAATTAAATATAAAGTTTCAGCTAACAGGCGTTAGTTCAACTTAAAGGCATTTAAATTCAATTACATAAAACTGCGTCTGACCGGGATAGATGTCAGCAATGACCTTTTTCAGTTCAGCCAGAGTCATATTTTCCTGTTGCGCATGTTTTTCTGTGAGAGTATCCAGCGTCACTGTTGAAGTTGCGGTGACTTCAATAGTGCAAAAATAGCCATCATCTTCAAAGCGCCCGACGCGAAGTACATCGCCCGTTTTAAAGTGCGATTCAGATTCGTCACGGATGGTGATGGTTTTACGCCCAGCCAGAATGTCATCCTGGAAACGTTGAAAAAAAGTGATGTCGTTTGGCTGCATGGTAATATTTCCTGTAAGAATTGACTCATTTGGAGCCTATGATAGTGAAAAAACTCACCTTACCGAAAGATTTCTTATGGGGCGGCGCAGTTGCCGCCCATCAGGTCGAAGGCGGCTGGAACAAAGGCGGCAAAGGGCCAAGCATTTGTGACGTTCTGACCGGCGGCGCACACGGCGTACCGCGCGAAATCACCAAAGAAGTCTTGCCAGGCAAATACTATCCGAACCATGAAGCGGTAGATTTTTATGGTCACTATAAGGAAGACATCAAGCTGTTTGCCGAAATGGGCTTCAAATGTTTTCGTACTTCCATCGCCTGGACGCGCATTTTCCCGAAAGGCGATGAAGCCCAGCCTAATGAAGAAGGGCTGAAGTTTTACGACGCCCTGTTCGATGAACTGCTGAAATACAACATTGAACCGGTGATCACCCTTTCTCACTTTGAAATGCCGCTACATCTGGTGCAGCAATACGGCAGTTGGACCAACCGTAAGGTGGTTGATTTCTTTGTACGTTTTGCTGAAGTGGTGTTTGAACGCTATAAGCACAAAGTCAAATACTGGATGACCTTCAACGAGATTAACAACCAGCGTAACTGGCGCGCACCGCTGTTTGGCTATTGCTGCTCTGGCGTGGTTTATACCGAACATGAAAATCCAGAAGAGACGATGTACCAGGTGCTGCATCATCAGTTTGTTGCCAGCGCCCTGGCGGTGAAAGCGGCACGTCGCATCAACCCGGAGATGAAAGTCGGTTGTATGCTGGCAATGGTGCCACTTTATCCTTACTCCTGTAACCCGGACGATGTGATGTTCGCCCAGGAATCGATGCGCGAACGTTATGTCTTTACCGATGTGCAACTGCGCGGCTATTACCCGTCCTATGTGTTGAACGAGTGGGAGCGTCGCGGATTTAACATCAAAATGGAAGATGGCGATCTGAATGTACTGCGCGAAGGCACCTGCGATTATCTCGGCTTCAGCTATTACATGACCAACGCGGTAAAAGCCGAAGGCGGCACCGGTGATGCGATTTCTGGTTTCGAAGGCAGCGTGCCGAACCCATATGTGAAAGCCTCTGACTGGGGCTGGCAGATTGATCCGGTGGGTCTGCGTTACGCGCTCTGCGAACTGTATGAGCGTTATCAGAAGCCTCTATTTATCGTCGAAAACGGTTTTGGCGCTTACGATAAAGTAGAAGAGGACGGCAGCATCAACGATGACTACCGCATTGATTACCTGCGCGCCCACATTGAAGAGATGAAAAAAGCGGTGACTTACGATGGCGTCGATCTGATGGGCTACACGCCGTGGGGCTGCATCGACTGCGTATCATTCACCACCGGGCAGTACAGCAAACGCTACGGTTTTATCTATGTGAATAAGCATGACGACGGTACTGGTGATATGTCGCGTTCACGTAAGAAGAGCTTTAACTGGTACAAAGAGGTGATCGCCAGCAACGGCGAGAAACTTTAATTAGCCGATGTGCCTGATGCGCCCCGCTCATCAGGCCTGGAGCTCCTGTCATATATTGAACTCCAAGATTTTGTATTTACGCTTCATCCGACACACAAAGCGCACCTTATTAACAAACTAAAAAGGCGCCGAAGCGCCTTTAGAAGATAGTCAAATCAGTTAATTACTGGTATTCGCTAATCGGTACGCAGGAACAGAACAGGTTACGGTCACCGTAAACATCGTCCAGACGTTTCACCGTCGGCCAGTATTTGTCTGCCACGCCTGCCGGGAACACCGCAATTTCACGGCTGTACGGATGCCCCCACTCAGCAACCAGTTCGTTCTGAATGTGCGGCGCGTTTACCAACGGGTTATCTTCCAGCGGCCAGACTCCGGCTTTCACCTGGTCAATTTCCGCACGGATAGCCAGCATCGCGTCAATAAAGCGATCCAGTTCCACTTTGCTTTCGGATTCAGTCGGTTCCACCATCAGCGTCCCCGCAACCGGGAATGACATTGTCGGCGCGTGGAAACCGTAGTCGATCAGACGTTTGGCTATATCCAGCTCGCTGATGCCGGTTTCTTCTTTCAGCGGACGAATATCGAGAATACATTCGTGCGCCACGCGACCATCGCGACCGGTATACAGCACCGGGAAGGCATCCTGCAGGCGGCTGGCAATATAGTTGGCGTTAAGAATTGCTACCTGGCTTGCTTTTTTAAGCCCTTCTGCGCCCATCATGCGAATGTACATCCAACTGATTGGCAGAATGGATGCACTACCGAACGGTGCCGCAGAAACCGCGCCCTGACGGGTTAACATGCCTTCGATTTGTACCACGCTATGACCCGGCACAAACGGTGCCAGATGTGATTTCACGCCGATCGGCCCCATACCCGGGCCGCCACCGCCGTGCGGAATACAGAAAGTTTTATGCAGGTTGAGGTGCGAAACGTCCGCACCAATAAAGCCCGGTGAAGTGATGCCGACCTGGGCGTTCATGTTTGCGCCATCAAGGTAAACCTGACCGCCAAACTGATGCACGATTTCACACACTTCACGGATTGTTTCTTCGTACACACCGTGGGTGGATGGATAAGTCACCATGATGCAGGAGAGATTATCGCCAGCCTGTTCCGCTTTCGCGCGCAGGTCAGTCAAATCGATATTGCCGTTTTTATCACATGCCACGACCACCACCTGCATTCCCGCCATATGCGCAGAAGCTGGGTTAGTCCCGTGGGCAGATGCCGGGATCAGGCAGATATCACGATGCCCTTCGTTGCGGCTTTCATGGTAATGACGAATCGCCAGCAGGCCCGCGTATTCGCCCTGAGCACCGGAGTTCGGCTGCATACAGACGGTGTCATAACCAGTCAGTTTGACCAGCCAGTCAGCCAGTTGCGCAATCATCTGCTGATAACCTTCGGCCTGCTCCGGTGGGCAGAACGGGTGCAGTTCAGCAAACTCCGGCCAGGTGATCGGGATCATCTCGGCGGCGGCGTTCAGTTTCATGGTGCAGGAACCCAGCGGGATCATCGCCTGATTCAGCGCCAGATCTTTACGCTCCAGCGAATGCATATAGCGCATCATTTCGGTTTCGCTGTGGTAGCGATTAAATACCGGGTGCGTCAGGATTTCATCGTCGCGCAACATTACAGGCTGGATAGAGCGGCTGTCGTGAGCCACGTCTTTGTCCAGCGTGTCGATATCCAGCCCGTGATTATCGCCCAGCAGCACGCTGAAAAGCTGCATCACGTTTTCGCGCGTCGTGGTTTCATCAAGGGTGATCCCCACGGCGTTCAGAATGTCGCTACGCAGGTTGATTTCAGCCGCTTCGGCACGCGCCAGCACGCCTGCTTTGTCGGCTACGTCTACACACAACGTGTCGAAATAGTACGCATGGCGCAGCTTCAGACCTTTTTGTTGCAGGCCAGCAGCCAGAATATCGGTCAGACGATGAATGCGGTTAGCGATGCGTTTCAGGCCAACCGGACCGTGATAAACGGCATACAGGCTGGCAATGTTTGCCAGCAGTACCTGGGAAGTACAAATGTTGGAGTTCGCTTTCTCGCGGCGAATATGTTGTTCGCGAGTCTGCATCGCCATGCGCAGCGCGGTATTGCCCGCGGCATCTTTCGATACACCAATAATACGGCCCGGCATAGAACGTTTATATTCATCTTTCGCCGCAAAGAAGGCCGCGTGCGGGCCACCGTAGCCCATCGGCACACCGAAGCGTTGCGCCGAACCAAAGACAATATCCGCGCCCTGTTTGCCCGGTGCAGTAAGCAGCACCAGTGCCATAATGTCAGCGGCAACACTGACCACAATTTTGCGTGATTTCAGTTCGCTGATAAGCGTTGTGTAATCGTGGATTTCACCGGTAGTGCCAACCTGCTGTAACAGCACGCCGAACACTTCCTGATGATCGAGCACTTTTTGCGCGTCATCGACAATCACTTCAAAACCAAAGGTTTCTGCACGGGTGCGAACCACATCCAGCGTTTGCGGATGAACGTCAGAAGCAACGAAGAAGCGATTGGCATTTTTCAGTTTGCTGACGCGTTTAGCCATCGCCATTGCTTCAGCGGCAGCAGTAGCTTCGTCCAGCAGAGACGCCGAAGCCATATCCAGCCCGGTCAGATCCAACGTTACCTGCTGGAAGTTGAGCAGGGCTTCGAGGCGGCCCTGGGAGACTTCAGGCTGATACGGGGTATACGCGGTATACCAGCCCGGATTTTCCAGCATGTTGCGCAGAATAACCGGCGGCAACTGCACGGCGGTGTAACCCATGCCGATGTAAGACGTGAAGCGTTTATTGCGACTGGCAATAGCCTTGAGTTCCGCCAGCGCGGCGTATTCGGTCGCCGGTGCGCCAACCTGCGGCGGGGTCGCAAGCTGAATATCTTTCGGCACAATCTGGCCGATCAGCGCGTTTAACGATTGTGCGCCAACGGCATTCAGCATTTCTTGCTGTTGCGCGGCGTCCGGTCCGATATGGCGTTCAATAAAAGCGCCGCTGTTTTCAAGCTGGCTTAACGTCTGTGTCATGAGCGATGGTTCCTGAAACGTGCAGTGAATTGTGAACCTCCCTTCTTGCGAAGAGAGTAAGGGTGAGGCGTAAATTTTCCTCACCCTGCCCCTCTCCCAAAGAAGAGGGATAAAGCTGTTACTCGTCTTCTAACAATGCTTCGTATGCGGTGGCGTCCAGCAGTGATTCCAGTTCGCTTTCATCGCTGGCTTTGATTTTAAAGATCCAGCCGCCAGTGTATGGCTCGCTGTTTACCAGCTCCGGGGAGTCGCTCAGTGCGTCGTTCACCGCTACGATTTCACCACTTACTGGCGCATAAATGTCTGACGCCGCTTTTACTGATTCGGCAACCGCGCAGTCATCGCCCGCGCTTACCGTTGCGCCCACTTCCGGCAGGTCAACAAACACCATATCGCCTAACAGTTCCTGAGCATGCTCGGTGATGCCAACGGTGTAAGTGCCGTCAGCTTCTTTACGCAGCCATTCGTGTTCTTTGCTGTATTTCAGTTCTGCTGGTACGTTGCTCATCAATCAATCTCCAAAAAAGTAAATCACGCGACGGCTTTGCCGTTACGCACAAAAACAGGTTTAGTCACTTTTACCGGCATTTCACGGTTGCGAATTTGCACAATCGCCGTTTCGCCAATGCCTTCCGGCACACGCGCCAGCGCAATGCTGTAACCCAGCGTTGGGGAGAAAGTCCCGCTGGTAATAATGCCTTCATGCTGATTACCCTGCGCGTCGGTAAAACGCACCGGCAGTTCATTACGCAGCACACCTTTTTCGGTCATCACCAGACCAACCAGTTTCTCTGTGCCATGTTCACGCTGCACTTCCAGGGCTTCACGACCGATGAAGTCACGGTCAGTCGGTTCCCAGGCGATGGTCCAGCCCATGTTGGCTGCCAGCGGTGAGATGGTTTCGTCCATCTCCTGACCATAAAGATTCATGCCCGCTTCCAGACGCAGCGTATCACGCGCACCCAGACCGCATGGCTTAACGCCCGCTTCCACCAGCGCACGCCAGAAATCTGCTGCTTTTTCATTTGGCAGCGCAATTTCATAGCCCGCTTCGCCGGTATAACCGGTGGTGGCAATAAACAGATCGCCCGCCTGCACGCCAAAGAACGGCTTCATGCCTTCCACCGCCTGACGCTGGGCGTCATTAAACAGTGTGGCAGCTTTTACCTGAGCATTCGGCCCTTGTACGGCAATCATGGAAAGGTCATCACGAACGGTAATTTCAATGCCGAAGGGTTCAGCGTGTTGGGTTATCCAGGAGAGGTCTTTTTCGCGGGTGGCGGAGTTAACAACGAGGCGGAAGAAATCTTCAGTGAAGTAGTAAACGATCAGGTCATCTATCACTCCGCCAGAGGCATTCAACATCCCGGAGTAGAGCGCTTTGCCACTTTTGGTGAGCTTCGCCACATCGTTCGCCAGCAGATAACGCAGAAACTCCCGGGTGCGGCTGCCGCGGAGATCGACGATGGTCATATGCGACACATCAAACATTCCGGCATCGGTTCGTACCGCATGATGTTCGTCGATTTGCGAACCGTAATGCAGCGGCATCATCCAGCCATGGAAATCCACCATGCGTGCGCCGCAAAGCGTGTGTTGTTCGTACAAAGGAGTCTGTTGTGCCATCTTGTCCTCATTGAATAAGCGGGGCTGACAACTTTTTCACAGTGAAATTATCACCACGAAACCCAGCATCGGAGCCACTCCCGGTCCCCAACGCAATCGTTCTCTTTTCTCTGAACTTACCACCGAAATAGACGGTTAACCATAAGGTAAAATTGATCATCACATTAGCTTATGGTTAAAAAACGCAAAAATCTCAACAGAATAAAAAACCAAAAGTTGATTTTATTTTTATATAAACACAATGCATTAAGAAATTGAATTTGGGCAAAGCAATATTAAGAACTGAAAATATGTCAAAAATCACTAAATCAAAAAATCGTAACATTAGAAAATATAATGCGAAATTGAAGGTGAAATTAGTTTATTTCAAATGAGGAAAATCTCCCGACAGAAAAACCGGGAGATTAAAGTGTGATGGGTATCAAATAAACAACAGAGGAGAAATTTTTAACGCAACCATTCAGGCAAATCATTTAACCCCATTGCCTGACGAATAAGCTGCGGCTTAACGCCAGGCAGCGTGTCGGCCAGTTTCAAACCAATATCGCGCAGCAGTTTTTTCGCCGGATTAGCTCCGGAAAAGAGATCGCGGAATCCTTGCATACTTGCCAGCATCAGCGCCGCACTGTGCTTGCGGCTGCGTTCATAGCGACGCAAGTAAATGTACTGCCCGATGTCTTTGCCCTGACGGTGCAGACGTTTCAGTTCGGCAATCAGCTCTGCGGCATCCATAAAGCCGAGATTCACCCCCTGCCCCGCCAGCGGGTGAATGGTATGCGCGGCGTCGCCCACCAACGCCAGGCGGTGAGCGGCAAACTGGCGGGCATAACGCCCCGTCAACGGGAACACCTGACGCTCGCTCTCAACCTTGCATAAGCCCAGGCGATTATCAAAAGCGATATTTAATGCGCGATTAAATTCATCTTCGCTCGCCTGCTGCATCCGCTGCGCCTCCTGAGGAGGTAATGACCAGACAATCGAGCAAAGATGCGGATCGCTCAGCGGCAAAAAAGCCAGAATGCCTTCACCGTGGAAAACCTGGCGCGCCACCGCTTCATGTGGTTCTTCAGTACGAATGGTCGCTACCAGCGCGTGATGCTGATAATCCCAGAAAGTCAGCGGGATATCGGCTTTGTTGCGCAACCAGGAATTTGCCCCGTCCGCGCCAATCACCAGACGCGCCGTTAACATGCTGCCGTCTTTCAGCGTCAGGAAGGTTTCGTTTTCCCCCCAGGCGACCTGCTGTAATTCTGCAGGGGCAAACAGGGTGATATCTGACGACTGTTGCGCTTTGTTCCACAGCGCGTAGTGAATCACTGCGTTTTCAACAATATGCCCAAGATGGCTATAGCCCATGCTTTGATCGTCAAAAGAGATGTGACCAAAACTGTCTTTATCCCACACTTCCATACCGTGATAGCAACTGGCTCTACGGGAGAGAATGTCCTGCCAGATGCCAAGACGGGTAAGTAATTTTTCGCTGGCGGCATTGATAGCCGAAACGCGCAGTTGTGGTGGTGCATCCGCCGCCAGAGGTTCCGGTACACGCTGTTCCAGTACGGCGACGCGTAAGCCGCTCCCCTGTAAGCCGCAGGCAACCGCCAGCCCCACCATGCCGCCGCCAACAATGGCTACATCAACACTTTGCATTGTTTATTCCTTAAAACCGCCTTCAACGCGCCACCCAACCGAGGGTGCGCTGCGTCAGCACATCGCGTGCCGGAGTGAATAATTCCATCGCCATCAGCCCGAGGTTGCGCCCGACAACCAGCGGCACCCAACGGTTGGCAAAAAGATGCACCAGACTGTCCGTAACGCCGATAGTCGCTTCGCGATCGCTCTGCCGACGCTGCTGGTAGCGGCACAATACGCCGTAATCACCAATGTCTTCACCACGTTCTTGCGCCTGAGTCAGGGTTTCTGCAAGGCTCATAACATCACGCATACCGAGGTTAAATCCTTGTCCGGCAATCGGATGCAGGGTTTGCGCTGCATTACCCACCAGCACGGTGCGATGGGTAATGGGTTTAGCGGCGCGGGTTAACGCCAGCGGATAAGCACTGCGTTTACCGGCGTGGGTAATTTGCCCCAGACGCCAGCCAAAAGCGGACTGGAGTTCACGGCAAAACGTCTCGTCGCTCCACGCCATGACCTCATCGCCCCGTTCCAGCGGGTGACACCAGACCAGCGAACAACGTCCGCCAGACATCGGCAACATCGCCAGCGGGCCATATTGCGTAAAGCGCTCAAAAGCACGGCCTTCATGCGCAACAGAGGTAGCAACATTAGCAATCACAGCCAGTTGTTCGTAAGGCTCTTGCTGCCAGTCAACGCCGCAGGTGGTCGCTAATGCTGAATGCGTACCATCAGCCGCAACCAGCACACGCCCCGTCAGCGTCTCGCCACTCTCCAGCGTTACGGCAACGTTATCCTGAGTACGAGAAACGTTAGCAACGCGATCCGGACAGTGCAGCGTCACGCCAGGCGCTTTGCGCAACAATGTAAACAGCCGTTGCCCGACATTGTGCAACTCAACAACCTGCCCCAGTGCCGCCAGTTGATAATCTTCTGCGGCGAAGGTGACGAATCCAGCATGACCGCAATCGCTGACATGAACAGTGGTGATGGCAGTTGCGCAATCAGCCAGAGATTGCCAGACGCCGATGCGCGCCAGTTGCTGGCAGGTGCCCGCCGCCAGCGCAATAGCTCGGCCATCAAAGCCAGGATGAACATGTGATTCCGGTGCAGTCGCTTCAATCAGATGTACCGGCAGCGCCCCGTGACTTAACCGGGAAATAGCCAGCGCCAGCGTCGCGCCAGCCATGCCGCCACCGACGATGATTACGCTCATTGCTTTCTCGCGGCCGCCATCAATGCTTCGATTTCTTCCGGCTTTTTCACCACGCTGGCGGTGAGGTTTTCGTTACCGGTTTCAGTAATCACAATATCGTCTTCAATACGAATGCCGATACCGCGATATTGTTCCGGTACATCTGCATCCGGCGCGATATACAGCCCCGGCTCTACGGTCAAAGCCATACCCGGTTCAAGAATGCGCGAGCGATCCTGACCATAAACACCCACATCATGAACATCCAGACCTAACCAGTGGCTAAGGCCATGCATAAAGAAAGGACGATGGGCATTTTGGGCGTTCAGTTCATCGACGTCACCTTTCAGGATCCCCAGTTTTACCAGGCCGCTAATCATGATACGCACCACTTCACCCGTGACTTCCTGAATGGAGGTTCCCGGACGATACAGGCGCAAACTGGTTTCAAGAGACTCCAGCACAATGTCGTAGATTTCACGCTGTGCCTGAGTGAATTTGCCATTGACCGGGAAGGTGCGGGTAATATCGCCAGCGTAACCTTTATATTCACACCCCGCGTCAATCAACACCAGGTCGCCGTCGCGCAGTTCACACTCGTTTTCGGTGTAATGCAAAATGCAGCCATTTTCACCGCTGCCGACAATGGTGTTGTAGGAAGGATAACGTGCGCCGTGGCGGTTAAATTCGTGGTGAATTTCGCCTTCCAGATGGTACTCAAACATTCCTGGACGGCATTTTTCCATCGCCCGAGTGTGCGCCAGTGCGGTGATTTCACCAGCGCGGCGAAGTACGGCAATCTCTTCTGGCGATTTGAACAGGCGCATTTCATGAACAACAGGGCGCCAGTCGATCATCGTTGCCGGAGCGGTGAGATTTTGCCGCGAGCCTTTACGCAGTTTTTCCAGTGCACTGTTCACTATTTCATCAGCATACGCATATTCGCCCTGGGCATGGTAAACCACATCCAGACCGTTAAGTAGTTGATAAAGTTGCTGATTGATTTCGCTGAACGCCAGTGCGCGGTCAACGCCTAGTTTTTCCGGTGCGGCATCTTGCCCCAGGCGACGGCCAAACCAGATCTCTGCCGTCAGGTCGCGAACGCGGTTAAACAGAACGCTGTGGTTATGAGTGTCATCGCTTTTAATCAGCACCAGCACTGCTTCTGGCTCATTAAAGCCAGTGAAGTACCAGAAGTCGCTGTTTTGACGATAGGGATATTCGCTGTCGGCGCTACGGGTCACTTCTGGCGCTGCGAAAATCAGCGCGGCGCTGGCAGGTTGCATTTGCGCCAGTAAAGCCTGGCGGCGGCGCTGAAATTCTTGCTGAGATATCTCACTCATAACACTCTCCTTACGTTTTTTGTTTTTAGTGTAGAGTCGGCTTTTGTACTTCTGGCGCGGTCGGTTGCGGATGGGTAAAGGTGTCGTGACATAACAGCGCAGCAACACGAACGTATTCAATGATCTCTTCGAGGGACATTTCCAGCTCTTCCTGATCTTCGTCTTCGTCGTAGCCCAGTTGTGCAATGTTACGCAAATCGTCAATAGCTTCACCGGTTTCACCGGTCACTTTGTCGAGCTTCGGTTGTGTGACGCCAAGACCAAGCAGGAAGTGATTTACCCAGCCTGCCAGTGCATCAGCGCGATCGAAAACGCTGACATCATCGCCATCAGGCAGATAAAGCTGAAAAAGGAAGCCGTCATCTTGCAGGGCATCGCTGGTAGCAGAGTGCATTTTACGCAATGCCTGTGCCAGCTCATGACCGAAAGCCATGCCTTCGTTCGTCAGGTCATGAAGCAGCGGTAGCCATGAGCTGTCATCATTGCCACCGCAAAGCATCCCGCTGATTAAACCATGCATTTCAGCAGGGGTCAGACCTGTCCCTTGTTGGTTCAGATACTGGTTCATCTCGTTGTAACCAGGCATTTCGTTCTGTATAGACATAAGCATTCGACATCAAAGGGAGGAAGATTCATGATATGCTATCACTTTGGACCCTGGTGAACCAGAAAAGGGCTTGTCTCATTGCACCAGGGTAGCTATAGTTTCGCCCCTTCGCAGACCAAAGGTCTGAAGGCGAAGGCAGCGCAGTCAATCAGCAGGAAGGTGGCATGTCTGCACAACCCGTCGATATCCAAATTTTTGGCCGTTCACTGCGTGTGAACTGCCCGCCTGACCAAAGGGATGCGTTGAATCAGGCTGCGGACGATCTGAACCAACGGTTGCAAGATCTGAAAGAACGCACTAGAGTCACAAATACAGAACAGTTGGTTTTCATTGCTGCATTGAACATCAGCTATGAGTTAGCGCAAGAAAAAGCGAAGACTCGTGACTACGCGGCAAGTATGGAACAGCGTATTCGGATGCTGCAACAGACCATAGAACAAGCGTTACTTGAACAAGGTCGCATCACCGAAAAAACGAACCAAAACTTTGAATGACACTTTTCGGTTTACTGTGGTAGAGTAAACGTGAAGACAAAATTTCTCTGAGATGTTCGCAAGCGGGCCAGTCCCCTGAGCCGATATTTCATACCACAAGAATGTGGCGCTCCGTGGTTGGTGAGCATGCTCGGTTCGTCCGAGAAGCCTTAAAACTGCGACGACACATTCACCTTGAACCAAGGGTTCAAGGGTTACAGCCTGCGGCGGCATCTCGGAGATTCCCTTCTTATCTGGCACCAGCCATGACACAACTACCAGAACTTCCACTTACATTATCCCGACAAGAAATCCGTAAAATGATTCGGCATCGACGTCGTGCCTTAACGCCGGAGCAACAACGCGAAATGGGTCAGCAGGCCGCAACCCGGATGATGAACTACCCCCCTGTTGTAATGGCGCATACGGTTGCCGTTTTTCTCTCATTTGATGGCGAACTCGACACCCAACCGCTCATAGAACAGCTCTGGCATGCCGGTAAGCGCCTATATCTTCCAGTTTTGCATCCCTTTAGTGTCGGTAACTTACTGTTCCTGAATTACCATCCGCAAAGTGAACTGGTGGTGAACAGATTAAAAATCCACGAGCCGAAACTGGACGTGCGCGATGTACTTCCCCTTTCCCAATTAGATGTCCTCATAACGCCGCTGGTAGCCTTTGATAAGAACGGTCAACGCCTGGGAATGGGTGGCGGTTTTTATGATCGGACATTGCAAAACTGGCAGCACTATAAAATGCAGCCAGTTGGTTATGCACATGATTGTCAGTTAGTAGAAAAACTTCCTGTCGAAGAGTGGGATATTCCGCTACCTGCGGTGGTTACACCGTCAAAAGTCTGGGAGTGGTGAGGACGACACACCTGCATCGCCCTGATTTACATCGTTTATTCTTTAACCTAATTTAGTGAGTAAGGGTTCTGAGACTGACTGTTAATAAGCTGGCAAATTTATCAGTAACAGTACAATCAGTATGATGACAAGTCACATCATACCCCTTCTCCTTTAAGCCCTCGCTTCGGTGAGGGCTTTACCGTTACAGCGCCATGCTGCACCGCCATCGTAAATCTTCTTCGAGTAAACACAACGTATTGATCTGGCTTTGATTTCTTTCTTCGAGCAGGCTCACAAAGGCGATTGCACAACCCTGCAAATGTGGTGAGAAGCATGGGGAAAAGGGACAAAAAAACGGGCAAGTCAGCGACCTGCCCGTTGTTTGTCAGAGAAGGGGAATCAGTACAGCAAACGGGCGCGAATGGTGCCAGGAATAGCTTTCATGGCCTGCAATGCTTTTTCGGCAACGTCTTCATCGGCTTCAATATCAATAACTACGTAGCCCATCTGAGCAGACGTTTGCAGGTACTGCGCGGCGATGTTAACGCCCTGCTCGGCAAATATTTTGTTCAGCGCAGTCAGCACGCCCGGACGGTTTTCATGGATGTGCATCAGACGACGACCACCGTGCAACGGCAGCGATACTTCCGGGAAGTTCACCGCAGAAAGCGTGGAGCCATTGTCAGAGTACTTGATCAATTTTCCTGCAACTTCCAGGCCGATATTCTCCTGCGCTTCCTGAGTCGAACCGCCAATGTGTGGCGTCAGCAGGACGTTGTCGAATTCGCACAGCGGAGAGGTAAACGGATCACTGTTGGTCGCCGGTTCCGTCGGGAATACGTCAATTGCCGCACCAGCAAGGTGTTTGCTCGCCAGCGCGTCACACAGTGCCGGAATATCGACTACAGTACCGCGCGAGGCGTTAATCAGTAGCGAACCGGGCTTCATCAGCGCAATCTCTTTCGCGCCCATCATATTTTTGGTGGACGGATTTTCTGGCACATGCAGACTTACCACGTCGCTCATATTCAGCAGGTCGGAAAGATGTTGCACTTGAGTCGCGTTGCCCAGTGGCAGTTTGTTTTCAATATCATAGAAGTAAACATACATCCCCAGCGACTCCGCGAGAATGCCAAGCTGCGTACCAATATGACCATAGCCAATGATACCCAGCTTTTTGCCGCGAGCTTCAAAAGAACCCGCCGCCAGTTTGTTCCAC
The DNA here is from genome assembly GCF_002965125.1 of Escherichia sp. MOD1-EC6162. NCBI lineage: Bacteria > Pseudomonadati > Pseudomonadota > Gammaproteobacteria > Enterobacterales > Enterobacteriaceae > Escherichia > Escherichia sp. MOD1-EC6162. Next base: position 105,020 of record NZ_PTSB01000010.1, read on the forward strand.
ACGCCACGGTGCGCTTTAGCGTTGGCCTCCGGCACTCCGCGCAATAGCAGCAAAAGTTCGCCAATCACCAGCTCAGCAACGGAACGCGTATTCGAAAACGGTGCGTTAAATACCGGGATCCCACGTTTTGCCGCAGCATTTAAATCAACCTGGTTTGTGCCTATGCAGAAACAACCAATAGCGACCAGCTTTTCTGCGGCATTGATCACGTCTTCTGTCAGATGGGTACGGGATCGCAGGCCGATGAAGTGGGCATCGCGGATGGATTCTTTTAATTGTTCATCATCCAGCGCGCCTTTGTGAAATTCGATGTTGGTGTAACCCGCCGCGCGAAGGCTTTCCAGCGCCTTTTGGTGCACGCCTTCTACCAGCAGAAACTTAATCTTGTCTTTCTCCAGCGATACCTTTGCCATTTACCCAATCCTGTCTTTGAAATGTTGTGTGTGGATTTACATCCGCCTTTCAACATATCAAAAAATAATATTGCGGCAATATGAACGTTTGCGTCGCGATGTTGAGGAAATATCACGCAAGGTTGATTAACAGAAGAAAATGCTGGAGATAAGACTTTGTTTAGAGCGTTAGGTAACAGAGGGTTAAAAACGTGACAGATGTCACCAAATTTAACAATGAAAAAAATTTTTAACGGGGGAGAGAACTCCCCCGTCAGATCATTTCACAATGGTTTTGACGCCGTCAGGTGTGCCAATCAGCGCGACATCCGCACCACGGTTGGCAAACAGACCAACAGTAACCACGCCAGGGATAGCGTTAATTGCGTTTTCCATCGCCACCGGGTCAAGAATTTCCATGCCGTGAACGTCGAGGATCACGTTGCCGTTATCAGTCACCACGCCCTGACGGTATTCCGGACGGCCGCCTAATTTCACCAACTGACGAGCTACTGCACTACGCGCCATCGGGATAACTTCTACCGGCAGTGGGAATTTACCCAGAATATCGACCTGCTTGGAAGCATCTGCAATACAGATAAACTTCTTCGCGACTGAAGCGATGATTTTTTCACGGGTCAGCGCCGCGCCGCCACCTTTGATCATCTGCATATGGCCGTTGATTTCATCTGCTCCGTCGACGTAAATTCCAAGGCTGTCCACTTCATTGAGGTCAAAAACGTGAATGCCAAGGCTTTTCAGTTTTTCAGTGGATGCATCGGAGCTGGAAACTGCCCCTTCAATCTGACCTTTCATCGTGCCGAGTGCATCAATAAAGTGTGCGGCGGTGGAACCTGTACCTACACCAACAATGGTCCCGGGCTGAACATACTGAAGTGCCGCCCATCCTACTGCTTTTTTCAATTCATCCTGCGTCATGATCGTTTCGCCTGTGGTATGAAATTTCACACGCATTATATACAAAAAACGCGGTTCAGACCCCGTCAGCAAGTCGTGCGACTAACTCATCCATGAATAACAGGCAATAGGGGGAATTCTCTTTCGTCCCTGCAAGCCTGGATATCAGCAGGCATCGGGTGACCCCTTTTATCAACCAGCGTGCATATCTGAAGCTGCACCGATAAAAGTGAAGCTCTACAGAACTTTTCCCGGGTCTCCACAAAGACAAAAAGACACGGTAACGCCACCCAAAATTTCCATTATAGCTACTTTTTCATACGCTAAATGCTCTGTACCCAAAGCAAAATTATGTCATAGTTCGGCATAAGAAAATTTGAGGAGTAGGTTAAAGCAATGAAACGCCCGGACTACAGGACATTACAGGCACTGGATGCGGTGATACGTGAACGAGGATTTGAGCGTGCGGCACAGAAATTGTGCATTACGCAATCAGCCGTCTCACAGCGCATTAAGCAGCTAGAAAATATGTTCGGGCAGCCGTTACTGGTGCGCACTGTCCCGCCGCGGCCTACTGAGCAAGGGCAAAAACTGCTGGCACTGCTTCGCCAGGTTGAGTTGCTGGAAGAGGAGTGGCTGGGCGATGAACAAACCGGTTCAACCCCGCTACTGCTTTCGCTTGCAGTCAACGCCGACAGCCTGGCAACCTGGCTGCTTCCGGCGCTCGCTCCTGTGCTGGCTGACTCGCCTATCCGTCTGAATTTACAGGTGGAAGATGAAACCCGTACCCAGGAGCGCCTGCGTCGTGGCGAAGTGGTCGGCGCGGTGAGTATTCAACATCAGGCGCTACCAAGCTGTCTTGTCGATAAACTTGGCGCGCTTGACTATCTGTTCGTCAGCTCCAAACCGTTTGCTGAGAAATACTTCCCCAACGGAGTAAGCCGCTCCGCGCTGCTCAAGGCACCGGTGGTGGCGTTTGACCATCTTGACGATATGCACCAGGCATTTTTGCAGCAAAACTTCGATCTGCCGCCAGGTAGCGTACCGTGCCATATCGTTAACTCGTCAGAAGCCTTCGTTCAACTCGCTCGCCAGGGAACAACCTGCTGTATGATCCCACACCTGCAAATTGAGAAAGAACTGGCTAGCGGCGAGTTAATAGACCTGACACCGGGGCTGTTTCAACGGCGAATGCTCTACTGGCATCGCTTTGCCCCAGAAAGCCGCATGATGCGTAAAGTCACTGATGCTTTGCTCGACTATGGTCACAAAGTACTTCGTCAGGATTAATCAATCACTTAATGCCTGATAGCACATATCAGGCATTTTCCTTCTTTCTTTTTACCTTCTTTGAACAACGTCACAAAAGAGACAAATCTCACACGGCAAAAAACGACGCCTCAATGCATTTTTTTTGCTGGCGACAAACCCGTTTAAAAAGCTCACCGTAAGCGCAAATCCCCTATTTTATTGCGCTTTATGGAGCAAATAATGTCAAACGTGCAGGAGTGGCAACAGCTTGCCAACAAGGAGTTGAGCTGTCGGGAAAAAACCGTCGACTCACTGGTACGGCAAACGGCGGAAGGGATCGCCATCAAGCCGCTGTATACCGAAGTCGATCTCAACAATCTGGAAGTGACAGGCACCCTTCCTGGCTTGCCGCCCTACGTTCGTGGCCCCCGCGCCACCATGTACACAGCCCAGCCATGGACCATCCGCCAATATGCCGGTTTCTCAACGGCCAAAGAGTCTAACGCCTTTTATCGCCGTAACCTCGCGGCCGGGCAAAAAGGTCTTTCCGTTGCCTTTGACCTCGCCACCCACCGCGGTTACGACTCCGACAATCCGCGTGTTGCTGGCGATGTCGGAAAAGCGGGCGTTGCTATAGACACCGTAGAAGATATGAAGGTGCTGTTCGACCAAATTCCACTGGATAAAATGTCGGTGTCAATGACCATGAACGGCGCAGTCCTGCCAGTACTGGCGTTTTATATCGTGGCCGCTGAAGAGCAAGGAGTTCCCCCCGATAAACTTACTGGCACCATCCAGAACGACATCCTGAAAGAGTACCTCTGCCGCAATACCTATATTTACCCGCCGAAACCGTCTATGCGCATTATCGCTGATATCATCGCCTGGTGTTCCGGCAATATGCCGCGCTTTAATACCATCAGTATTAGCGGCTACCACATGGGCGAAGCGGGTGCAAATTGCGTGCAGCAGGTGGCATTCACCCTGGCTGATGGGATTGAGTACATCAAAGCTGCACTCTCTGCTGGTCTGAAAATTGACGACTTTGCCCCACGTCTGTCGTTCTTCTTCGGTATTGGCATGGATCTGTTTATGAACATCGCCATGCTGCGTGCCGCACGTTATCTCTGGAGCGAAGCGGTAAGCGGATTTGGAGCCAAAGATCCGAAATCACTGGCGCTGCGTACCCATTGTCAAACCTCCGGCTGGAGTCTCACCGAGCAAGATCCCTATAACAACGTTATCCGCACCACCATTGAGGCACTGGCCGCGACTCTGGGCGGTACTCAGTCGCTGCATACCAACGCTTTTGATGAAGCTCTTGGTCTGCCGACCGATTTCTCGGCACGTATTGCCCGCAACACTCAGATCATTATTCAGGAAGAGTCAGAACTCTGCCGCACCGTCGATCCGCTAGCCGGTTCTTATTACGTTGAGTCACTAACTGATCAGATCGTGAAACAGGCCAGAGCCATCATTGATCAGATCGACGAAGCCGGTGGCATGGCGAAAGCGATCGAAGCGGGCTTGCCAAAACGAATGATCGAAGAAGCATCTGCGCGTGAACAATCGCTGATCGACCAGGGCAAACGGGTGATAGTTGGCGTGAACAAGTACAAACGGGATCACGAAGACAAAACCGATGTACTGGAGATCGACAATGTGATGGTTCGTAACGAGCAAATTGCTTCGCTGGAACGCATTCGTGCCACCCGTGATGATGCAGCCGTAACCGCCGCGCTGAACGCCCTGACTAACGCTGCGCTGCAAAACGAAAACCTGCTGGCTGCCGCTGTTAATGCAGCACGCGTTCGCGCGACATTGGGTGAGATTTCCGATGCACTGGAGGCCGCTTTTGACCGTTATCTGGTGCCGAGTCAGTGTGTTACCGGCGTGATTGCGCAAAGTTATCACCAGTCGGAAAAATCAGCCTGCGAATTTGATGCCATTGTTGCGCAAACGGAGCTGTTCCTCGCCAACAATGGTCGTCGCCCACGTATTCTGATCGCAAAAATGGGTCAGGATGGGCACGATCGCGGAGCGAAAGTCATTGCCAGCGCCTATTCCGATCTGGGTTTTGACGTTGATCTCAGCCCGATGTTCTCGACGCCAGAAGAGATCTCCAGACTGGCGGTAGAAAACGACGTTCATGTGGTGGGCGCATCCTCTCTCGCGGCTGGACACAAAACGCTGATCCCGGAACTGGTCGAAGCCCTTAAAAAATGGGGGCGCGAAGATATCTGTGTAGTCGCTGGCGGCGTTATTCCACCGCAAGATTATGCCTTCCTGCAAGAGCGTGGCGTGGCGGCGATTTATGGCCCGGGTACTCCCATGCTCGACAGTGTACGTGATGTGCTGAACCGAATTAGCCAGCATCATGATTAACGAAACCACACTAGCAGACAACATTCGCCGCTTACGTGAGGGTGAACGAGCCACACTTGCCCAAGCCATGACGCTGGTAGAAAGCCGCCATCCGCGTCATCAGGCGCTAAGTAACCTGTTGCTCGATGCCATCATGCCATTCTGTGGAAATGCGCTGCGGCTGGGCGTTACCGGTACACCCGGCGCGGGGAAAAGTACCTTTCTTGAAGTCTTCGGCATGCAGCTAATTCGCCAGGGGTTGAAGGTCGCGGTGATTGCCGTTGATCCCAGCAGCCCGGTAACCGGTGGCAGCATCCTTGGTGACAAGACACGTATGACCGAACTGGCTCGTGCCGATGCGGCGTTTATTCGCCCGGTTCCGTCATCTGGTCATCTGGGCGGTGCCAGCCAACGAGCACGGGAGTTAATGCTGTTATGCGAAGCGGCGGGTTATGACGTGGTGATCGTTGAAACCGTCGGCGTCGGACAGTCGGAAACGGAAGTAGCCCGCATGGTCGACTGTTTTATCTCACTACAAATTGCCGGTGGTGGTGATGATCTCCAGGGCATTAAAAAGGGGCTAATGGAGGTGGCAGATCTGGTTGTCATCAACAAAGACGATGGCGATAACCACACGAATGTCGCCATTGCCCGCCATATGTACGAAAGCGCCCTACATATTCTGCGTCGCAAATATGAAGAATGGCAACCACGAGTCCTCACCTGTAGCGCACTGGAAAAATGCGGTATCGATGAGATTTGGCACGCGATTATCGATTTCAAAACCGCGCTTACCGCCAGCGGTCGTTTGCCCCTGATGCGGCAGCAACAATCGGTGGAATGGCTGCGTAAGCAAACCGAGGAAGAAGTGCTGCACCACCTGTTCGCTAATGAAGATTTCGATCGCTATTACCGCCAGACGCTATTAGCAGTCAAAAACAACACGCTTTCGCCGCGCACCGGCCTGCGGCAACTCAGTGAATTTATCCAGACTCAATATTTTGATTAAAGGAATTTTTATGTCTTATCAGTATGTTAATGTTGTCACCATCAACAAAGTTGCGGTAATTGAGTTTAACTATGGCCGCAAACTCAATGCATTAAGTAAAGTCTTTATTGATGACCTGCTCCAGGCATTAAGCGATCTCAACCGTCCGGAAATCCGTTGTATCATTCTGCGTGCCCCGAGTGGTTCCAAAGTGTTCTCCGCAGGTCACGATATTCATGAACTGCCATCAGGCGGCCGCGATCCACTCTCCTACGATGATCCGCTACGCCAAATCACCCGCATGATCCAAAAATGCCCCAAACCGGTAATTTCGATGGTTGAAGGGAGCGTCTGGGGAGGCGCATTTGAAATGATCATGAGTTCCGATCTGATCATCGCCGCCAGCACCTCCACCTTCTCAATGACGCCAGTTAACCTCGGCGTCCCATATAACCTGGTCGGCATTCACAACCTGACCCGTGACGCGGGTTTCCACATTGTCAAAGAGCTGATTTTTACCGCTTCGCCAATCACAGCCCAACGCGCGCTGGCTGTTGGCATTCTCAACCACGTTGTTGACATCAACGAGCTGGAAGATTTCACCTTACAAATGGCTCACCACATTTCCGAAAAAGCACCGCTGGCGATTGCGGTAATCAAGGAAGAACTGCGCGTGTTGGGCGAAGCACACACCATGAATTCAGATGAGTTTGAACGTATTCAGGGGATGCGCCGGGAGGTTTATGACAGCGAGGATTATCAGGAAGGTATGAACGCCTTCCTGGAAAAACGTAAACCTAATTTCGTCGGTCATTAATGATCTGCGAACAAAGGAGTAAAGGATGAGTATGACCTGGGCAAGGATGACCGCCGATGAAGCGGCGGAAATTATCCGGCACAACGATATGGTGGCATTCAGCGGCTTTACCCCTGCGGGTTCACCTAAAGCCCTGCCTGCTGCTATTGCCCGTCGTGCCAATGAACAGCATGAGGCGAAAAAACCGTACCAAATTCGCCTGCTAACCGGAGCGTCAATTAGCGCCGCCGCCGATGATGTACTCTCTGAAGCTGACGCTGTTTCGTGGCGCGCTCCGTATCAAACATCATCTGGATTACGCAAAAAGATCAATCAGGGTGCGGTCAGTTTTGTTGATCTACATTTGAGCGAAGTAGCGCAAATGGTCAACTACGGCTTCTTCGGTGACATTGATGTTGCGGTAATTGAAGCTTCAGAGATCGCACCGGATGGACGTGTCTGGTTGACCAGTGGGATCGGTAACGCGCCGACCTGGTTACTGCAGGCAAAGAAAGTGATCATTGAACTCAATCACTATCACGATCCGCGCGTTGCGGAACTGGCAGATATTGTGATTCCAGGAGCACCACCGCGGCGCAATAGCGTTTCGATCTTCCATGCAATGGATCGCGTCGGTACTCGTTATGTGCACATTGATCCGAAAAAGATTGTTGCGGTCGTGGAAACCAACTTACCTGATGCAGGTAATATCCTGGATAAGCAAAATCCCATGTGCCAGCAAATCGCTGACAATGTAGTCACCTTTCTGTTACGTGAAATGGCACAGGGGCGTATTCCACCGGAGTTTTTGCCATTGCAAAGTGGGGTTGGCAACATCAATAATGCGGTAATGGCACGTCTCGGAGATAACCCGGATATTCCACCGTTTATGATGTATTCGGAAGTGCTACAGGAATCGGTGGTTCATCTTCTGGAAACCGGCAAAATCACCGGTGCCAGCGCCTCCAGTCTGACAATCTCTGCCGATTCACTGCGTAAGATTTACGACAATATGGACTACTTCTCCAGCCGCATTGTGTTACGTCCGCAGGAGATTTCCAATAACCCGGAAATTATCCGCCGCCTTGGTGTTATCGCTCTGAACGTGGGTCTGGAGTTTGATATTTACGGACATGCCAACTCAACGCATGTTGCCGGAGTTAATTTGATGAACGGTATCGGCGGCAGCGGCGATTTTGAACGCAATGCTTACCTGTCGATCTTTATGGCACCGTCGATCGCCAAAGAAGGCAAGATATCAACTATCGTGCCAATGTGTAGCCATGTCGATCACAGCGAACACAGCGTGAAAGTGATCATCACTGAACAAGGGATTGCCGACCTGCGCGGCCTCTCCCCACTTCAGCGCGCACGCGCTATCATCGATAACTGTGCCCATCCCATGTACCGTGACTATCTGCATCACTATCTGGAAAATGCACCTGGTGGGCATATTCACCACGATCTTAGCCACGTTTTCGATCTGCATCGTAACTTGATCGAAACTGGCTCGATGCTGAGTTAATTGCTCGTACCGTCACGATCTTCAGAAATTTGCTGTAGCATCGTGGCGGTATAGCGATGGTTTTTCAGTGAATAGAGGTATTCCTGCATATACATTGGCGTATGCGGCGCATCAAAATATTTCAGCGTTGCCGGGTTCACCAACCGCCAGGCAAAATGTGGAATGACTGTCAGGAAATGTCCGCGCTCAACGGCGCTTATTTTGGCCATAAAACTGTAGGGACGATAAATGATTGTTGGATTAATCCCACAAGGACGCATGTTCGCATCAATCATCGCTTCATAGTTAGCGCGGTTCTGAAAGCGCATCTGTAACCACGGCAGCTCCTGTAATAACTCCTGCTCCTGGCGTTCTTCAAAACGGCGAGAAACGAGAAACCCCAGTCGCAGCGGCGAAAGTTCGCTGATAGTCAGGCTCTCCAACCCCTTTACACGCCCGGAGACATGCTGCGGAGAGATAATAAAATCAAACTGGTGGTGGAAGAGATTATCAATAACCCCATTCTCACTAAACTCAACCGGCTGGGCTGTCACCCCTTCATATTTATCACCAAGGCTGATTAGCTGATCAAAAATAATCGTCGGATAGGTATTATCTATACCAATTACAATTTCACGAGAACGACGCCCGGAATTATGAATTTCATTATCAATAGCAGAAATTCGTTGGTAAACCGGAAAAAGTTTTTGATAAAGTTCCTGTCCAGCTTTATTAAGACTAATATTGTTATCTTTACGGGTAAACAATGTATAACCAATTTGCTCCTCCAGCGCGGCAATACTTTTGCCGAACGGCGACGCCGTCATATGTATTTTTTCTGCTGCCCGGGCAATATTATTAGTTTGCGCTAATAAAATAAAATTGCGCATCTTTTTTGAAATAAAAATATCCATACCCTCTCCCCAAACATCACTGTCCGCTTAACCGTTTCAGTTATTCAATCTTTGATGAAATCGCGTGCAAAGATAGGTGATTGCATCATGGTTTTACAGAAAATTACAGAAAAAGGAGGCGATATCAGGTGAAGACATTAGCCCGACAAAGGCGTCGGGCTAAAAGTATTATTGTGCGGTAGGTGTTTTTGCAGGTTGCTGATCAACAGGTTCTAACTGGAAGACCACATCAACCTGATCATCAAACTGAATAGCAGCCTGCTCGTAAGTTTCCTGAGTGGAAACCGGCGCGGCATCAGCTTTCATCATTCGAACCATCGGGCTGGGCTGATAGTTGGAAACATGGTAGCGCACGCTATATACCGGCCCCAACTTGCGATTAAAGCCGTTCGCCAGCTCCTGTGCCTGATGAATCGCATTATCAATCGCCGCCTTACGCGCTTTATCTTTATAGGCATCAGGTTGCGCCACACCCAAGGAAACAGAACGAATTTCGTTAAGCCCGGCCTTCAGCGCGCCATCCAGCAAAGAATTCAGTTTGTCTAACTGACGAAGCGTTACTTCCACCGTTCTCACCGCCCGGTAGCCTTTCAGAATACTTTTACCATCCTGGTAATCGTAATCAGGCTGGGTGCGTAAATTTGCAGAGCTGATATCTTTTTTCGCGATCTGATTGAGTTCAAGGAAAGAGATATATTGCGCCACACGCTCATCCGCCTGCTTCTTGGCGGTCGCGGCATCCTTCGCTGCCACGTTGACTTCAATCGCAAGGGTGGCAATGTCTGGCACCGCATCCACGCTTGCTGTTCCTGAAGTGACAATATGCGGACCATCCGGTAGTTCATTGGCCTGTACTGCCATTCCGCTGAAACCCATCAATGCCGCCAGGGCGATAACTTTGAACTTCACGTTAGTCTCTCCGTGTTAATTGACTTGCCCAAAATTCAGGACCTCTGGAGGCAAGCTTAGCGTCTCTGTTTTAATTTTCCATCAGATAGCACCTAACTGAACAAGGCTTGTGCATGGGCAATCCCCTCTTTCGCCAGTTGTAGAGCGATAAACCACATCACGCAGCCCACCATGAAATTGATAATGCGCTGCGCTTTGGCGGTACGCAAACGCGGTGCCAGCCAGGCGGCTAATAACGCCAGGCCAAAAAACCACAGGAAAGAGGCGCTAATCGTCCCGAATGCAAACCAACGTTTTGGGTCAGGATCAAGTTGACCGCCCAGGCTGCCCAGTACCACAAAGGTATCCAGATAGACATGCGGATTCAGCCAGGTCACCGCCAGCATGGTGGCGATAATTTTCCATCGCCCCTGTTTCATCACTTCGGCACTCGCCAGTTCAATATTACTGCCCATCGCAGTTTTAAAAGCGCCAAAGCCATACCACAACAAAAAGGCAACACCACCCCAGGTCACTAATGCCAATAACCACGGAGACTGCATCAGTAACGCGCTACCGCCAAAAATCCCGGCGCAAATCAGGACTAAATCGCTGATTGCACAAAGTAAGGCAATCATTATGTGGTACTGACGGCGAATGCCCTGATTCATCACAAAAGCATTTTGCGGACCGAGCGGCAGGATCATAGCCGCACCAAGCGCAAGACCTTGAAAATAATAAGAAAACACGTTAAAACTTCCGAGTTAATTACCTGATGCAGAGACTATAGCGCGGGATTGTTATTAGATAAAATTGATAATTCTAATAGCATATAAATAATTTTAATATTAATTTAAATAATTCTACTCGGTGACTGATTTTAGAATAACAATCTCAACATTCCCCATGGCATAAACGACGTTATGGCTCGCTTCCCTGCTCGCGTTGTAAAGGACTAACACAATGCAATCATATGATCTCACTCTGCTCCCCTACCCTATCCGCGAAAATATGCCGCAACAACAAGGTTGGTGCTTTGGACTACCACCAGGCATAACACCCGAACAGTGGCCGCTGGATCCAAATAATGGTTTCCCATTGAATCATGGATTTACCCTACTATTGCCAGAGGACTATCGGATTTATGGACCAGAGGTTGTCGCGTTATCTTTCTTTGCAGTTGCGCCAGAACACAACGATGGCGGAACTCCATGTACAGAAGAAATATTGGATGTGTTTGAAAATTTTGAATCCTGCACGCCCCCAGAAGATCCAAATCTTTATGTTTTTTGGCTGGCAGAAAAGCAACGACATCCACGGCTATTTCGGATGGCAGATATATTAGGTTGTTCTTATGCGGTAATTTTACTAACCCAGTACGAGTTCAACGGCCCATTTTGCGAGCCACCTGAACTTATACCTGACCACTATCGCGACCAGCAAGATACGCCAGAATGGATGGCTATTGGCAGTGCATTTAGTTATTTTCAGGCTAACGTCAGACCAAAAGATACGCCTGAAAGCAATTTTATTTACCGTAAATTGGGCACCATTCCTGAGCAGTCGCTGGCGTTCAATCTGGCGATTTCATGCGAGCCGCGCGCTTTTGATCCTAATGCGGGAATTAGCCCCTCAGAAAGAAATGATACGGAATATCAGTCCATTCATTATTTTTCTAAAGATGCAGAGGGAAAGAGTAAATGTGAACCTCTCCAGTGGCATAGCGCACATCTGCCCGATCATCTCGGTGGTTCGATGGCGCTCGTGCAGCCTATACCAGACGGAATGTCGCCTTATTATATTGAGTTTGAAGAGTATTTCGGCGGGTATAATTTTGGCACAGGTAATGCCTGGCTGGACTTTAAAAATATGAAGTTTGATTTTAGTTGTTAAAGTTCACTGCTTTTAATATTAACGACGATCAACAAAATTACAGAAGGAACTGATATGACATTCAAACACTTTTTATTTTCTCTGATATCAGGGTTACTTCTGGTATCTTTCCCCAACATTGCTGCTGAAAAAATACTTCGCTATACCGATCATGAACCTTATGGTGGAATGCGTACACAACTCATTAAAGAGGTATTATTTGCAGAAATTGGAAAAGAGTCACAAGGACGTTTGAAAATTGAACCTCACTGGAACGGTGAAATCGCCATCAGCTATGACGCACTGGCGACGATAAGTGATGGCAGCAAAGCTGATATGGGTATAGTGGTGCCAGAATACACAGCGAAACAATTACCGCTTCATCAAATATTCAAGAGCTTTGCTATTGGCCCGGAGCATGGAGCCAGTCAGGTAGAATTCTTTCGTCGCGTATATGCAGAAATTCCCGAACTTAACGCTGAAATTGAGCGTAACAATGTCGTGAACTTACAATTTTTCCTTGGCTATCCGGTAGGCTTTTTTTCTACCAAACCCATTATGAAATTAACCGCTCTTCAGGGAACTTCCTGGCGAACAGCCAGTTTCTGGCATCGGGCTTATTTAGTTAATACAGGAGCAAAAACCGTAACCTTACCGTGGAATGAGCAAATTACGACAGCACTCCGCGACGGGAAACTCGATGGCTTAATGGTCAATCTCGATAGCGGGTATGACATCCATGCTGAACGTGCTGCGCCGAATGTGTTGCTCTCTCCTTCGCTCTGGCTCGGCCATGTTTATCTTTTGACGATGAATAAACACACCTGGGAAAGCCTCAGTACTCAAGATCGCGAGGCGATTCAGCGAGCTGCTATTACAACCCAGAAGGCGCTGGGCCAGGCATTAGATAACAATCTGATCAACATGGTAAAAACGCTTGAACAGGAAGGCACACATGTTCGCTATCTGACAAAAGCAGAACTGGAGGCCTGGCGGAAAGCGATTGGTTATCAGCAAGAACAAGCTCAGTGGGTAGCAAAGCAGAAAGCTGAAGGTATAGACAATGCCAGGGAAGTGATGCAAAAAGTTGCCAATCTTCTTGATAGAACAATCCATTGAATTGTTAGTGCGCCCATGAATCTTATGGGCGCTTTACATGATTAACGCGTTACCGCATCGCTCTCTTTATTCTCTTTCACCCGCTTGAAGTTCACATCCATTTGCGGATATGGGAAGCTGATACCAGCAGCATCAAACTCGCGTTTAATACGTTCCAGCACGTCCCAGTACACGTTTTGCAGATCACCGCTGTTGCTCCAGGCACGAACGATAAAATTAACCGAGGATGCGCCAAGTTCATGCAGGCGCACGGTAATTTCACGATCTTTTAAAATACGATCTTCGGACTGAATAATATCAGTCAGGATCTGCTTAACCTGATCGATATCAGAATCATACGCCACGCCAATGATAAATTCGTTACGGCGCGCCGGCTCGCGAGAGAAGTTAATAATATTACCGGCAATAATTTTACCGTTCGGAATAACGATAATTTTACCGTCTGCGGTGCGCATAGTCGTAGAGAAAATCTGCACGCTCTGCACAGTACCGGCAACACCGCCGAGGTCAACATATTCACCGGCACGGAACGGGCGGAACATTACCAGCAACACGCCAGCGGCCAGGTTAGACAGCGAACCCTGCAACGCCAAACCTACAGCTAAACCTGCGGCACCCAGTACGGCGATAACCGATGCGGTTTGTACGCCCACGCGACCCAGTGCAGCAATTAGCGTAAAGGCAATAACTGCGTAACGGACTAATGCAGAAAGAAAATCAGCAACGGTGGCATCAATTTTACGGGAGATCATCAGGCGATTCACCGCATTGGAAATCATCCGCGCGACAATCAAACCAATGATGATAATCGCGAGAGCCGCCACGATGTTTACAGCATAACTCAGCAACAGCGCCTGATTATTCACCAACCAGGAACCTGCACCGTGTATGCTATCGACAACATTCAAATCTTCCATTCAATATTCCTTTTCAACTGACTCAAAATGGAGAAATACACTCCGCCGCCTTATGACGGGCAGTCTGACAAGGGTAAACAATAAAGTATAATTTTGCCAAATAGATCACAAATTTCTTAAGTACATCACCTTGCTTTTGGCGAAAAAAAGCCCCGCAGAGTGGGGCTCAGACATATGACAATGTGCGCTTTGTCATGCCGGATACGGCGTGAACGCCTTATCCGGCCAACAAAAACCTGCAAATTCAATATATTGCAGGATACGTGTAGGCCTGATAAGCGTAGCGCATCAGGCAATTTTGCTTTTGGCGAAAAAAAGACCCGCAGAGCGGGTCTTGAGATAAGCAGAAAGGAATATCTTACAGAACGTCGATTGCGTTCAGTTCCTGGAATGCTTTTTCCAGACGAGCGATCATCGAAGTCTGACCAGCACGCAGCCATACGCGCGGATCGTAGTATTTCTTGTTCGGCTGATCTTCGCCTTTCGGGTTGCCCAATTGACCCTGCAGGTAAGCTTCGTTTTCTTTGTAGTAGTTCAGAACACCTTCCCAGGTTGCCCATTGGGTATCGGTATCGATGTTCATTTTCACTACGCCGTAGCTTACGGAGTCTTTGATTTCCTGAGCAGTAGAACCGGAACCGCCGTGGAATACGAAGTTCAGGCTGTTGTGCGGCAGGTTGTGTTTCTTAGAAACATATTCCTGAGAATCACGCAGGATAGTCGGGGTCAGAACCACGTTACCCGGCTTGTAAACGCCGTGTACGTTACCGAAGGAAGCCGCGATGGTGAAACGCGGGCTGATTTTGCTCAGCTCGGTGTATGCGTAATCAACGTCTTCCGGCTGGGTGTACAGTGCAGAAGCGTCCATGTGGCTGTTGTCCACACCGTCTTCTTCACCACCAGTGCAACCCAGTTCGATTTCCAGAGTCATACCGATTTTGGACATGCGCTCCAGGTATTTAGAGCAGATTTCGATGTTCTCTTGCAGAGATTCTTCAGACAGGTCGATCATATGAGAAGAGAACAGCGGCTTACCGGTAGCTGCGAAGTGTTTTTCACCTGCGTCCAGCAGACCGTCAATCCACGGCAGCAGTTTCTTCGCGCAGTGGTCAGTGTGCAGGATTACAGGAACACCGTAGTGTTCAGCCATCTGGTGTACGTGATGCGCACCAGAGATAGCGCCCAGGATTGCAGCCCCCTGCGGAACATCAGATTTCACGCCTTTACCAGCGATAAAGGAAGCACCGCCGTTGGAGAACTGAACGATAACCGGCGCTTTAACTTTAGCAGCGGTTTCCAGTACGGCGTTGATGGAGTCAGTACCGACGCAGTTTACTGCTGGCAGTGCGAAGTTATTTTCTTTTGCTACCTGGAAAACTTTCTGTACGTCATCACCAGTGATTACGCCAGGTTTTACGAAATCAAAAATCTTAGACATGTTTCTTTGTCCTGTATCGTCGGGCTTGAGAAAAAGTGCGTGCTACATGAGCGCGCTGAAACAAGGGCAGGTTTCCCTGCCCTGTGATTTTTTACTTCTTAGCGCGCTCTTCGAGCATCGCTACTGCAGGCAGTACTTTACCTTCTACGAATTCAAGGAATGCGCCGCCACCAGTGGAGATGTAGGAGATTTTGTCAGCAATGCCGAACAGGTCGATTGCTGCCAGAGTGTCGCCGCCGCCAGCGATGGAGAACGCTTCGCTATCTGCGATAGCGTTAGCCACGATTTCAGTACCTTTGCGGAAGTTCGGGAATTCGAACACGCCAACCGGGCCGTTCCACAGAATAGTTTTCGCATTCTTCAGGATTTCAGCCAGTTCCTGTGCGGAAGCATCACCGATATCCAGGATCTGCTCGTCAGCTTTCACGTCGTTAACAGATTTCAGGGTAGCCGGAGCAGTTTCAGAGAACTCAGTTGCTACGCGAACATCAGACGGAACCGGGATGTTGCAGGTGGTCAGCAGACGTTTTGCTTCGTCAACCAGGTCTGCTTCGTACAGAGATTTACCTACATCGTGGCCTTGTGCCGCGATAAAGGTGTTTGCGATACCACCACCAACGATCAACTGGTCAGCGATTTTAGACAGGGAATCCAGAACGGTCAGTTTGGTAGAAACTTTAGAACCACCAACGATAGCCACCATCGGACGAGCAGGTTCTTTCAGTGCTTTACCCAGCGCGTCAAGTTCAGCCGCCAGCAGCGGGCCTGCGCACGCAACGTCAGCAAATTTACCGATACCATGAGTAGAAGCCTGCGCGCGGTGAGCAGTACCGAATGCGTCCATTACGAATACGTCACACAGTGCAGCATATTTTTTGGACAGGGTTTCGTCGTCTTTCTTCTCGCCTTTGTTGAAGCGAACGTTTTCCAGAACAACCAGTTCACCTTCAGCAACGTCAACGCCGTCGAGGTAATCTTTAACCAGACGAACCGGGTTAGACAGTTTGTCTTTCAGGTAGTTAACAACCGGCAGCAGAGAGAATTCTTCGTTGTACTCGCCTTCGGTAGGACGACCCAGGTGGGAAGTTACCATCACTTTCGCGCCTTGTTTCAGGGCCAGTTCAATGGTCGGCAGAGAAGCACGGATACGTGCGTCGCTGGTTACTTTCCCGTCTTTTACTGGTACGTTCAGATCCGCACGGATAAATACACGTTTCCCAGCAAGATCCAGATCGGTCATCTTAATTACAGACATGGTGAATCCTCTCGTTGATTCTAAAAGTTTTGCAGACGCTGCTTGCGTCTTACCTGAAAGCAACAGCGGCCATTGCTAACGTCGTGTCGATCATTCGGTTAGCAAAGCCCCATTCGTTATCGCACCAGACCAACGTTTTGATCAGGTGTGCGCCACTGACCCGGGTTTGGGTGCCATCGACAATGGCACTGTGCGGGTCGTGGTTAAAATCTACAGAGACCAACGGCAATTCCGTATAGTCAACTATACCATGAAATGCACCTTGTGCTGCCTTTTGCAACAACTGGTTGACTTCATTGGCTTTTACAGGTTTCTTCACCGTCACGCTCAGGTCGATTGCCGTCACATTAATGGTTGGCACACGTACCGCAATCGCTTCAAAGCGATCGTTAAACTGCGGGAAAAAACGCGTGATACCGGCGGCCAGTTTAGTATCGACCGGGATGATCGACTGACTGGCGGCCCGAGTGCGGCGCAGGTCGGGATGGTACGCATCAATAACCTGCTGATCGTGCATGGCGGAGTGAATTGTGGTCACAGTGCCGGACTCAATGCCGTACGCATCATCTAACAATTTGATGACGGGAATTATGCAATTCGTGGTACAGGAAGCGTTAGAAACAATGCGGTGTTCCGCGCGAAGTTGATCCTGATTGACGCCATAAACAATAGTTGCGTCGAGATCGTTGCTGCCAGGATGTGAAAAGAGCACTTTTTGGGCCCCGGCGGCAATATGCGCTTCGCCATGCTCGCGGGTGCCATACACGCCGGTGCAATCGAGCACCACATCGACGCCAAGTTCACGCCAGGGGAGTGATTGCAGTGAACGTTCATGCAATACGCGGATGGCGTCATCACCAACAAAAAGTTGATCGCGTTCCTGACGCACTTCCCATGCAAAACGGCCATGACTGGTGTCATATTTCAACAAATGCGCCATGCCCGCAGCATCCGCCAGTTCGTTGATTGCCACCACGGTGATTTCCGCCCGGCGTCCGGATTCATACACAGCACGAACCACATTACGCCCGATGCGACCGAAGCCATTTATCGCTACGCGTACGGTCATAGGTCTCCTGCAAGGCTTTCTCAAAGCAAATTTTCCAGACAGAGTAGTCCAGCAAATCGTTCGGGAAAACCTTACCTGTCGCAAATTGCGACTGATTGGTTAATTGTCGAACATTTAATCGACTGAAACGCTTCAGCTAGGATAAGCGAAACGCGGAATAAAAGGAATGATTGTCCAGTCAAAGAAGACAATTATCTGACTTACGTCACGTTTTTGGCCATGGTATGCCAGGAATTATTCCACTTTGCAGAATCACGAATAAGCGTAGCAAAATCTTTTCGCTGTGCCGTCATAAACCCTGATTTATATCAGAATATGACTGATGTCGCGTCGATATCATCCGCAATACGTCCGAGTTTCGGAGTACTTCAATGATGACATTGCCCCACCTTTATTCTTCAACTGCGCGCTTTTACGCGCTGCGCCTGCTTCCCGATCAGGAAGTTTTCTCTCAATTACGCACCTTCGCGCGACAGCAACAACTTCACGCCGCGTGGATTGCGGGTTGTACCGGCAGTCTGACTGACGTCGCCTTACGCTATGCCGGGCAAGAAAACACCACTCATCTTCGCGGTAAGTTTGAAGTAATCGCACTGAACGGCACACTGGAACAGACAGGTGAACATCTTCATCTCTGCATTTCAGACCCACACGGCGCAATGCTCGGCGGTCATATGATGCCTGGCTGTACCGTGCGCACCACCCTTGAACTGGTGATCGGTAGCCTGGAAGAACTGGCATTCAGTCGCCAGCCTTGCGCGCTTTCTGGTTACGACGAGTTGCATATTTCCCCTGTTAAATAACACCCTTTAGAGAGGTTTTCTTATGGCGCGTCGCCACTTTTCCAGTCAGGCTTTGGTGCTGATCGTTATCTCTATCGCCATCAATATGATCGGCGGTCAACTGGCCAGCATAGTCAAATTGCCTATTTTTCTCGACTCCATCGGCACGCTTATTAGCGCGGTACTGCTTGGTCCAGTGATCGGTATGCTGACCGGCTTACTGACCAATTTACTCTGGGGGTTACTGACTGACCCGATCGCCGCCGCTTTTGCCCCCGTGGCGATGGTCATCGGTCTGGTCGCGGGTTGGCTGGCGCGAGCGGGTTGGTTCCGTACTCTGCCGAAAGTCATTGTCAGCGGGGTGATTATTACTCTTGCGGTGACAATTGTTGCCGTGCCGCTGCGTACAGCCTTGTTTGGCGGAGTAACCGGTAGCGGAGCGGATTTGTTCGTCGCCTGGATACATTCAATGGGGCAAAACCTGGTGGAATCAGTGGCGATTACGGTGATAGGCGCTAACCTGGTCGATAAAATTCTCACGGCGGTGATTGTCTGGCTTTTACTGCGACAACTACCGATTCGCACCACACGCCATTTTCCAATGATGGCCGCCGTGCGCTAAATGCATCCGTTTACCTCATTAACGTTGTGGGCGCTGGCTGCCTGCACCACGCTTATCCTGCCCGCGCAGAGCATTTTGCCGATCTATAGCGCGGCGACCTTTTTCTGCCTTATCGCGCTAAAGGCCACGCGGCGGCGGGCAAAATATGTCACCTGGCTGATGTTTTCGCTGGGCGTCGGTCTGTGGCTGGTGCACGGTGGCTGGCTGACAGAATGGATAAGTGACGCGCCACGCTCTCCAGAACGGTGGGCACATGCCATTACGCTCTGGTTGCGTATTCTGGCTATTGTCTCAACTTCACAGTTGTGGATGCAATTCGTCCCCGTGCAAGGTTTTATCCGCGCTTTGTTTGCTTCTCGCCTGCCGCCGGGCGTCGCTTATCTGTTTGCCGGGCCGTTATTGGTCGTTGAGCAGTTAAAACGACAATTAGCGATTATTTATGAAGCACAACGCGCTCGCGGCGTGCCGCTGGATGAAGGCTGGTATCAACGTTTACGTGCGATGCCCGCGTTAATTATTCCGCTAACTCATAATGCGCTTAACGATCTGGCGATCCGCGGCGCGGCGCTGGATATGCGGGCATTTCGACTCCACAACCGGCGCACTACGCTGTGGGCACCACCTGACAGTAACCTGGAAAAAGTGGCGCGTTACACCATGATCTTGCTGATGCTGGCAGAATTCGGAGCGTGGATATGGTTACGTTAGAACAGTTTCGCTATTGCCCGACACACTCAACAATTCCTCCGTTCTGTTATGACTTTTACTATGACGAACCGGGGATGATCGCCATCTTTGGGGACAACGGCAGTGGCAAAAGCACGCTGGCGCAACTGATGGCGGGTTGGTATCCCGACTTCTTGCCAGGTGACATAGCTGGTACGGGAATGCTCCTCGATACGCCCATTGGGCAACGCTCACTCAACGAACAATCTGCGACCATTCAACTCGTCCAGCAATCCCCCTACTTGCAGCTTTCTGGCTGTACCTTCAACGTAGAAGAAGAAGTCGCGTTTGGGCCAGAAAATCTGTGTCTTGCTGAAGCAGAGATTATGGCGCGTATTGACGCCGCTCTGACTCTGACCGGGTGCCAGCCATTGCGTCATCGCCATCCGGCAACACTCTCCGGCGGGGAAACCCAACGCGTGGTCATCGCTTGTGCTATCGCGATGCTACCTAAGATTTTAATTCTCGACGAAGCCTTTAGCCGACTGACGTCGCAGGCCAGCGAAATGCTGTTGCAGCGCTTACAACACTGGGCGTTGAAACGTGATTCGCTGATTATTCTTTTTGAACGCCATCAAACACCTTTCCTGAACTACTGCCAGCAAGCGTGGCAACTGCAAAACGGAGCACTCCAGCCATTATGTTAACGTTAAATCAGGTTACTTATCGCTGGCCTGACGCAGCAACGGATTGTCTTTGCAACATTTCTCTACAACTCAAAAAAGGTGAATGGCTGGCGCTGACCGGCGACAATGGCGCGGGAAAATCGACCCTGTTGCGTATCATGGCGGGTCTTCTACCCCCTTCGTCCGGCACGGTAATGTTGCAACATCTGGCGCTACATACACTCAAGAACCGCCAACGCGCGACAAACATTGGTGTGCTGTTTCAGGAAGCGGAAAACCAGTTATTTCACAGTACCGTCGCGGAAGAGATCGCATTTGGTTTGAAACTGCAAAAATGCCCAACTGATGAAATTGCTCAACGCACCGACGCTGTCCTGCAATGCTGTCAGTTAACAGATGTTGCCAGCGCTCATCCGTTAGATCTGCATAGCGCCCAGCGACGGATGGTAGCCGTCGCCTGCCTGGAAGCTCTCGCCCCGCCGCTGTTATTACTTGACGAACCGAGCCGGGATTTTGACGCCCAATGGCTGGCAGTATTTGAAAGTTGGCTGGAAAAGTGCCGCCTTCGTGGCACGAGTGTGGTGGCAATCAGTCATGACGCCGCATTTACCCGGCGTCATTTTTCTCGCGTCATGCGACTGGAAGGTGGTGTAGTGAGGGAGGTCAATCTGCCAGACAGTATTCACCGTTAGGCGTCATCATTAAGGTCAAATTTGCAGGCCGACTCTGTTCCAGCACCCGACGAACATTCGGCCCGTCGGTACGTTCATAAAAAGCTTCAGCATCTGCCTGCGATAATCCCCCCGCCAACTTGCGCCCCACCAGTCGTTCCCGTAACACAGATGCGGGCGCGTTGATAAATATCGAGAAATCACAAAATTGCGCTAACGTGCGCCACTGCTCGTCATCCAGCAATAGCCAGTTTCCTTCGACGATGACCAGCGGCGCGGTAACGTGCAACGCATCTTCTACCGGATCATGTTTTTGTCGATCATACTGCGGCCACGTACAGTCGCCTTGCACGGCCTGACGCAGATTTTCCGCCAGTTTCGCCACGTCAAACGTTTGCGGCGCGCCTTTATAAGGGCGAAGCTGATGCTCATCCAGCCAGATGTTGTAATGGTGAAAACCATCCATCGGGAGCGTCTGAATAGCGGGTAATTCGGGATCTTGTTGTGCGAGATATTCCCAGAAGGTAGTTAAGGTAGATTTACCCGTCCCTGGTGGAGCACTCAGAAATACCACCGTACGCCGCTGCGGGTTTACCGCCTGTAAAGCCGCCAGCATACGCAGTAGCGGTTTATGTACATTTTCAATTTCATCATCAGAGTACTGCGCCTGTACCTTTAGTCCATTCACCGTCAGTTCGATTTTCACGGCGTTAATTCCTTTAAAGTTGTCGTTACTGCCAGCGTCAGCGCCGTTTTGACCATTCCGCTAAAACGCGCCTCTGACCAGACCGCGAAATCAGCGAACTTCATCGCTTTCAACGCATCATAGAGGGAAGTATTACGGGTTATGCTATTAACGTTGCTGATAAAATCCCAGGTAATGTCATCGACAAATCCGGGCGTTTCATTCTGCTCGTTCAGGTAATGCCAGAATTGAGAAAAGTGCGTAATATCGGCGTACAGCCATTTATCCATTTTCCCCAGCGCATAAATCAAACGCAGCGCAACATCAATATCGTCAAGCGGGCCGCTTTGGGCGAGCAACGGCTTCACTGCATATTCCACGATCTCTTCATCGTTATCGACAAACAGCGACGGCAGAAACTGGCGTATCCCCTGGAGCAAAATGGCATGCGCAGTTTTCATAAATGACAATAAATTGTCCTGTGCATCCAGTTGCTCAAGCACATCATCTTCTGTCAGCGTCGCCATTCGTCTTCCGATAGATCACCATCAATGCAGGGAGTCTATTATATTACACGTTTGGTCTGCGCCACCGATCAGTAATGTCTGCGTCCGCACCCCATTCGCCGTCTGTTGTATACCGTTCACCAGCTCTCCGCCCGTCACACCCGTGGCGCTAAAGAGGATATTTTTATCTCTCACCAGTTCGTCGAGCGAGTACACACGGTTGACCTCAACCCCCATTTCCTTGCAACGCTGGCGCTCCTGTTGTGCAATCTGCCGATTTTCCGTGTAATCACCTTTGGCCTGACAAAAATCAATAAGCTCTGCCTGCATATCTCCGCCTAACGCTTTGACTGCACAGGCAGAAATAACGCCTTCTGGCGCACCACCGATGGTGTACATCACGTCGTAAGGATTATCCTGCCAGCAAGTCAGCACACTGGCAGCAACATCGCCATCCGGCAGGGCGAATACTTTCACGCCCAGTTGCGTCGCTTCTTCAATCGCGGCATGAAGACGGGGTTTATCCAGCGTAACCATGCGTAATCGATCCAATGGTTTGCCCAATGCTTTTGCCACATTGCGCAAGTTATCCGTCAGGGGCAAAGACAGATTAATCACTCCTGCAGCCAGTCGGTTAACGACCAGTTTTTTCATATACATATCGGGCGCGTGTAACAGGCTATCTCGTGGGGCGAAGGCCATTACTGCCAGGGCATTACTCTGCCCCATCGCCACCATCCGGGTGCCTTCAATCGGATCAACCGCAATATCGACTTCTGGCCCATCACCTTTGCCAACCTCTTCGCCAATCCACAGCATCGGCGCATGGTCAATTTCCCCCTCACCGATAACCACTCTCCCACGAAAAGCGACGTCGTTTAATGCCTGACGCATCGCGGTAACCGCCAGGCCATCAATTTTATTTTTGTCGCCACATCCGGTTTGCGGCCAGGCAGCCAACGCGGCCTGTTCCGTAACGCGAAATAATGGCCACGCAAGGGACATCATTGCGCGGCCTCCCCGATATCAACGCCAAATTGTGCCAGCAGATATTTCTCGGCCTGTTCATTCCAGATGCCGTGCGTTTCCTCAACCCGTCGCGCCAACTCTTTAAACAGCGGATCTGTTTTCCCTTTTTCGGCAAAATCGGCAATGGCGGTCAGCGGCATGGTGACGCCGTTATAAATGAGTTTTTTACCGCCGGGAATATCCGGCAAATTGAGTACGGTTTCTGGCACCGCATCCAGGCCACCAATATGGGTCACCATAAACGACGGCTGCAACTGCCCCGTGGCGCTAAGGGCAATCGCCTCTTTCATATCATCCGTAGAACCACCGGACGTCCCAACGACGTGAGTGCTGTTGTAATGCACGTTGTAAAAGTTAAACGGCACTTTGAAGTTTTTATCCGTTGGCCCGGCAAAGAAGTTCAGACAACCATCTTCCGCCAGCAATTCATCAGCCATCTCAACGACCGAAGGCACCGCCGCATAGACAAAAACATCATCGAACCCGACATCTCCTGTCAGCGACCGCAGCATCTGTACCGGATCGCTCATCCCTTTGGTATTCACGTATACCAGCTCAATCCCTTTGCTGGCCGCCATCTCCACCGGCAGCAGCTTCTGTACTTGTGCCAGCCGTTTTTCATCGATGTCGACCACTACCACCCGTGATGGTTGAATGCCGCCGTTAATGGCGTAATCGATAGCGCCAATTCCCATCGGGCCAGCACACGCCAGTAGCGCAATATTGCCGCCAGATTTGACGCCCATTCGATGCTCATAAACATATTGCGTAGTGTGATAATTAGCATGATAAGCGCCAATAATGCAGCACATCGGCTCCGCCAGCGACGCCGCAGCAAAATAAGAGCCGTGATACGGTAATACGCAGCCTAAATTAATCGCGATTTCAGGAATAATCATATAGGTGGCATTACCACCAAAATATTCGTAGCTGTATCCCGCAGAATATCCGCTGGGTAACCCCATCGCAGGCTGTAAAACAAATCGCTGACCTTTTTTATATTTGTCGGTAAGATTTTTACCCACTTCAACAATGACTCCGGCACATTCATGCCCGGTGATCGCCGGGTGATTTTCTAAATCGTCCGGCACCCGTTTATGTTCGCTACCAAGCAACGCCGCTTTCCAGGTGGATAAACAAACACTATCAGAAATTACACTGACCAGCAGTTCATTATCAGTAATTTCGGGTAACTCAAATTCACGCAGACGGATATCCCGCTTGCCATAAATAGCAGCAACTTTGGTTTTCATTTTTACCTCTGCAATCAGTTTTTATGTTCGGCGGTTAATTGATTAAATAAAGTGTCGAGTTTTGGATCGCCAATGTAGTTATTAATCAATATCAGCGGTTTATCCGTCACACGTTTCACTCGTCCTTCCAGACTGGCGTGAGTGACGACGATATCAGCATCCGAAGGCACGTTTTCTATGGCGTAATGTTTTACTTCAATGGTCAGTCCGGCTTTTTCCAGACGTTTGCGGAAGGTGGTTGCCCCCATTGCGCTGGAGCCCATTCCCGCATCACAAACAAAGGCAATACGTTTCACACGACTTAATGAAAATGCACCTTCCTGCTTCATAGCTTTTACCGCATTGGCTGACTCGGTGAACTCATCTTCGCTCTCCGTTTCCACCGTTTTTTCCATCTTCAGTATCAGGGATGTGATGACAAAGGACACCAGAGTACCGACCGTAACACCGGCAATTGTCGCCAGGAACGAGCCTTTCGGCGTCAGTGCCAGATAAGCAAAAATAGAACCCGGGCTAGGACCTGCCACCAGGCCGCCATCCAGCAAATTGAACATCCAGGTGCCAGACATACCGCCTGCAATCATGGCGATAATGGTCAACGGCTTCATCAATACATACGGAAAATACAGCTCGTGGATGCCACCGAGGAAGTGAATAATCATCGCACCAGGCGCAGAGCGTTTGCTCATCCCTTTACCAAACAGAGTGAATGCCAGCAGCAAGCCTAAACCCGGCCCAGGATTGGACGCCACCATAAAGAAGATAGATTTACCGTTAACCGATGCCTGCTGCATTCCCAACGGGTAATAGACGCCCTGATCGATCGCATTATTAAGGAAAAGCACTTTTGCCGGTTCATTGATGACTGACAGCAGAGGTAGATAACCCGCATGTACCAGCGCCTCAATACACTCTTTGACGAAAGTATTGGCAATTAACACTGCCGGACCGATGACTTCAAAGCCCAACAGGCAGAGGATCATCCCGGCAATACCTAATGAGAAGTTATTGATAACCATCTCAAAACCAGCAGGTATGCGTTTTTCCAGTGCTTTATCGACATATTTTATGACCAGACCACCTAACGGCCCCATGATCATCGAACCGAGAAACATCGGAATATCCGCACCGACGATCACACCAATCGTCCCTATTCCCCCCATGACCGCACCGCGTTTACCGCCGACCAGATGACCACCGGTAGAACCAATCATCACGGGCAATAAATAGGTAATCATGGGGCCAACAATTTTGGCGAAGTGTTCGTTAGGCATCCAACCCGTAGGAATAAATAAAGCAGTAATAAAACCCCAGGCAATGAAAGCACCGATATTGGGGATGACCATTGCAGTCAAAAAGCCACCAAAAGCCTGGACCTTTGCACGAGCAGACTTGTTTTCCATAATATTATCCTGTAGAGGAGAGAGTAATTATCCGCGGCTGATAATGTCCGCTAATTGTTTTTTTGATGTTGCTGTTAATAGTTGTTCGAGTATTTCTTCTTCGCACAGTAATTCACTTAACGCCTGAATAGCACCAATGTGCGAATCAGCATCGGCAGCAGAAAGCCCGATGAGTAATTTGATCGGTTCATCACTTCCGGGGAAACAAACTGGCTGTTCGAGTAATGTCAGTGACATCCCGGTTTTAAGCGCCCCACATTCCGGTCGTGCATGGGGCATTGCTACGCCCGGCGCGAGAATATAATAAGGCCCGTTGCGGGTAGTTGAGTCTTTAATAGACTGAATGTAATTCTCGTTGATATAATTTTTTGCTAACAATGACGCCATCGAAAAATCGATAACATCCTGCCAGTCTTTTGCTGAAGATATAACTGAGATTGATGATTCCGGGAAATAATCAATAAGCCGCATAAATTATCCTTATTTTATTTTTAGGGTGCTGTCCGGCGGTAAAAATAAAATACTCGTGCGACTTAATGAAAGCAATTGTGCACGTGAAAACACAAACTCCACGAGCTAAAATAGCAAAGTATTAAATAACAATGACATAAAAATGATTTTACGTAAGTCAACTATATATTTGCTGTGTATGTCACACAATAGATATTTTATACGTTATTACATTCGTGATGCATATCACCATTTGTTTATTGAATGTTCGAAAACATACTTATTTCATTCGTTGGTTTTCCGCCATTCCCCCTTTATAGATTCTGAATTCTCGACTGTTGGCTGTTTTCTTCTCACCTCATGTGACATATTTCCACACTTCACTCAAGGAAGACTCACATGAAAGCACCTGTTTCAATAACCTCATTCCGCCCACAAAAATCGCTTGCCATCGCCATTGGCGTACTTGCCGTTATTGTGCTGCCATTTCTGTCGTATTACACCGTGAATGAAGGTGAACGTGGTATTTTGTTGCGCTATGGAAAAATAGTAAAAGTTGCCGATCCGGGGCTGGGTTTTAAGATCCCGTTTATGGAAAGCGTAGAGAAAATTTCCACGCGTAATCAGTCTGTTGTCTATCAGGGATTACAGGCATACAGCCGCGACCAGCAACCCGCACAAATGACTGTGTCAGTCAGTTTCCATATTAAGCCTTCGGAAGCAGGCGCGGTTTATACCACCTACAACACCATTGAAGCATTAAAAGATCGCCTGATTGTTCGCCAGTTGCCAACCCAACTGGAGAACGTTTTCGGTCAATATACGGCCATCAGCGCTGTACAGGATCGCACGAAACTGGTTCAGGATCTGCAAAATGCAATGCGCAAAGCCGTTGTTGGTCCGGTGGTGATTGACGGGGTCCAGATTGAAAATATTGATTTTTCGGACGCTTATGAAAAATCAATTGAAGATCGTATGAAAGCGGAAGTCGCCATTGCCACACGGAAACAAAATCTGGAAACAGAGAAAATCCAGGCACAAATTGCGGTAACTCAGGCGCAGGCAGAAGCAGACAGTAAACTGGCGGCAGCCAAAGCAGAAGCAGAGACGATTCGCGTAAGAGGCGCGGCAGAAGCAGAAACTATTCGTTTAAAAAGTGGGGCTGAAGCAGAAGCTATCCGCCTGCGCGGTGAAGCTCTGCGAGATAACCCAGGGCTTGTTGCCCTTACCACTGCCGAACGCTGGGACGGAAAACTGCCCGATACCATGATCCCTGGCAGTACCGTTCCGTTTATCTCAACCAAATAAAAAAGAGCCGCATTTGCGGCTCTTCACACACCATAGTGTTAATTACAGCAGTTCTTTCGCTTTCGCTACCACGTTTTCAACGGTGAAGCCGAACTCTTCGAACAGTTGCTCTGCCGGAGCAGATTCACCAAAGGTGGTTATACCGACGATAGCACCGTTCAGGCCAACATACTTGTACCAGTAGTCAGCAATACCTGCTTCCACTGCAACGCGTGCGGTGACGGCTTTCGGCAGTACGGATTCACGGTAAGCCGCGTCCTGTTTGTCGAACACGTCGGTAGACGGCATGGAAACTACGCGCGCTTTCACGCCTTCAGCAGTCAGTTTTTCGTATGCTGCAACCGCCAGCTCGACTTCAGAACCGGTGGCGATGAAGATCAGTTCCGGTTGACCGGCACAATCTTTCAGCACGTAACCACCGCGCGCGATGTTTGCCAGTTGCTCTTCCGTACGTTCCTGCTGCGCCAGGTTCTGACGGGAGAGGATCAGCGCGGTCGGGCCGTCCTGACGCTCAACGCCATATTTCCACGCAACGGCGGATTCAACCTGGTCACACGGACGCCATGTAGACATGTTCGGGGTCACGCGCAGAGAAGCAACCTGCTCAACCGGCTGGTGAGTCGGGCCGTCTTCGCCCAGACCGATGGAGTCGTGGGTATAAACCATCACCTGACGCTGTTTCATCAGTGCAGCCATACGTACAGCGTTACGTGCGTATTCCACGAACATCAGGAAGGTGGAGGTGTACGGCAGGAAGCCACCGTGCAGGGAGATACCGTTGGCAATCGCGGTCATACCAAATTCGCGAACACCATAATGGATGTAGTTACCAGCAGCATCTTCGTTGATTGCCTTAGAGCCAGACCACAGGGTCAGGTTAGACGGAGCCAGGTCAGCGGAGCCGCCAAGGAATTCCGGCAACAGCGGACCGAATGCTTCGATGGCATTCTGAGACGCTTTACGGCTGGCAATTTTAGCCGGATTAGCCTGCAGTTTAGCAATGAACTCTTTCGCTTTCGCGTCGAAGTCAGACGGCATTTCACCTTTCATACGACGGGTAAATTCAGCCGCTTCTTGCGGGTAAGCTTTCGCGTAAGCCGCAAACTTCTCGTTCCATGCAGACTCTTTCGCCTGACCGGCTTCTTTCGCATCCCACTGAGCATAGATTTCAGACGGGATTTCGAACGGCGCGTATTTCCAGCCTAGCTGCTCACGAGTCAGTGCAATTTCCGCATCGCCCAGCGGCGCGCCGTGGGAGTCATGCGTACCGGCTTTGTTCGGGGAACCGAAACCAATGATAGTTTTGCACATCAGCAGAGACGGTTTGTCAGTCACTGCTCGCGCTTCTTCTACTGCGCGTTTAATAGCGGCAGCGTCGTGACCGTCAATACCGCGGATTACGTGCCAGCCGTAAGCTTCGAAACGCATTGCAGTGTCATCGGTGAACCAGCCTTCAACATGGCCATCGATAGAGATACCGTTGTCATCGTAGAACGCAATCAGTTTACCCAGCTTCAGCGTACCCGCCAGAGAGCAAACCTCGTGGGAAATGCCTTCCATCATGCAGCCGTCGCCCATGAAGGCGTAGGTGTAGTGGTCGACAATGTCGTGACCTGGACGGTTAAACTGCGCCGCCAGCGTTTTTTCTGCAATCGCCATACCGACTGCGTTAGCAATACCCTGACCCAACGGACCGGTGGTGGTTTCTACACCTGCGGTGTAACCCACTTCCGGGTGGCCCGGAGTTTTGGAGTGCAACTGACGGAAGTTCTTCAGCTCTTCCATTGGCAGATCATAACCAGTGAGGTGCAGCAGGCTGTAGATCAGCATGGAGCCGTGGCCGTTGGACAGCACGAAGCGGTCACGGTCAGCCCAGGACGGATTCTGCGGGTTGTGTTTCAGGAAATCACGCCACAGGACTTCGGCAATGTCAGCCATACCCATCGGGGCGCCCGGGTGACCGGATTTGGCTTTCTGTACTGCGTCCATGCTCAGCGCACGAATAGCATTGGCAAGCTCTTTACGTGAGGACATTTTGACTCCAGATCGGATGATGAAGGGCACGCCCTTAACGACTTGACGACAGCGCGTTTTGGGCTACGCCGGAAAATTTGCCAACAATTTACCGCAAGCCACGCGTCATGTACATGGAACATCCTTTTGCCGGTTCAGAAATCTCTGGATCATGCTCGCATGTTGCGCAATCTGCTCGCCCGTCCGCTGCGCTTTTCCTTATACTTAGACTGAGCGTCGATTCACCTGCAAACGGCGCATTTTTAGAATAATCCTGACTTTGTGCGGAAGAGAAAACATGAAAATTCGCGCCTTATTGATAGCAATGAGCGTGGCAACGGTATTGACCGGTTGCCAGAATATGGACTCCAGTGGGCTGCTCTCATCAGGAGCGGAAGCTTTTCAGGCTTACACTCTGAGTGATGCGCAGGTCAAAGCCCTGAGCGATCAGGCATGTCAGGAGATGGACAGTAAGGCGACGATTGCGCCAGCCAGTAGCGAATATGCTAAACGTCTGGCCACTATTGCCAACGCGCTGGGCAACAATATCAACGGTCAGCCGGTAAATTACAAAGTGTATATGGCAAAGGATGTGAACGCCTTTGCGATGGCCAACGGCTGCATCCGTGTTTATAGCGGACTGATGGATATGATGACTGATAACGAAGTCGAAGCGGTGATCGGTCACGAAATGGGACACGTGGCGTTAGGCCATGTGAAGAAAGGGATGCAGGTCGCGCTTGGAACAAACGCAGTGCGAGTAGCTGCGGCATCGGCGGGCGGGATTGTCGGTAGTTTATCTCAATCACAACTAGGCGATCTGGGCGAGAAATTAGTCAATTCGCAATTCTCCCAGCGTCAGGAAGCTGAGGCGGACGATTACTCCTATGACTTGCTGCGCCAACGCGGCATCAGTCCGGCAGGCCTTGCCACCAGCTTTGAAAAACTGGCGAAGCTGGAAGAAGGCCGTCAAAGCTCAATGTTTGACGACCATCCAGCATCCGCGGAGCGCGCCCAGCATATTCGCGACCGTATGAGCGCTGATGGGGTTAAGTAAGACCTGGTGGTGCCGAACGTAGGTCAGATAAGGCGTTTAGGCCGCATCTGACATATATGGCCAGAGCACATCGCCGGATGCGATGCTGGCGCATCTTATCCGGCCTACGGATGGCATCACATCCGGCGCTTACTCGCCCTTTTTCGCTGCCTGAATATACAGCATCTCCAGCGCCAGCGTTGCCGCTGCCAGAGCAGTGATTTCCGACTGATCGTATGCCGGAGCCACTTCCACTACGTCCATCCCAACGATGTTGAGATCTTTCAGGCCGCGTACCAGTTTAATGGCGCGATCGGAGGTCAGGCCGCCAATTACCGGCGTACCCGTTCCCGGCGCAAACGCAGGATCCAGGCAATCGATATCAAAAGTCAGGTAGACCGGCATATCACCAACAATCTGCTTCACCTGGGCGATAACGTCATCCACGCTGCGATCGTTCACCTGGCAGGCGTCCAGCACGGTAAAGCCGTTGTCTTTATCGAACTCAGTACGAATACCAATTTGCACGGAATGATTCGGGTCAATCAGACCTTCTTTCGGCGCGGTATAAAACATAGTGCCGTGGTCAAATTCACAACCGTTCGCGTAGGTATCGGTGTGGGCGTCAAAGTGTACCAGCGCCATTTTGCCAAAATGTTTAGCATGAGCACGCAGCAGCGGCAGCGTAACAAAGTGGTCACCACCGAAGGAGAGCATACGCTTACCGGCAGCCAGCAGCTTCTCAGCGTGCGCCTGCAGTTTCTCGCTCATTTCACGGGCATCACCGAAGGCATATACCAGATCACCACAGTCGACGACATTCAGACGTTCACGCATGTCGAAATTCCACGGGAAGCGGTTGTGTTCCCAGGCCAGATTAGTCGAAACCTGGCGAATAGCTGCCGGACCGTGACGCCCCCCCGCACGACCAGAAGTAGCCATATCGAACGGCACGCCGGTAATTACCCAGTCAGCATCGCTGTCATACGGCTGGAAGTTCATCGGCAGGCGTAAAAAACCAAAGGCGTTGGAAACCAGTGAGTTATCGTATTGATGACCTAAGGTGCTCATGGATGGACTCCTTTTACAAAGTCGATATAAAAAAACCCTTCCGCGTCGTTAGGCCCGACGAGGAAGGGTTGGATTTGCGAAACACAAGTTTGTGCTAATTATCGCCCTAAATGGGTGAAGCATCAAGCGGGGTTGCTATTTACGACACGGTGGTGGAGCATAGCCATTGTTGTCTGCCGGAAAGGCTTGTCCAGAGCACGGCGGTAGCGCATTTTTCGCTGAGCCTTGTAATTCAAAAGCGGCAAAACCAATCACCCCTGTGTTACGTACATCGCCTTGCGCCGAATTGGCGGCGTAGGAATCAGCAACGTTGGCAAACTGAAAAGCAGCTTCGGTATGTTTATCTTTACGGAAACCTTTAATCGCTAACGAATCACCGGCATTCACAATATAGCCATTGTTATTCAGCGAACCTTGCTTGCCGTTCAGAACATCCAGCCCATCAACTGTGGCAACGATCTCATAGTTAGTGTTACGGCTATAGTTACGAACATATAATTGATAATTCATTCCCACTCTGGCATGAACAATATATCGAGGTTTATTATTCGATGAATCATATACCCGCGTAATAGGAAGCGAATTAAAATTAGCATCGCGAATAGCATATTCCAGTTCGTTAATCCGAATGCTATAAACGCGGTCGTATCCGGAAGGAATGTTAGTCGAATAACTAATAACGATCATCTCTGCCGGATCGCGCCAGGCGCGTTCAGCAGATACGCCTTGAACCGTTGAGTGCACATCCCCGCCCCAGGCAGTGCCGACATTGCCAGATGCACTACTATTATACTGCGCATTACTGGAACAACCTGCCAGCAGTACGAACAATCCCACCAGCGCAACGCGTACTTTCCATTTTTTCATAACCGATCCCTCTGCATTTAATTAATGCAGCGATTGTAGGGAGATTATATTAGAAGGAAAGTAACCAGATTATTTTTAAGAATATATAAATAAAAAGCGGGCCGAATTAATCAATTAAATCGGCCCGCCAGCAGAATAATCTTAATTATTCATCTTCAAGGTAGGTATAACCGTACAAACCTGCCTCGAACTCTTCAAGGAACTGTTGTTGCAGTTCGGCATCAAGATCGGTTTTCTTCACCTGGTCACGGAACTGGGTTAACAACGTTTTTGGATCGAGCTGCACATATTGCAGCATATCCGCAACGGTATCGCCCTCGTCAGACAGCTCCACTTCTACGCTGCCGTCAGGGAAGACGAACACGTCAACCGCTTCGGTATCACCAAACAGATTGTGCATGTTGCCGAGGATCTCCTGATAGGCACCGACCATAAAGAAACCGAGCATCGGCGGATTCTCCGGATCGTACTCCGGCATTGGCATTGTCGTAGCAATGCCGTCACCATCGATATAGTGGTCGATGGCTCCATCAGAGTCACAGGTGATATCCAGCAGCACAGCGCGGCGTTCCGGCACTTGATCCAGCCCTTCCAGCGGCAGAACCGGGAACAACTGGTCGATGCCCCATGCATCCGGCATCGACTGGAATAGCGAGAAGTTGACGTACATTTTGTCCGCCATACGCTCCTGTAATTCGTCGATAATCGGGCGATGGGCGCGGTTTTGCGGATCCAGTTGCTTCTGCACTTCATGACACATGCTCAAATAGAGCTGTTCTGCCCATGCACGTTCTTGCAGATTGTAAGTGCCAGAAGAATAACCAATATGGATATCGTGCAGATCCATCTGGCTATCATGCAGCCATTCACGCAGAGAGCGGCGAGTTCCCGGTTCGTGCATCTCCTTCCAGGTTTCCCACATGCTTTGCAGTGCGCGCGGCGCATCCTCTGCTGGTGCGGTTGGAACGGTGTATTCGTTACGTTCCACACCGATAATATTGGAAACCAGCACAGTGTGATGCGCAGTCACCGCACGACCCGATTCGGTGATCACCGTCGGATGTGGCAGACCATTCTCTTCACAGGCATCGCCAATTGCCCAGATAATGTTATTAGCGTATTCATTGAGGCCGTAGTTCACCGAACAATCGGATTGCGAACGGGTGCCTTCATAATCCACGCCCAGACCACCGCCAACGTCAAAGCACTGAATGTTGACGCCCAGCTTATGCAGCTCAACATAGAAGCGCGCAGATTCACGAACGCCTGTCGCGATATCGCGAATATTCGCCATCTGCGAACCGAGGTGGAAGTGCAGCAGTTGCAGGCTATCGAGACGTCCGGCTTCACGCAGTGTCTCAACCAGTTGCAGTACCTGGGTTGCCGCCAGACCGAACTTCGATTTTTCACCACCGGAAGACTGCCATTTACCAGACCCCTGCGAGGCCAGACGCGCACGTACGCCAAGACGAGGGATCACGTTCAGACGTTCCGCTTCATCCAGCACAATGGCGATTTCAGACATCTTCTCGATAACCAGATAAACCTTATGGCCCATCTTCTCGCCAATCAGCGCCAGGCGGATATATTCGCGGTCTTTATAGCCGTTACAGACGATGACGCTGCGGGTCATGCCAGCATGCGCCAGCACCGCCATCAACTCAGCTTTTGAACCTGCTTCCAGCCCCAGCGGTTCACCAGAATGAATCAGGGACTCAATCACGCGGCGGTGCTGGTTAACCTTGATCGGGTAAACGAGGAAGTAGTCACCGTTATAGCCATAGGATTCCCGCGCACGTTTAAACGCGGCGTTAATAGAACGCAAACGGTGCTGCAGGATCTGCGGAAAGCAGAACAGTGCAGGCAGGCGCTGGCCCTGCGCTTCGCGGGTCTTCACTAACTGCGCGAGATCAACGCGAGCTTCCGGGACGTCCGGGTCAGGGCACACGCTAATGTGACCCAGCTCGTTAACGTCATAGTAGTTATTGCCCCACCAGGCAATATTGTAAGTACGCAGCATCTTGCTGGCTTCCTGGGAGCTCATTGCAACCTCCTGCATGGAGCGTAGTACACCGTGTTCGCCCGCTGACGAAGGCAAACTCATAGACATGTCGTCAGACATAGCGAACCTCAAATTATTTTATTAAGTGTAAAACAGTTAACCACTATCGCAGCCTGAAACTGCGATAACAACCCATAAGCACACGGATTTTCCAGCAGCGTATGCTGACGCTCCGACTGCGCAACCGGTTTCTTTTTCATAACATTATTAAGCACATAACCGAACGTAAGTGTGACAGTCCGGCGAAACCACGAGAAAACTCTTGTATTTACAAGAGCGCCCTTGTTCAGTCATCAGTAACTGTTGCCAGCTCTTGAATCCTGAGAAGCGCCGAGATGGGTATAACATCGGCAGGTATGCAATGCAGAGATGCAGAGTGCGGGGAACGAATCTACACCAGAACGGTGCGACAGATTAAGCAGCAGACAACGATTCATTATTTCGTATCACCTCCACGGCCGCCTGCGAAGACGAACCAACAAGCTAAAACACTGATTTCAACCCGGCTGGAAGTGGCAACACGAAAGGAACGTCGTGTGCTTTTTATTTAAGCCGCGCGCCGCGTTTTATACCCCACAATGGCAGAAAATTGCAAAAGATAAATACACAGAATGCCAGCATTGTCAGGAAAAATTTCCAGCTACGTTTTTAACGGAATGAGATACGCTTCAAAAAAAAGTGGAAATCGGATGACGTCTTGACCTAAAATAGCCATCCAGATGTTAATCCATCCATACTGATTAACACTCAGACTGCCAGTGTTTTTAACCTGCAGAGTCGTGGAAGGAGCCACTACCACAGAAAACCCACACAACAGTTTGAGCTAACTAAATTCTCTTTAGGTGATATTAAATATGGCAAAACACCTTTTTACGTCCGAGTCCGTCTCTGAAGGGCATCCTGACAAAATTGCTGACCAAATCTCTGATGCCGTTTTAGATGCGATCCTCGAACAGGATCCGAAAGCACGTGTTGCTTGCGAAACCTACGTAAAAACCGGCATGGTTTTAGTTGGCGGTGAAATCACCACCAGCGCCTGGGTGGACATTGAAGAGATCACCCGTAACACCGTTCGCGAAATTGGCTATGTGCATTCCGACATGGGCTTTGACGCTAACTCTTGTGCGGTTCTGAGCGCTATCGGCAAACAGTCCCCTGACATTAACCAGGGCGTTGATCGTGCTGATCCGCTGGAACAAGGCGCTGGCGACCAGGGGCTGATGTTTGGCTATGCCACCAACGAAACCGATGTGCTGATGCCTGCGCCAATCACCTATGCACACCGTCTGGTACAACGTCAGGCTGAAGTGCGTAAAAACGGCACTCTGCCGTGGCTGCGCCCGGACGCAAAAAGCCAGGTTACTTTCCAGTATGACGACGGCAAAATCGTTGGCATCGATGCAGTAGTGCTTTCCACCCAGCACTCTGAAGATATCGATCAGAAATCCCTGCAAGAAGCGGTAATGGAAGAGATCATTAAGCCGATCCTGCCAGCAGAATGGCTGACTTCCGCAACCAAATTCTTCATCAACCCGACCGGACGTTTTGTTATCGGCGGCCCGATGGGTGACTGCGGTCTGACGGGGCGTAAAATTATCGTTGATACCTACGGCGGCATGGCTCGTCACGGTGGCGGCGCATTTTCTGGTAAAGATCCATCCAAA
The DNA here is from genome assembly GCF_002965125.1 of Escherichia sp. MOD1-EC6162. Taxonomy (NCBI): domain Bacteria; kingdom Pseudomonadati; phylum Pseudomonadota; class Gammaproteobacteria; order Enterobacterales; family Enterobacteriaceae; genus Escherichia; species Escherichia sp. MOD1-EC6162. The sequence continues at coordinate 141,479 of NZ_PTSB01000010.1, forward strand.
GTGGACCGTTCCGCAGCTTACGCAGCACGCTATGTTGCGAAAAACATCGTGGCAGCGGGTCTGGCTGACCGTTGTGAAATTCAGGTTTCCTACGCGATCGGCGTGGCTGAACCGACTTCCATCATGGTAGAAACTTTCGGTACTGAGAAAGTCCCTACTGAACAACTGACCCTGCTGGTGCGCGAGTTCTTCGACCTGCGTCCATACGGTCTGATTAAGATGCTGGATCTGCTGCACCCAATCTATAAAGATACCGCTGCATATGGTCACTTTGGTCGCGAGCATTTCCCGTGGGAAAAAACCGACAAAGCGCAGCTACTGCGCGATGCCGCCGGTCTGAAATAATCTTTCATCCCCACTTTCTAAGGCCAGCCTCGCACTGGCCTTTTTCTTTTCTAAAAAATGCCCAATGCGCTACGCTTACCAGGCCTACAACCATTGCTACATGTAGGCTGGCTAAAACGTTCACGCCGCATCCGGCAAAAGCCGCCCACACGATAGCAACATTCCGTTGCTGAACACGTTTATCCGTAGTTCATCACAACAACTGAAACCGATTACACCAACCATAGCAACCCAGTATTTATAATATTTTCATCATATTATTCAGTTTTCATGATTGTTACATTTCTTTTCAGCAAAGTCTTAATTGCAGATAACTTCGCTTAATCTATGATGTTATAACTCAATTGTTTTCATGTACTTAAATTATAACCACTATAAATGTTAGTGTAAGCGATTACACTGATGTGACATGCTTCACATCTTTTTGCGTCGTACTCACCTATCTTAATTCACAATAAAAAATAACATATTGGAGGGCATCATGCCTGACGCTAAAAAACAGGGGCGGTCAAACAAGGCAATGACGTTTTTCGTCTGCTTCCTTGCCGCTCTGGCGGGATTACTCTTTGGCCTGGATATCGGTGTAATTGCTGGCGCACTGCCGTTTATTGCAGATGAATTCCAGATTACCTCGCACACGCAAGAATGGGTCGTAAGCTCCATGATGTTTGGTGCGGCAGTCGGTGCGGTGGGTAGCGGCTGGCTCTCTTTTAAACTCGGACGTAAAAAGAGCCTGATGATCGGCGCTATTCTGTTTGTTGCTGGTTCGCTGTTCTCAGCCGCAGCGCCAAACGTTGAAGTACTGATTCTTTCTCGCGTTCTGCTGGGTCTGGCGGTGGGTGTTGCTTCCTATACCGCGCCACTATACCTCTCCGAAATTGCGCCAGAGAAAATTCGTGGCAGTATGATCTCGATGTATCAGTTGATGATTACCATCGGCATTCTCGGCGCTTATCTTTCTGATACCGCCTTCAGCTACACCGGCGCATGGCGCTGGATGCTGGGTGTGATTATCATCCCGGCAATTCTGCTACTGATTGGTGTTTTCTTCCTGCCAGACAGCCCACGTTGGTTTGCCGCCAAACGCCGTTTTGTTGATGCCGAACGCGTGCTGCTGCGCCTGCGCGACACCAGCGCGGAAGCGAAACGCGAACTGGATGAAATCCGTGAAAGTTTGCAGGTCAAACAGAGCGGTTGGGCACTGTTTAAAGAAAACAGCAACTTCCGTCGTGCGGTATTCCTTGGCGTGCTGTTACAGGTGATGCAGCAATTCACCGGGATGAACGTCATCATGTATTACGCGCCCAAAATCTTCGAACTGGCGGGTTATACCAATACTACCGAGCAAATGTGGGGGACAGTGATCGTTGGTCTGACCAACGTACTCGCCACCTTTATCGCTATTGGTCTGGTTGACCGCTGGGGACGGAAACCGACGCTGACGCTGGGCTTCATGGTAATGGCTGCTGGCATGGGCATACTGGGTACGATGATGCATATCGGTATCCACTCACCGTCGGCGCAGTATTTTGCCATTGCCATGCTGCTGATGTTTATTGTCGGTTTTGCCATGAGCGCAGGTCCGTTGATTTGGGTACTGTGTTCTGAAATTCAGCCGCTGAAAGGCCGCGATTTTGGCATCACCTGCTCCACCGCCACCAACTGGATTGCCAACATGATCGTCGGCGCAACGTTCCTGACTATGCTCAACACGCTGGGCAACGCCAACACCTTCTGGGTGTATGCGGCTCTGAACGTGTTGTTTATCCTGCTGACATTGTGGCTGGTACCGGAAACCAAACACGTTTCGCTGGAACACATTGAACGTAATCTGATGAAGGGTCGTAAACTGCGCGAAATCGGCGCTCACGATTAATCGTCTCTGGCTTCCTCCCGTCGCGGAGGAAGCCACCTCTTGCAGTCATCTTTTCTTCGCTTTATCCTCAGCCGCTATGAAAACGCCCCGTCTCCCTATCGCCATCCAACAGGCCGTTATGCGTCGTCTGCGGGAAAAACTCGCCCAGGCCAACCTGAAGCTGGAGCGTAATTACCCGGAGCCAAAAATCGCTTACACCCAGCGTGGTACATCCGCCGGTACTGCCTGGCTGGACAGCTATGAAATTCGTCTCAATCCGGTGCTGTTGATGGAAAACAGCGAAGCTTTTATAGAAGAAGTCGTACCGCACGAGCTGGCGCATTTACTGGTGTGGAAACACTTTGGTCGCGTGGCACCGCATGGCAAAGAGTGGAAATGGATGATGGAAAGTGTGCTGGGTGTTCCCGCCCGCCGCACGCATCAATTTGAGCTACAATCCGTACGCCGCAACACCTTCCCCTACCGCTGTAAATGCCAGGAGCATCAGCTTACCGTGCGCCGCCATAACCGTGTGGTGCGTGGAGAGGCCGTCTATCGCTGCGTTCATTGCGGCGAACAACTGGTTGCGAAATAACCACCTGAACTATCAGGAACTTTCCTGATCTGGCTGATTGCATAGTAAAACAACTTTCGCTACGTTGCTGGCTCGTTTTAACACGGAGTAAATGATGTACCGTTATTTGTCTGTTGCTGCGGTGATACTGAGCGCAGCATTTTCCGGCCAGGTATTGGCCGAAGGCATCAATAGTTTTTCCCAGGCGAAAAATGCGGCAGTAAAAGTCTATGCTGACGCACCGGGAACATTTTACTGCGGCTGTAAAATCAACTGGCAGGGTAAAAAAGGCGTTGTGGATCTGGAGTCATGCGGATATCAGGTACGCAAAAATGAAAATCGCGCCAGTCGTGTGGAGTGGGAACACGTGGTTCCCGCCTGGCAGTTCGGCCACCAGCGTCAATGCTGGCAAGACGGCGGACGTAAAAACTGCGCCAAAGATCCGGTTTATCGCAAAATGGAAAGCGATATGCATAACCTGCAGCCCTCGATAGGCGAAGTGAACGGCGATCGCGGCAACTTTATGTACAGTCAGTGGAATGGTGGCGAGGGTCAGTATGGACAGTGCGCCATGAAGGTGGATTTCAAAGAAAAAGTGGCGGAACCACCAGCTCATACGCGAGGCATCATTGCCAGAACTTATTTCTATATGCGTGACCAGTACAACCTGACACTCTCACGCCAGCAAACGCAACTGTTTAACGCCTGGAACAAGATGTATCCGGTCACCGATTGGGAGTGCGAGCGCGACGAACGCATTGCAAAGGTGCAAGGCAATCATAACCCGTATGTGCAACGCGCTTGCCAGGCGCAAAAGAGCTAACCTACACTAGCGGGATTCTTTTTGTTAAACCCCTACCCCACGCAGGCAACTGCGTGGGGAGACGACGCGGATTTTTAACCATGCGTATCCCCCGCATTTATCATCCTGAACCATTAATCAGCAACTCGCACATTGCACTTTGCGAAGATGCCGCTAACCATATCGGCCGTGTACTGCGTATGGGGCCTGGTCAGGCGTTACAGTTATTTGACGGTAGCAACCAGGTCTTTGACGCAGAGATTACCAGCGCCAGCAAAAAAAGCGTGGAAGTTAACGTGCTGGAAGGTCAGCTCGACGATCGTGAATCGCCTCTGCATATTCATCTCGGTCAGGTAATGTCACGCGGTGAAAAAATGGAATTCACTATCCAGAAATCGATCGAACTTGGAGTAAGCCTCATTACGCCACTTTTTTCTGAACGCTGCGGCGTTAAACTGGATAGCGAACGTCTGAACAAGAAGCTCCAGCAGTGGCAGAAAATTGCGATTGCCGCCTGCGAGCAGTGTGGTCGTAACCGGGTGCCGGAGATCCGTCCGGCAATGGATCTGGAAGCCTGGTGTGCAGAGCAAGATGAAGGACTGAAACTGAATCTTCACCCGCGCGCCAGTAACAGCATTAACACGCTGCCGTTGCCGGTCGAACGCATCCGCCTGCTGATTGGCCCGGAAGGCGGATTATCAGCAGATGAAATTGCCATGACTGCCCGCTATCAATTTACTGATATCCTGCTGGGACCTCGCGTTTTGCGTACAGAGACAACTGCGCTCACCGCCATAACTGCGCTACAAGTACGTTTTGGTGATCTGGGCTAACGGAGAAAAATAATGATCAAGCTCGGCATCGTGATGGACCCCATCGCAAGCATCAACATCAAGAAAGATTCCAGTTTCGCTATGTTGCTGGAAGCACAACGTCGTGGTTACGAACTTCACTATATGGAGATGGGCGATCTCTATTTGATCAATGGTGAGGCTCGCGCTCGTACCCGTACTTTGAGCGTCGAACAGAACTACGATAAATGGTACGAGTTCACGGGTGAGCAGGATCTGCAACTGGCCGATCTCGACGTGATCCTGATGCGTAAAGATCCGCCGTTTGATACCGAGTTTATCTACGCCACTTATATTCTGGAACGTGCTGAAGAGAAAGGAACGTTGATCGTTAACAAGCCACAGAGCCTGCGCGACTGTAACGAAAAACTGTTTACCGCCTGGTTCTCTGACTTAACACCAGAAACGCTGGTCACGCGTAATAAAGCACAGTTGAAAGCGTTCTGGGAAAAGCACACTGACATTATCCTTAAACCGCTGGACGGCATGGGTGGCGCGTCGATTTTCCGCGTGAAAGAAGGCGATCCGAACCTCGGCGTGATTGCCGAAACCCTGACTGAGCACGGTACTCGCTACTGCATGGCGCAAAATTACCTGCCTGCCATTAAAGATGGCGACAAACGCGTTCTGGTGGTGGATGGCGAGCCCGTACCGTACTGCCTGGCGCGTATTCCGCAGGGTGGCGAAACCCGTGGCAATCTGGCTGCCGGTGGTCGCGGCGAACCTCGTCCGCTAACTGAAAGTGACTGGAAAATCGCCCGCCAGGTAGGGCCGACGCTGAAAGAAAAAGGGCTAATTTTTGTTGGCCTGGATATTATCGGAGACCGCCTGACTGAAATTAACGTCACCAGCCCAACCTGTATTCGTGAGATTGAAGCAGAGTTTCCGGTCTCGATCACCGGAATGCTAATGGATGCCATCGAAGCACGTTTACAGCAACGATAACCCAGCTTAACGAGAGGGATCTCGTTGAGACTATGAGTGACAGCGCCCGTCTTTCCACGCATACTGGGCGCTGTTGCTTTTTTGAACCAGGAAACAGAACCTCTGACAATGAATTTACAGCATCACTTTCTTATTGCCATGCCTGCTCTCCAGGATCCGATTTTCCGTCGTTCGGTGGTCTACATTTGCGAACATAATCCAGAGGGTGCAATGGGGATTATCATTAACAAGCCTCTGGAAAATCTTAAAATTGAAGGGATTCTGGAAAAATTAAAGATCATGCCGGAGCCGCGTGATGAGTCAATCCGTCTGGACAAGCCTGTTATGCTCGGTGGCCCACTGGCTGAAGATCGTGGGTTTATTTTGCATACTCCACCATCAAATTTTACTTCCAGTATTCGCATTTCAGACAACACGGTGATGACCACTTCCCGTGATGTGCTGGAAACGCTCGGCACCGATAAACAACCCTCTGACGTGATGGTTGCGTTGGGTTACTCCTCCTGGGATAAAGGCCAACTGGAACAAGAAATTCTCGACAACGCCTGGCTAACCGCTCCGGCAGATCTGAATATTCTGTTCAAAACACCGATAGCCGACCGCTGGCGCGATGCGGCAAGGCTGATTGGTGTTGATATTCTTACCATGCCTGATGTGGCGGGACACGCCTGATGAGCGGGACTTTACTTGCCTTCGACTTCGGCACCAAAAGCATTGGCGTAGCGGTTGGTCAACGCATTACTGGCACCGCTCGCCCTTTGCCTGCGATTAAAGCGCAGGACGGTACGCCGGACTGGAATATTATCGAGCGTTTGTTGAAAGAGTGGCAGCCAGACGAAATCATCGTCGGTTTGCCGCTGAACATGGACGGCACCGAACAACCGCTAACCGCCCGGGCGCGTAAATTCGCCAACCGTATTCATGGTCGTTTCGGTGTTGAAGTAAAGCTACATGACGAACGTCTTAGCACCGTGGAAGCGCGTTCCGGCCTGTTTGAACAGGGCGGTTATCGGGCGCTCAACAAAGGCAAAGTCGACTCTGCCTCTGCGGTTATCATTCTCGAAAGTTATTTTGAGCAGGGATATTAAGGCGATTTGCAAGCCTGGCAAATTGTAGATAGCGTCATCGCCCATCTTGCCGGATGCGGCGTAAACGCCTTATCCGGCCTACATTTGGCAACGATTGTAGGTCTGATAAAACGCGTCAGCGTCGCATCAGGCATATTTACGATGCTAATCAGCCGCTTTAGCCTCACAAGCGCCCTTCTTTCACCCGCTGCTGATAACTCTGCTGAAAAGTTAACATCCCCACCTGCTGCCCGGTTTGAATAACATGTGGCAACTGGTGGGTTTTCCCTTCGCGTATCAAATTCCCCACCGCTGGCGTGTTAATCAACAATTCAAACAGCGCCACGCGCCCTTCCTGCTTATCCACTTCCAGCTTTTGTGACAACACCGCCCGCAAACTACCGGCCAGTTGATTACGCACGGGATCTTTTTCCTGTGCCGGAAATGAATCTACCAGCCGCTCGACCGCCTGCGCTGCACCGCGCGTATGTAAGGTTGCCAGCACCAGATGCCCGGTTTCTGCCGCCGTCAGCGCCAGACGGATTGTCTCGCTATCACGCAGCTCTCCGAGCAATATCACATCGGGATCTTCCCGCAATGCCGCACGTAATCCCGATGCAAACGTCATACAGTGCAAACCAATCTCTCGCTGCTGGATCAAGCATCGCTGGCTGGCATAGAGATATTCAACAGGATCTTCCAGCGTCAGAATATGCGCATCGGCATGTTGATTGAGATAACCAACCATCGCCGCCAGTGTGGTCGATTTGCCGCTCCCCGTCGCTCCCGTCACCAGAATCAGGCCATTCTCGCTATTGAGTAATTCCGGCAATACCGGCGGCGCGCCAAGTTGTTCGAGCTGCGGGCAATGCGCAGGTAACAACCGTAACGCCAGAGAAATGCCTTGCCGCTGCGCAAACGCACTGCCTCGTAGCCGCTGGTTTTCAGCCAGCGATACCGCAAAATCAAGCTGGCCATTCTCAAGCAATATCGCCCGTTGATCGTCATCCAGCCACTCCCGCAACAACTCTTCGACGTCTGGCGCGTCAAACGGCGCGACCTCCATTCTCCCTCGAATGCGCCATCGTGCTGGCCAGGCGCTGCACAGGTGTAGATCCGAGACGTTATGCTTTACACTAAGGGTCACAATTTCTTCCATATTCATACTAAGATCCTCGGAAAATGAACGATATTGCGCATAACCTGGCACAGGTTCGGGACAAAATCTCAACGGCTGCAACGCGTTGCGGCCGTTCTCCAGAAGAAATTACGCTGCTTGCAGTCAGTAAAACAAAACCTGCGAGCGCCATCGCAGAAGCCATCGACGCGGGGCAGCGTCAATTTGGTGAAAACTATGTTCAGGAAGGGGTAGATAAAATTCGCCACTTTCAGGAACTGGGCGTAACAGGATTAGAGTGGCATTTTATTGGCCCGTTGCAGTCTAATAAAAGCCGTCTGGTGGCAGAGCATTTCGACTGGTGTCATACCATCGACCGTTTGCGTATCGCCACCCGTCTTAACGATCAGCGTCCGGCAGAACTTCCCCCTCTTAACGTACTGATTCAAATCAACATTAGCGATGAAAACAGTAAGTCAGGCATTCAACTGGCAGAGCTGGACGAGCTGGCAGCAGCGGTCGCAGAACTACCGCGTTTACGCCTGCGCGGGCTAATGGCGATCCCCGCGCCAGAGTCAGAATATGTAAGGCAGTTTGAAGTTGCACGCCAAATGGCTGTAGCATTTGCCGGACTGAAAACGCGCTACCCGCATGTCGACACCCTCTCTCTGGGGATGTCAGATGATATGGAAGCCGCCATTGCGGCAGGTAGCACGATGGTTCGCATCGGCACTGCTATCTTTGGTGCACGTGATTACTCTAAAAAATAAGGAATTAAAGGAACGCCATGAATACGTTGACTTTCCTGCTTTCAACGGTCATTGAGCTGTATACCATGGTGCTGTTATTACGCATCTGGATGCAGTGGGCTCATTGTGATTTTTATAACCCCTTCTCACAGTTTGTGGTGAAGGTGACGCAGCCGATTATCGGGCCACTGCGCCGCGTTATTCCGGCAATGGGGCCGATTGACAGCGCCTCACTGCTGGTGGCGTACATTTTGAGTTTCATCAAAGCCATCGTCCTGTTCAAAGTCGTAACCTTCCTGCCGATCATCTGGATTGCCGGTTTGCTGATTCTGCTGAAAACTATCGGCCTGCTGATCTTCTGGGTACTGCTGGTGATGGCGATAATGAGCTGGGTAAGTCAGGGTCGCAGCCCAATTGAATATGTGCTGATCCAGCTTGCCGATCCGCTACTGCGTCCGATTCGCCGCCTGCTACCGGCAATGGGAGGGATTGATTTCTCACCAATGATCCTCGTACTGCTGCTGTATGTCATCAATATGGGTGTCGCAGAAGTATTACAGGCAACCGGAAACATGCTGCTGCCGGGGCTGTGGATGGCGTTATGAGTGCCGTAACAGTAAACGATGACGGTCTGGTATTACGGCTTTATATCCAGCCGAAAGCCAGCCGTGATTCTATTGTCGGTTTACATGGCGACGAAGTAAAAGTCGCCATTACCGCACCGCCGGTCGACGGCCAGGCCAACAACCATCTGGTGAAGTTTCTCGGTAAGCAGTTCCGGGTCGCGAAAAGCCAGGTGGTGATTGAAAAAGGCGAACTTGGCCGCCACAAACAAATTAAAATCATTAATCCGCAACAAATCCCGCCAGAAATCGCGGCGTTAATTAATTAGGTATCCTATGCAAAAAGTTGTCCTCGCAACCGGCAATGCCGGTAAAGTGCGTGAGCTGGCGTCGCTGCTTAGCGACTTCGGTCTTGATATCGTGGCCCAAACGGAACTTGGCGTCGATTCCGCCGAAGAGACCGGCCTGACCTTTATCGAAAACGCGATCCTGAAAGCGCGCCACGCGGCAAAAGCGACCGGTTTACCGGCGATTGCCGACGATTCCGGTCTTGCGGTTGATGCGCTTGGCGGAGCGCCGGGGATTTACTCCGCTCGTTATTCCGGTGAAGACGCAACCGATCAAAAGAATCTGCAAAAACTGCTGGAAACCCTGAAAGACGTACCGGACGACCAACGTCAGGCACGTTTCCACTGCGTGCTGGTGTATCTGCGTCATGCGGAAGATCCGACTCCGCTGGTGTGCCACGGTTGCTGGCCTGGCGTGATTACCCGTGAACCTGCTGGTACTGGTGGCTTTGGTTATGATCCGATTTTCTTCGTGCCTTCTGAAGGCAAAACCGCTGCCGAACTGACTCGCGAAGAGAAGAGTGCCATTTCCCACCGTGGTCAGGCGTTGAAACTGCTGCTGGACGCGCTACGTAATGGTTAAGTTACCGCCGCTCAGTCTCTACATTCACATCCCGTGGTGTGTGCAGAAATGCCCGTACTGCGATTTCAACTCTCACGCGTTGAAAGGAGAAGTGCCGCACGACGATTATGTTCAGCATCTGCTTAACGATCTGGACAATGATGTGGCTTATGCTCAGGGTCGTGAAGTGCAGACAATATTTATTGGCGGTGGTACGCCGAGCCTGCTTTCTGGCCCGGCGATGCAAACGCTGCTGGACGGCGTGCGTGCGCGTTTGCCGCTGGCAGCGGATGCAGAAATTACTATGGAAGCGAATCCTGGTACGGTAGAAGCCGATCGCTTTGTTGATTATCAGCGTGCCGGTGTGAACCGCATCTCCATTGGTGTGCAGAGTTTTAGCGAAGAAAAGCTGAAACGACTTGGACGCATTCATGGCCCGCAAGAAGCGAAACGGGCAGCGAATCTGGCAAGCGGGCTGGGGCTGCGTAGTTTTAATCTTGATTTGATGCACGGGTTGCCTGATCAATCACTGGAAGAGGCGCTTGGCGATCTGCGCCAGGCCATTGAACTAAATCCGCCGCATCTTTCCTGGTATCAGTTGACCATCGAACCCAATACGTTGTTTGGTTCGCGGCCACCGGTGCTACCGGACGACGACGCACTGTGGGATATTTTCGAACAGGGGCATCAGTTATTAACCGCAGCGGGTTATCAGCAATATGAAACCTCCGCTTACGCCAAACCGGGTTATCAATGCCAACACAATCTCAACTACTGGCGATTTGGTGACTACCTCGGCATCGGCTGCGGCGCGCATGGCAAAGTGACCTTCCCGGACGGGCGCATTCTGCGTACCACCAAAACGCGTCACCCGCGTGGTTTTATGCAGGGGCGTTATCTGGAAAGCCAGCGTGATGTAGAAGCCGCTGATAAGCCGTTCGAGTTCTTTATGAATCGCTTCCGTTTGCTGGAGGCCGCGCCACGCGTGGAGTTTAGCCAGTATACCGGCCTTTGCGAAGAAGTGATTCGCTCTCAGTTAGACGAGGCTATCGCTCAGGGTTATCTCACCGAATGTGCGGATTACTGGCAGATAACGGAACATGGGAAGTTGTTTTTAAATTCACTGCTGGAACTGTTTCTGGCCGAGTAAACTTGTTCTGCCGGATGCGGCGTAAACGCCACATCCGGCTACAAGCCATGCATCATCGCAAAAATTACTTAATCACCCCATTACGCCGCAGTTGTTCGGTATCTTTTTTCCAGCGTTCATTAGCCTGGTTGATATCGTCAATCTTCATCAAAATCGCGACTTTTTTACTGTTTATTTCCGAAACTTTCATCGTTAACGGATATTGCCCTTTTTCAAGCTTTATCCAGTCATCCTGCAATTTACGGCTGAGTTTTTGTGATTGCAGAAAAGTCTGTCGCCGCTGCTCGTTGATATCAAAATCCCGTTTCTGCTGAATCGGCACTTCATAACACTCTTCACTCTGTTTATGACATGCCGCAATCGCCGGTTGATAGACCTCTTTGTCATATTTAGCCGCGAACACCTCGCTATCATTCTGTTTATTAAACGCATCCCGTTGCTGTAATGCCAGTCAGTTAAGCAACTGACTGGCTCTTTTTCGGAGCTGTGGGGTATTTCCAGGGCCTCTCCTTTACCACTCTCGGGAAGGCCCTTTCCCTTCTTGCCGGTAATTTCACAAGTTGTCCCATACTTGCAAGATCGCGCATCAGCTCCGGTATACGTCCCGGTGAAGCGCCCTGCAATGTCATCAGCATTCTCATCACCATTCCGCATGATTCTGAGAAACTCAGT
>NZ_PTSB01000091.1:0-510 GCF_002965125.1 Escherichia sp. MOD1-EC6162
ATTTGCCGCCCTGAGCGTCGGTCATCCCCAGCAGCAGTCGTTCTTCGTCGCTCCAGCGGAACGTCATCACCTGCCCGGCTTCGTCCTGGTACGCCGTCACCTGATTCTGCGCATCCCACTGATGAAAACGGGTCCGGCCCGCCCCGTCTGTCACACATACCACACGTTCAGCCATCCGCCAGTCCAGACGGTATCGTGCGCCACTGTCGGTATGGTGGTCCGTCACGCGCCAGCCTGCATCATCCGGCCCTTCATACCAGCCCCACTGGTAATAATATCCTTCGCCGCCGGGCTGCCGGTGCAGCGTCATGCAGTTGTTTTCGTCGTAAGCAAACTCACGCAACAGGTGCCCCGTGCTGTCGTGCACGCCGTTCAGGTGGCCAGCCTCGTCATAGTTGTAACGACGCAGCAGTAAAGGTGCAGTATCAGGGAAATGCTGATAAATCTGTGTCACCCGCCGGGGATGCGCCGCCAGTTCGTAATACAGACGGATGCACGGACGCTGCTGTT
>NZ_PTSB01000092.1:0-510 GCF_002965125.1 Escherichia sp. MOD1-EC6162
ATTTGCCGCCCTGAGCGTCGGTCATCCCCAGCAGCAGTCGTTCTTCGTCGCTCCAGCGGAACGTCATCACCTGCCCGGCTTCGTCCTGGTACGCCGTCACCTGATTCTGCGCATCCCACTGATGAAAGCGTGTCCGGCCCGCCCCGTCTGTCACGCATACCACACGTTCAGCCATCCGCCAGTCCAGACGGTATCGTGCGCCACTGTCGGTATGGTGGCCCGTCACGCGCCAGGCTGAATCATCCGGCCCTTCATACCAGCCCCACTGGTAATAATATCCTTCGCCGCCGGGCTGGCGGTGCAGCGTCATGCAGTGGTGTTCGTCGTAAGCAAACTCACGCAACAGGTGCCCCGTGCTGTCGTACACGCCGTTCAGGTGGCCGGCCTCGTCATAGTTGTAACGACGCAGCAGTAAAGGTGCAGTATCAGGGAAATGCTGATAAATCTGTGTCACCCGCCGGGGATGCGCCGCCAGTTCGTAATACAGACGGATGCACGGACGCTGCTGTT
>NZ_PTSB01000093.1:0-493 GCF_002965125.1 Escherichia sp. MOD1-EC6162
TAACGCAGACCGATTTCATCCTGACCGGCATAATGCTCCAGACGACTCATCGGCACCTGTGGCTTTTTCAGGTAAGAGCCGAAGTACACCGCCACATGTGTGGCGTTATCCATCACCCGGGATACGTTGACATTCCAGCCACGGCGGTAATGCGTGTCCAGGAAGCGATTCCAGTCCCGTTTACTGCTTCCTTCTGCTGCCAGCGCATCCGGTATCACCAGGTCCGGATATTTCCGTGACAGCAACCGCGTTATCCGGTAACGCCACATGCTCATCACCTTACGGGCGTAAAAATGAAGGTTTTTCCAGGTATGACCTGACGTCACACCACCGGCAGTGGTCGACAGATGAATATGTGGATGCCATTGCTGGTCACGGCCCCATGTGTGGATTACCGTGAATACCCCCGGTTCCACATCCGCCTGGCGGCAGATTTCCAGTATCACATCCGCTGCAATACGGCTCATCTCTGCCAGTAACCACCGGTTGTGGA
>NZ_PTSB01000011.1:0-151834 GCF_002965125.1 Escherichia sp. MOD1-EC6162
TTTAAAAGATTTCAAAATGTTTCTATCTTATTTAATATAATTCAAAATTATGAATTTCAGATACAAAAATTCATGTCATTTATGGTTGTATATCAATAGATTATTGATTTTGCGGAAGGATAGTTTGTGTCAATGAGTGTTGCACCAAAGACCCTGAGTGATCTTGCGCACATTATGAATGGCATAAAAAAAGCCGGCATCATGCCGGCCCAAAAATATAAACAAGACGATAAAGGCTAATAACGGAGTTATCATGACACAGAAAACGAAAAAGGTATAATTGTATTCAGTGCTAATATATTCAATATGTGAATTAATTAATTATCCACTGCCGAAAGGAAAATACTTTCTTATTTGTTTTTTCTACAAATAATAGCCATTGGCTAAGATTTATATATTTGTTCAAAAAATGAGTGAGACTTGACTGTCTCAACTAATGTGGAAAAATGTGACTTTTATCACATAATAGTGCTAAGTCTGAATTTCCCGGGTTATCTCAAAATGGAGTACGGTTCGACAACGATGGAAGAGAGACTTTCTCGCAGCCCTGGCGGCAAACTGGCTTTATGGGCTTTCTATACATGGTGTGGCTATTTCGTCTGGGTAATGGCGCGTTACATTTGGGTGATGAGCAGGATCCCGGATGCCCCCGTGTCGGGATTTGAAAGTGATTTAGGCTCTACCGCAGGAAAGTGGTTAGGGGCATTAGTGGGATTTTTGTTTATGGCCCTGGTCGGAGCGTTGTTAGGTGGTATTGCGTGGTACACCCGACCCCGACCCGTGCGTAGCAGACGCTATGAGTAAAAACTGCTAAGGTTGCGACTCATTTGCAGCGGAGCGTGTATGGATTTACAACACTGGCAGGCACAGTTTGAAAACTGGTTTAAAAACCATCAAACGCACCAGGACGTGGCCCATGACCTGTGTCATTTTCGTCGTGTCTGGGCGACAGCGCAGAAACTGGCGGCAGATGAAGACGTCGATATGCTGGTCATTTTAACCGCCTGTTATTTTCACGATATTGTGAGCCTGGCGAAAAATCATCCGCAACGGCAGCGCTCCTCATTACTGGCGGCAGAAGAGGCGCGTCGCATTTTAAGTGCGGAATTTGTCGATTTTCCGCCAGAGAAAATAGACGCCATTTGCCATGCTATCGCGGCACACAGTTTCAGCGCACAAATTACACCTTTAACGGCGGAAGCCAAAATCGTGCAGGATGCAGACAGACTGGAAGCCTTAGGCGCGATTGGTCTGGCGCGAGTGTTTGCGGTCTCAGGCTCGCTGGGTGTGGCGTTGTTTGACGGTGAAGACCCGTTCGCGCAGCATCGCCCGCTTGATGATAAACGCTACGCGCTGGATCATTTCCAGACTAAGCTGCTGAAACTACCGCAAACCATGCAAACGACAAAAGGTAAACAACTGGCGCAACACAACGCCCGTTTTCAGGTGGAGTTTATGGCTAAACTCAGCGCTGAACTGGCGGGCGAGAATGAAGGTGTGGATCATGACGTGATTCGTGCCTTTTCTCCAGCAGGCTGACCGCGTGGCCCTAAACTGAAGTAATTATGTTAACCTGTCGGCCATCTCAGATGGCCGGTTAAATCTATGCAGGAAAATATATCAGTAACCGATTCATACAGCACCGGGAATGCCGCACAGGCAATGCTGGAGAAACTGCTGCAAATTTATGATGTTAAAACATTGGTGGCACAACTTAATGGCGTGGGTGAGAATCACTGGAGCGCGGCGATTTTAAAACGTGCGCTGGCGAATGATTCGGCATGGCACCGTTTAAGTGAGAAAGAGTTCGCTCATCTGCAAACGTTGTTACCCAAACCACCTGCACATCATCCGCACTATGCGTTTCGTTTTATCGATCTGTTTGCCGGAATTGGTGGCATCCGTCGCGGTTTTGAGTCGATTGGCGGTCAATGCGTGTTTACCAGTGAATGGAATAAACATGCGGTACGCACCTACAAAGCGAATCATTATTGCGACCCGGCTACGCATCACTTTAATGAAGATATCCGCGACATTACCCTGAGCCATAAAGAGGGCGTGAGCGATGAAGCAGCGGCGGCACATATTCGTCAGCACATTCCTGAACATGATGTTTTATTGGCCGGTTTTCCTTGCCAGCCGTTTTCCCTGGCTGGCGTATCGAAAAAGAACTCTCTTGGTCGCGCGCACGGTTTTGCCTGCGATACCCAGGGGACGTTGTTTTTTGATGTGGTACGCATTATCGACGCCCGCCGTCCGGCGATTTTTGTACTTGAAAACGTCAAAAACCTGAAAAGTCACGACCAGGGCAAAACGTTCCGCATCATCATGCAGACGCTGGACGAACTGGGCTATGACGTAGCCGATGCAGAAGATAATGGCCCGAACGATCCGAAGATCATTGATGGCAAACATTTTTTACCGCAGCACCGTGAACGCATTGTGCTGGTGGGTTTCCGTCGCGATCTTAATCTGAAGCAAGATTTTACCCTGCGTGATATCAGCGATTGTTTCCCTGCGCAGCGAGTGACGCTGGCGGAGTTGCTGGATCCGATAGTCGAAGCGAAATATATTCTGACGCCGGTGCTGTGGAAGTACCTCTATCGCTATGCGAAAAAACATCAGGCGCGCGGTAACGGCTTCGGGTACGGGATGGTTTATCCGAACAATCCGCAAAGTGTCACGCGCACGCTTTCTGCCCGCTATTACAAAGATGGCGCAGAAATTTTAATCGATCGCGGCTGGGATATGGCAACAGGTGAGAAAGACTTTGACGATCCGCAGAATCAGCAACATCGTCCGCGTCGGTTAACACCTCGTGAATGCGCACGGTTGATGGGCTTTGAAGCGCCGCATGAAGCGAAATTCCGCATTCCGGTTTCTGACACTCAGGCCTATCGCCAGTTCGGCAACTCGGTAGTCGTACCGGTCTTTGCCGCGGTGGCAAAACTGCTCGAGCCAAAAATCAAACAGGCGGTAGCGTTGCGTCAGCAAGAGGCACAACATGGCCGACGTTCACGATAAGGCCACGCGTAGCAAAAATATGCGCGCGATTGCCACGCACGATACAGCAATCGAGAAGCGCCTGGCCAGCCTGTTAACCGGACAGGGGCTGATGTTTCGCGTTCAGGGTGCCAGTCTACCCGGACGTCCGGATTTTGTCCTCGATGAGTATCGCTGCGTGATATTTACCCACGGCTGCTTCTGGCACCATCATCATTGCCATTTGTTCAAAGTTCCTGCCACACGAACGGAGTTCTGGCTGGAGAAGATAGGTAAAAATGTCGAGCGCGATCGTCGTGATATTAATCGATTGCAGGAACTCGGCTGGCGTGTATTGATTGTCTGGGAGTGTGCGTTACGTGGGCGAGAGAAGTTGACGGACGCGGCGCTGACCGAGCGTCTGGAAGAGTGGATCTGCAGCGAGGGTGCCAGCGCGCAGATCGACTCTCTGGGGATTCATTTACTCGCTTGATGTGTCCTGAATGACGGGGGCGACAACGGGTTTAGCAGGAAAGAGATATTTCCCCAGCGTTACCAGCACCACCGCGAAGACAATCACGCCCAGTGCCAGCCATTCAATCCGCGATAGCGTTTCGCCACCCAGCCCCGTACCCAGCAATACCGCGACCACCGGGTTAACATAAGCGTAGCTGGTCGCCAGGGCCGGGCTGACATTGCGGATTAAATACATATAAGCGTTGATGGCGATGATCGAACCAAACAGCGCCAGATAGCCGACCGCCAGGAAGCCCGAAAGAGAAGGGAGCGCCGTCAGTTTTTCACCCGCAATCATCGATGCGATCATTAACACCACGCCTGCCGCCAGCATTTCAATGGCTCCCGCCATCATCCCCACTGGCAGAGTGATTCGTGAGCCATAAACTGAACCAAATGCCCAACTCACAGACCCGATCAAAATCAGGATCGCGCCCCACGGATTGCCGCTTAAATTACCGCCACTGTTGAGCATGATGATCCCCGCTAACCCAATGGCGATGCCAAGCCACTCCAGTTTGCGCGTTTTTATGCCAAACAGGCGGCTGAAGCACAGGGTAAAGAGTGGCACCGTTGCCACCACCACGGCGGCAATGCCGGAAGGGACGTTTTGATGTTCGGCTACCGTTACCATGCCGTTACCGACAGCCAGCAGTAACAGGCCAATAAGCGCGGCATTAAGCAGTGGACGTAGCGGCGGCAATTTGTGCCCGCGCAGCAGTAAAAATGCCATTAGTAAAATACCGGCTGCCAGAAAGCGCACGCCCGCCATCATTAACGGTGGCCAGCTTTCTACCCCAATCCGAATGACAAAATAGGTTGAGCCCCAAATGATATACAGCGCAAACAGTGCGCCAAAAAGCGGTAACAACTGGCGGAAACGCATAATCCCTCACGATGGAAATAAAAAGGCGGTTCATAGTAAACGTGAAAATCATTTCACTGGCGAGAGATATAATCGTAATTGATTGTTAATAAAATGTTGACTTGTGAAGCAAGTATCAGACAAGCCGATTTTGCTTCATACTTAGCACCGTCAACAATAAAAATGAGAGGGAATGCTTTTGGCCGGGAGTAGTTTATTGACGTTGCTCGATGATATCGCCACTTTGCTGGACGATATCTCCGTGATGGGCAAGCTGGCGGCGAAGAAAACCGCTGGTGTATTAGGGGATGACTTGTCGCTCAATGCGCAACAAGTTTCAGGTGTGCGTGCCAACCGGGAATTACCCGTGGTCTGGGGCGTGGCGAAGGGATCGCTCATCAACAAAGTGATTCTGGTGCCGTTGGCGCTGATCATCAGTGCGTTTATCCCGTGGGCGATTACACCGCTGTTGATGATTGGCGGTGCATTTCTCTGCTTTGAAGGGGTAGAGAAGGTGCTGCATATGCTGGAGGCGCGTAAGCATAAAGAGGATCCGGCACAGAGTCAGCAGCGTCTGGAAAAACTGGCAGCGCAGGATCCGCTGAAGTTCGAAAAGGACAAAATAAAAGGGGCGATTCGTACCGATTTTATTTTGTCTGCGGAAATTGTCGCTATCACGCTGGGGATTGTGGCGGAAGCGCCGTTGCTTAATCAGGTGCTGGTACTTTCAGGGATCGCACTGGTGGTTACCGTGGGCGTCTACGGTCTGGTGGGGATCATCGTTAAGATTGATGATCTGGGTTACTGGCTGGCGGAAAAATCCAGTACGGTTATACAGGCGCTGGGCAAGGGGTTATTGATTATCGCGCCCTGGCTGATGAAAGCGTTATCGATCGTCGGCACGCTGGCGATGTTTCTCGTCGGTGGTGGCATTGTGGTACATGGTATTGCGCCGCTGTATCATGCTATTGAACATTTCTCCGGGCAGCAGAGTGCGCTGGTGGCGATGATATTACCGACTGTTTTAAATCTGATTCTTGGTTTTATCATCGGTAGCATCGTCGTATTGGCAGTGAAAGCAGTAGCGAAAATGCGCGGTCAGGTACATTAATATTCTCACTGGCTGGTATGCAAAATTCGCCATTCTCGACTAAGGTGAACAAGTTTCACTCGAAAAAAGGAGGCGAGTATGAGCTTTGTGGTGAGTGAGGAAGTAACGGTTAAAGAGGGCGGCCCGCGGATGATTGTTACCGGGTATTCCAGCGGCATGGTTGAGTGTCGCTGGTATGACGGTTACGGCGTCAAACGGGAAGCCTTTCATGAAACTGAGCTTGTTCCGGGGGAGAAGCGTCGTTCATCGGAAGAAGTTTAAAAGCGTATAATTAACACCAGGGCAGATAAGGCGTTCACGCCGTATCCGGCGATTGTGCCAACGTTGGCATTGAAAGCCTGATGCGACGCTGGCGCGTCTTATCATGCCTCGTTATAAAAATATTGTTGTTTGGCGGTACGCTATTGCCAGGTTATGCCAGAATCATAAGAAAGCAGGTTGGGAGTTGTCAGGGTGCTGCACGAGACAGAAATGGAAAACCAGAGCTGGCTGAAAAAACTCGCGCGCCGCCTGGGGCCTGGTCATGTCGTTAATCTCTGCTTTATTGTGGTGTTGATCTTCTCAACTTTACTCACATGGCGTGAAGTCGTCGTACTGGAAGATGCCTATATTTCAAGTCAGCGTAACCATCTGGAAAATGTTGCCAACGCGCTTGATAAACAACTGCAATATAACGTTGATAAGTTATTATTTTTGCGTAACGGGATGCGCGAAGCCCTCGTTGCGCCGCTCGATTTCACCTCTCTGCGCAATGCCGTTACCGAGTTCGAACAACGTCGCGATGAACATGCCTGGCAGATAGAACTCAACAGACGACGTACCCTGCCGGTAAATGGCGTCTCTGATGCGTTAGTCAGCGAGGGGGATCTGCTTTCTCGCGAAAATGAATCCCTGGACAACGAAATTACCGCCGCGCTGGAAGTCGGTTACTTGCTGCGACTGGCGCACAACTCCTCGTCGATGGTTGAACAGGCGATGTATGTCTCGCGCGCCGGATTTTACGTTTCTACGCAGCCGACGCTGTTTATGCGAAGTGTGCCCGGGCGTTACTACGAATTTGTCACCCAACCCTGGTTTATCGGTCATTCACAACGAGAAAACCGCCAACGTGCGGTGCGTTGGTTTACCTCTCAGCATGACCATAACAATGTTACTGAACCACAAGTCACTGTAAGCGTGCCGGTTGACAGCAATAATTACTGGTATGGCGTGCTGGGAATGAGTATTCCCGTGCGTTCAATGCAGCAATTTTTACAAAATGCTATCGATAAAAATCTCGACGGTGAATATCAACTCTACGACAGTAAACTGAAATTATTGACCTCTTCCAACCCGGAGAATCCTACCGAAGATCTCTTTGATCCTCGCGAACTGGCATCACTTGCGCAGGCCATTGAACACGATACGCGCGGTGGAATCCGGATGAACAGTCGCTATGTTAGCTGGGAACGGCTGGATCATTTTGACGGGGTATTAGTGCGAATCCATACGCTTAGCGAAGGTGTGCGTGGTGATTTCGGCAGTATCAGCATTGCATTAACCCTGTTGTGGGCGCTCTTCACAACCATGTTACTTATCTCCTGGTATGTGATTCGCCAGATGGTCAGCAATATGTTTGTCCTGCAAAGCTCGTTGCAATGGCAGGCGTGGCACGACACTTTAACCCGCCTGTATAACCGTGGCGCACTGTTCGAAAAAGCGCGTCCGCTGGCCAAAATGTGCCAGACACACAAACATCCTTTTTCTGTCATTCAGGTCGACCTTGACCATTTTAAAGCGATTAATGACCGCTTTGGTCACCAGGCGGGCGACCGTGTGTTGTCACATGCTGCCGGATTAATTAGTCGTTCATTACGACCCCAGTATGTTGCCGGACGGGTTGGTGGTGAGGAGTTTTGTGTGATTCTGCCTGGCGCCAGCCTGGAGCAGGCAAAAGAAGTTGCCGAACATATTCGTCTGAAGCTGAATGAAAAAGAGATGTTGATTGCCAAGAGCAAGACTATCCGCATCAGTGCTTCATTGGGGGTGAGCAGCAGTGAAGAAACCGGTGATTATGATTTTGAACAATTGCAATCGCTGGCCGATCGTCGGCTGTATCTCGCTAAACAAGCAGGACGTAATCGGGTCTGCGCCAGTGATACCCCTTAACGGACGGTAAAAAAGTGATCCAACCCCTCGCGCCAGCCATCAGGACCTTCTCGCTGCGTTCGCCAGACACGAGGCGGATCCTCATTTTGCAGATGAATGCCTTCCCGGTTTAGCCCTTTCACAATGACCGCGTAATCCATCACTTCCAGTAATGGCGCGTCATTTGGACCATCGCCTAAGCCAAGCGTCGTCGGACGTTCTCCGCCTGATTGTTGATATGCCGCGATGATCCAGTTGGCGGCCTGATCTTTTCCGGCAGAGGCGTCCAACACATGCCAGAAGCGAGCGCCCTGGACAAACTGCAACCCTAACTCGTTCAGGCGAGCGGTAAATTGCGTCATTTGCTCGTCACTGTCGCGCCAGATGAGCGTGACCGAGGCTTCATGCAATTGCGTCAGCGCCGCCTGGCTACGGCTTAATCCAGTCCATTCAGCAATGGTTGTCTCATCGACATCATCAAAAGTGGTGAATTTGAAATGTTCTTTCTCGCGTAACGTATTCAACACCAGACTGATTTCACTATGGGCAATACCCGAGATGATACGGGGGAAACCATCTATATCTTGCCATTGATGATCCAGTTGGATCACCGCTCCGTTTTCGGCAATCAGCGGCAACCCTTGCAGACCCAGGATTTTTTGCAAGTACAGCATTTCCGCCGACGTTTTACTGCTGCAGAGAATCACTGGAACGTCTGCTTCTCGTAAACGGTTTAGCCAGGGAGCGGCAGGCTGCCAGTCATAGCTATGACTGTCCAACAGGGTGCCATCGAGATCGGTGAAAATCAGCAGTGGTTGTTGAATTGAAAGCATGGTAGCGCATACTCCCTTTACCAGGATGTTTCTCAAAATAGCACGATTTGTATTTGATCATTTTTTGGGAGCGATCCCGCCCGTAGCAGAGGCCATAAGGGGTGACGAAAGTCACAATTTCATTCATTAGTGATATTAATCATTCATGTAAAGAATATTTCCTTGTCAGCGAAAAAAATTGCAGATAAGGTGATGAACACATCAGATTTCCTGGTGTAACGAATTTTTTAAGTGCTTCTTGCTTAAGCAAGTTTGATCCCGACCCCCACAAGGGCCGGGATTTTTTTATGTCGCATTTAGCGGTTTACTTCCGAGACGCTAAAGTCATGAATATCCAGTTCAAAGGCATCCGCTAATTCACGCCATGTATGGTATTCACGACCATCGATACTGACGTGTTCTGAATCACTCTGGCTGCGATGAACTTCGCTTTCGCTAATTTCATTGATCGCCGCCAGCAGGGCATCGACATCGACGCTGACCTCACGTTTTGCGGTATCGCTGTACTCTTTTGCGGTTTTCATCATCTTTCCTCGCAACCGTTACTCATTTGATGCTGCTGACCGTGATGCACGCCTGGCATCTTTTAAGTATAGACCGTCGAGAAAATCAGCACTCGCGCTCATCCGGCGCTGCCAGCAAAAAGAAATTGTTCTACACTGGCACAAAGCCACAGGAGGAAAATGATGAAGGTGAATGATCGGGTAACAGTCAAAACGGATGGCGGTCCGCGTCGTCCTGGCGTGGTACTGGCAGTTGAGGAGTTTAGTGAAGGCACAATGTACCTGGTTTCGCTGGAAGACTACCCGCTCGGCATCTGGTTCTTTAATGAGGCAGGGCATCAGGACGGTATCTTTGTGGAGAAAGCAGAGTAATTTCATTCAGCCTGACTGGTGGGAAACCACCAGTCAGAATGTGTTAGCGCATGTTGACAAAAATACCATTAGTCACATTATCCGTCAGTCGGACGACATGATAGATAACCTGTTTATTATGCGTTTTGATCTTACGTTTAATATTGCCTTTATGCGATGAAACGGTCTTGGCTTTGATATTCATTTGGTCGGAGATCTGAATGGTTCCCTGACCAGCCATCCACATTCGCAACATACTCGATTCGGTTCGACTCAATGATAACGTCGGCATATTTAAAACAGTGGCCATTGTTGTCTCTTTTTTCAGAATATCGCCAAGGATATCATCGAGAGATTCCGGTTTAATTGATTTAGAACTAATCAATAAATTTTTTCTGACCAACAGATATTCATCAAAATGAACATTGGCAATTGCCATAAAAACGATAAATAACGTATTGGGATGTTGATTAATGATGTGCTTGATACGCTGACTGTTAGAAGCATCGTGGATAAAACAGTCCTCATTAATAAACACCACTGAAGGGCGCTGTGAATCACAAGCGATGGCAAGGTCATCAACGGTTTCGATGTCGTTGATTTCTCTTTTTTTAACCCCTCTACTCAACAGATACCCGGTCAAACCTAGCCGGGTGTAACTACATAAATCCATAATAATCGTTGACATGGCATACCCTCACTCAATGCGTAACGATAATTCCCCTTACCTGAATATTTCATCATGACTAAACGGAACAACAAGCATCACCTAATGCGGCACTCTCGCGATTTTTCAGGCGGACTTACTATCCCGTAAAGTTCTTTATAATTTGCCTGGAATTGTCTTAAAGTAAAGTAAATGTTGTGATATGTGAGTGAGACTAAAATAAATATTGCGCCAGCGGAGTATCCTGGAAGATGTAGCCTGATTTTATTTTTCGGATAATCCTTAGGATAACACGATAAACATTACGGAATCATATTGCTGGAAATTCGCTAATAATATCGGCAAGCAAATTAAAAATTTCACTGAATAAATGTTCGCAAAACGGAGCAATTAACGGCATTAATGCTGCCATTAATGAAATACCGACCGTCAGAGTTAATGGAAAACCGATAACGAAAATTGATAATTGCGGAGCCATACGATTAAGTAATCCCAGCGCCAGATTCAGTGTCAGCAGCAGGGTAATAATCGGTAATGCCAGCATCAATCCGCTGAGAAAAATTAAACTTCCTGCTTTGGTGAGCGCCAGAAACGCATTGTTGTTAAGCGGCTCGCCCCCAATAGGCAGAGTGTGAAACGTATCGACCAGCAGCGAAATCAACCATAAATGGCCGTTAAATGTCAGGAACAACAGCAGAGCCAGCATATCCATAATACGCGCCAGAACGGGCATATTAAGATGGCTGCCTGGATCGACGAATGTCGCAAATGAAAGCCCCATTTGCAGACCGATAATTTCTCCAGCAGTTCGCACAGCGGCAAAGGCAAATTGCATGGTAAACCCAAGGGCAATGCCAATCAGGATTTGCTGCACCGCCAGCCACAGGGCATGGAACGAAAAAACGGGAACATCGTTGGCTGGTAATGCCGGGGCAATAGCGAAAGTGATCATCATCGCGAGTCCCAGTTTCACCCGTTTCGGTATACTACGTTCGCTTAAAATGGGCGCGGTGGAGATCAGCGCCAGCACGCGCAGCAATGGCCAGAAATACAGACTTAACCAGGAAAGCCATTGTTCGCTTGTTACCTGCAACATAGCACGCGCTACCCGATGATATACGGCAGGTTAGTGAACAAGGTGCGGACGTAATCCAGCAACAGGTTGAGCATCCACGGCCCGGCAATAATAATGGCGATAAATACGGCGATGATTTTCGGAATAAACGATAGCGTCATTTCGTTAATCTGCGTGGCAGCCTGCAAAATGCTGATAATAAGGCCAGTCACCAGCGCCACCAGTAGCAGCGGGGCGGCCAGCGCCAGAGCGACTTTCATCGCTTCCGTCCCCATCATCATGACCGATTCAGGTGTCATTTTGCCCCCTCTAACTATAAAAGCTCTGCGCCAGCGAACCGACCAGCAATTGCCAGCCATCCACCAGCACAAACAGCATCAGTTTAAATGGTAGAGCAATGGTCGCGGGGGGCACCATCATCATCCCCAACGCCATCAACACGCTGGCGATCACCAGGTCGATAATCAGGAAAGGAATGAAAATTGTGAAGCCTATCTGGAATGCGGTTTTCAGCTCGCTGGTCACATAGGCCGGTAGCAAAATGCGCATCGGCACGGCTTCCGGTCCCGGCAAGGGGCTGGTATTTGCCAGTCTGGCAAACAACCCTAAATCTGCCTCGCGGGTCTGACGCAGCATAAACTCACGCAGCGGTTGCGCCCCTTTTTCCAGCGCCTCCTGCATTGAGATTTTCTCTTCGCTGAATGGCTGGTACGCATCGACATAAATTTTGTCGATAACCGGTGACATAATAAAAAAGGTCAAAAACAGCGCCAGCCCCAGCAATACCTGGTTGGGCGGGGCGGAGGGGGTTCCCAGCGCGTTACGCAGTAAACCAAAAACGATGATGATGCGAGTGAAACTGGTCATCATCAGTAAAATCGCCGGAATAAACGTCAGCGAGGTGATGAACACCAGCGTCTGCACCGGAAGCGACCAGCTTTGTCCTCCGCCAGGCAGCGGTTGGCTGGTGATGCCAGGCAGTTGCGCAAAGGCGAGGGGGCTGACCAGCCAGAGAAGAGCAGGAGCGACAGATAACAGACGACGCATCAGGATCTCCCGTTACGCTTGAGCAAATTTTTCATTAGCGACTGGAAATCGGCCTGTGGCATCTCTTCCGTTGGCGCAGAAGGGGGAAGTTTATGCAACAGATTGATTTGCCCTGCGGTGACGCCGAGTACCAGTCGTGCATCTTCCACATCGATCACCACTACCCGCTCGCGCGCGCCAAGTGAAGCGCTGGCGCTGACTCTTAACCCGCGGGCGTCGCTGCGTTTGGCGGCAAATCCCAGCCGTTTCACCAGCCACGCTGCAGCGAGAATCAGGACAATAATGGCAATTAATGCGCCACTCACCTGCAGGAGCGGCGCAGTGGAAACCGGCGTGGTTGGTTGCACGGTGGCGTGGTTATTCATCACTAACGGCTCAGGCGGCGCATCCGCTCAGACGGGGTAATGATATCGGTGATCCGCACGCCATATTTATCGGCAACGACCACAACTTCGCCCTGGGCGATTAAATAGCCATTGATCAGAATATCCAGCGGTTCGCCAGCCAGACCGTCCAGCGCCACCACTGATCCTTGCGTCAGGCGCAACAGCTCTTTGATAGTCATTCGTGTGCGACCCAGTTCGACGGTCAGTTTGACCGGAATATCCATAATCAGGTCGATATCCTGCAATGTTCCACTGACGTCGCCGCCACCAAGCTGTTGGAACACCGCCTCAGTGGCGCTTTTGCTGCTGGTTGATTTTTGTTCGCTCAACGCTTCAGCCCACAGATCGTCCATTGCGCCGTTGTTGTCATCGGCCGGATTATTCAAGTCACTCATTTGGGCTGTTCCTCGTTCAGAGAATTCAAAATCGGGTTAATCAAATGTTCTATCCGTAACGCATACTGGCCATTGATGGTGCCGTACTGGCTGGTCAGCACCGGAACGCTGTCAACGTGCGCGATGATACGATCGGGTTTTTCTATCGGCAGGACATCGCCGGGTTTCAGTTTCAAAATCTGCGACAGGCGCAGCGAAATATCGGCAAAGTTGGCGATCAACTCCAGTTGTGAATGCTGTACCTGACGCACCAGATTATCGCGCCAGTTCTGATCTTCATTACGCGAGTTTTCCAGTGGCGGGTTAACCAACAATTCCCGCAGCGGCTCGATCATGCTGAATGGCAGGCAGATATTAAATTCACCGGTCAGGTTGCCAATTTCGACATGAAAAGGCGTATTAACCACAATGTCGTTTGGTGAGGTGGTGATATTGGTAAATTTCACCTGCATTTCCGAACGTACATACTCGACTTCCAGCGGATTAATCGCCTTCCAGGCGTCGCTATAGCCTTCAAGCGCCAGCTTTAACATGCGGTTGATGACGCGCTGTTCGGTATGGGTAAACTCGCGACCTTCCACTTTGGTAGGGAACCGACCATCGCCGCCAAACAGGTTATCCACGGCAATAAACACCAGGCTTGGCGAGAACACCACCAGTCCTGTGCCGCGCAGCGGTTTCAGGTGGATAAGGTTAAGGTTGGTCGGCACCGGCAGGTTGCGGGCAAATTCATGATATGGCTGGATACGGATCGCCCCGACGGTGATGTCCGGGCTACGACGCAGCAGGTTAAACAGCCCCATGCGGAAATGTCGGGCAAAACGTTCATTAATGATTTCCAGCGCCTGCAAACGTTCGCGCACAACCCGTCGTTGCGTATTGGGATCGTAAGGCCGAATGTCATTGTCGCTGGTCACGCCGGAAGTCGGTTCGTCTTTGACCTCGCTGTCGCCATTCAACAGTGCATCAATTTCAGCTTGAGAAAGAATACTATCGCCCATGTCGTTATCGCAGAATAAAAGCGGTATACAGCACGTCGGTGACATCCTGTTTCGGTTGCCCGGCAACAAGCGGGGTGGAGAGTATGGCTTTAATCGCGGCAATCAGCTTTTGCTTGCCTTCTTCGGTTGCCAGCACGGCGGCATCCTGACGCGAAAACAGTAACAGCAAGCGACTACGGACTTCCGGCAAATACTCGCTCAGGCGCGAACGGGTGGTTTCATCTTTTAGTCGCAGAGTAATACCGATATAAAGCACACGATCCGCATCGCCCAGGTTGACCGTAAAAGTGTCCAGTGCGTAGAAGACCGGTGAGGGCATGACATGTTGCTGCGCATTGTCGTCAGTCGCCGCCTGATGCGAGTGCCAGTAGCTGTACCCCGCGCTGGCGCAGGCCGCGAGAGTAATGAATACCAGAATCGGGAACCAAAGCGATCGCTTGCTTTTCTTGCTTATCGCGTAATCAGTCATGTGTTGCGGTCTTCCTGTGTCGCTACTGCTTATCGGTTAATTATCCTGTGTCTTGATCGCGACAAAGCGGGGAAAAGACGCAGATTAAGGGGGTACCTCTGACGTTAGGCGAAAATATCAACGCCACTGTTGCCTGCTACACGCCCTCGTAAAGAGGCAGAAATTGGCAGTGCATCGTCATCTTCGCCAGCCTGGCGTTCATGGTTTATTGTGCGCTGGCCTTGCTGTTGCTGAGACGCTGCCTGTTGCTGACCGCTAGAACTTTCGCCGCTGATATTGCTCTGCCCCAACTGAATACCGCTTTCTGCCAGTTGTGTACGCAGTACCGGAAGAGCCGCTTCCAGGGCGGCGCGCACGTGCTGATGCGGCGAAACCATCTGGATTTGCGCCTGGTTGTCATCCACTTTGAGGGAGATGTGCACTTCACCTAAATCCTGCGGGTGCAAACGCAATTCAGCGCTTTGTTGCCCCTGACGGGTAAACAGTGAAATATGTTGGCTTAAGGATTGTTGCCATTCATGGGAACCCAGCGGGGCACTCAAAACAGGCGCTGCGACGGTGGGCAGAGGCTGCGTCTGGTGTGGAGTGATTAGCGGGCTGGCAGCAGCAGTCACTGGCGAAGGTGTGCTGATGACTTCCGCTTTGCTCTGGGCTTCAGCTACCAGCGGTGTTAATGGCTGGACTGACGCTTCAGCGGTGTCGCCAGGCTGTGCTGTTGTGCGTTGCGCAGAAGTCAGTTTTGTGGGGTGTGCTGGCTTTTCTGTCGGTAACACGGTTGATGGTGTGTCAGTTACTTTGGGCGTATTGTCAAAACCCGGCAACATTGCGAAAAGGGCGCTCAGGCTGGCCGCGGCGTCTTCATTAAGATCATCCGCTTTTTCGTCTTTTGCCGTGTCTTTGTCTGGCACCGCAGCCAGCGTAATCGCCTGAGCGGTGATTAATGGTGTTGATGTGGATTGTTCGTCGTTGATGACGGGCTGTGTTCCATCCACAGAGATCCGTAAATCTGGTTGTTGCGCGTCGTTCTGAATATCGCTGACCAGCGGCTCGACTTTGATGACAAGTTTATCTGTCGCCACCAACAATGGGGGCGTAGATTTGTTGTTTGTTGTCTCGCCTGCTAATGCTCCGCTCAACAAAACGAGAAAATCTTGTGCGCTATCGGTGGCTTTACCGCCGGACAGCGTGGTGGTGTCAACGTCAGCGGTAATCAAGGGCGCTAAGCGAATCATTCTGGTTTCCTCATGGCGGCGCGCTGGGCAAACTCATCCATCTTTTTCTGGTCGAGGCGGTTTTCTGCTAACAGTGCCGCCGTGGATTGCCGTTCCTGCAGTGTCTGCCAGGCCTGCAAACGTTGTTTCTTTTCCCGCCAGTTATTCAGGGCAACATCAACTTTCTGTGTCCACTGTGTAAGTTGCTGGTGGTGCTGAGTAATGGCTTTTTCCAGCGTCTGGATAAATTGCTGATAATTAATCCAGCGATTGCTGGTCATTCCTGCACTCATATCGCTATTCAGGTTGTTACGATATTCATTCTGATAATCGATCAGCATTTTGAGTTGCTCTTCTGCCTGCTGGCATCCGCGACGCATTTCACCCAACAGTCGTGCGGCGTTATCCACCTCTTTTTCTGCCAGATCTTTCAGGGTCGCCAGTGCGCCATGTTCTGCCATCTGCTGTTATCTCTTGAGTTATGACACCGTTGGGAAAATGTGCTCCAGCCCCTGGAGAGAGTCTTCCCAGTCCGCGCGTTCAAAAATGCCTTGTTGCAAATAGCCCTCAAGCTGCGGCCATAAGGCGATGGCTTTATCGAGCATGGGATCGCTGCCTTTGGCATAAGCACCAACGCTGACCAGGTCGCGGTTGCGCTGAAAACTCGACAACAACTGTTTGAATGTGCGCACCCGCGCGTAATGTTGCTCGCTGATCAGTGCTGTCATTGCACGGCTGATTGACGCTTCAATATCAATTGCCGGATAGTGTCCGGCTTCCGCCAGACGACGAGACAGTACGATGTGCCCGTCGAGGATCGCCCGCGCGGAGTCGGCAATCGGATCTTGCTGATCATCACCTTCGGTGAGCACGGTATAAAAAGCGGTAATCGAGCCGCCGCCGCTGATGCCGTTTCCGGCACGCTCGACCAACGCCGGTAGTTTGGCGAATACCGATGGAGGATAGCCTTTGGTGGCAGGCGGTTCGCCAATCGCCAGCGCAATTTCACGCTGAGCCATCGCGTAGCGGGTGAGGGAATCCATAATTAGCAACACATGCTGACCCCGATCGCGAAAATCTTCGGCAATGCGCGTGGCATAGGCGGCACCTTGCATTCGCAGGAGCGGAGAAACATCGGCTGGTGCGGCAATCACCACCGAGCGCGCACGCCCTTCAGCACCGAGGATATTCTCAATAAAATCTTTTACTTCGCGTCCACGTTCACCAATTAAACCAACGACAATCACATCTGCACGGGTGTAACGCGCCATCATCCCCAGCAACACACTTTTGCCGACGCCGGAACCGGCAAACAGCCCCATACGCTGCCCGCGTCCGACGGTAAGCAGGGCATTGATTGGACGCACGCCCGTATCCAGCACGTGCTCAATCGGCGTACGTTGCAATGGGTTAAACGGCGGGGTAATTAATGCACCGGTTTCGGTCGTATCGGGGGAGGGCTGGCCGTCGAGTGGTTTACCGCTACCGTCCAGAACGCGACCTAACAACGCCGGACCGAGCGGTAATTGCTTGCCGCTTTGCAACCCTTGTGGGGAGATGTTTTTGGCATAAACGCGTGCGCCAGGCAGTACACCTTCCACTTCCTCCAGCGGCATTAAAAACAGCCGTTGACCGTTAAAGCCAACCACTTCGCTTTCCACTTCGTGAGTTTCAGCGCCATTCTGGCGTTCAATCACACAGGTTGCGCCGAGCGGTAGTTGTAATCCGGTGGCTTCCAGCACCAGCCCGGTAGCGCGGGTTAATCGCCCGTAGCGGCGTACCGCAGGAAGTTGCGCAATTTTGGCTTCAAAGCTATCCAGCGAGGTTAACCAGCGTGTCAGGCGAGTGGTCATCACACCACTCCAGGTGCTGCCAGACGGCAGAGTTCTTGCCAACGGGTGGCGACACTGGCATCGAGATCGCCTTCATCGGCAGAGACTTTACAGCCGCCGGGATGCAGAGTTGGATCGCCGCGCAACCGCCAGCCGTGCAGGCTTAACGTTGCGCCAAGCATCTCATCGACGCGTTGCAGGTCATCCGGATGCACGCGTAACTGTGGTTTGCCGCTGAATAACGGTTCCTGCTGTAGCAACTGCTGGATCTGTTTGATCAGTGCCTGGCTGTCCACCGTGGGCGTCTGACCGATCACCTGACGCGCCGCCTCCAGAGCCATTTGCATCAGCCGCGAAGCTATCACGCTATCCAGCGCGTCAAGGGTGGTCTGGAATTCGCTGACCAGTTGCTGTATCCGCGCATGAATCGGTGCTTGCTGAGATTTCGCCTGCACCAGTCCTTGTTCCAGCCCCTGTGCCAGACCCTCCTGATAGCCTTGTTCATGGCCTGTCTGGCGACCTTCGGCAATCCCCGCCTGATAACCTTGCTCGTGAGCCTGCATTTGCAGTTGTGCCAGTTGTTGTTCAAGGCTGGGCTCGATCTCTTCAGTGACGGTTTCTTCCGGCTCCATCAGCGGCACAAACTCTGCCTGTGGCGGCGCAAGATCGTCAGGCGTCCAGGTTTTCCACGGCAGGTTATCAGACATAGGTGTCCTCGCCGCTGCCAATCACCATCTCGCCGGTTTCGGCAAGACGGCGCACAATCAGCAGAATCGCTTTCTGCTCGTTCTCCACCTGCGACAAACGTACCGGACCACGGTTGGCGAGGTCGTCGCGCAGGATATCGGCGGCGCGTTGCGACATATTGCGCAGGAACTTCTCGCGCAGTGGCTGTTCGGCACCTTTCAGGGCGATCAGCAGCGATTCGGAATCCACTTCCTGCAACAGACGCTGGATACTGCGATCGTCGACATCCACCAGATTTTCGAACAGGAACATTTCGTCGATGATTTTCTGCGCCAGCTCACCGTCAAATTCACGCACGGCGGTAATAACCGCCTCTTCCTGCTGGGTTTTCATCAGGTTGATAATTTCGGCTGCTGTTCTCACGCCGCCTATTTTGCTGCGTTTGAGATTCTGACCGTCGAGCAGACCATTCAGCACTTCGGTCAGTTCCGCCAGCGCGGCAGGCTGTACACCGCCAAAGGTGGCGATACGCAGCATCACGTCGTGACGCAGACGTTCATCGAACAACGCCAGAATATCGGCGGCCTGGGCGCGCTTCAGATGTACCAGAATGGTGGCGATAATCTGTGGATGTTCATCGCGAATAAGATCGGCGGCACTCTGCGGCTCCATGAAGTTGAGCGTTTCTATGCCGCTGGCGGTGTCGCGGGTTTCGAGAATATCTTCCAGCAGGCTGGCGGCACGCTCTTCGCCCAGCGCTTTCACCAGCACCGAACGCAGATAATCGTTGGCGTTAATATTCAGGGCGGCGAACTGTTCAGCTTCTTGTTCAAACTCCGCCAGCACTTCAGTTAACTGTTTATTGGAGATCTGCGTGACATTTGCCATCGCTGCGCTCAGGGTTTGCACTTCGCGCTGGGAGAGGTGCTTGAACACTTCAGCCGCCCGATCTTCGCCAATGGTCATTAGCAAGATGACGCTTTTATCGGTGCCTGTCAGGTTACTCATGATCGTTATTTATCCACTGGCGAATGACCAGCGCTACTACGCGCGGATCGTTATCAGACATGTCACGGATACGCTGGCTCATTACTTCCGCTCCCAGACGTTGGTTAGCACGGCGTTGCTGCAATTGTTCGTCTTTGCTGAGGCGTACTTCCACCGCATCTTCCACTTCCTGGCGAGCCTGTGGCTGCTGTTGTACGGCGCTCGCCGCCTCGGCGCGGCGTGTTAACTGCGGGCGTACCGCTTTACGCCACAGCAGCCACGCCACCAGTAGCACCAGCAACCAGCGACCGGCAGCCAGCAGTTGATCGATAAACACTTGTTGTTG
Organism: Escherichia sp. MOD1-EC6162; assembly: GCF_002965125.1. NCBI lineage: Bacteria > Pseudomonadati > Pseudomonadota > Gammaproteobacteria > Enterobacterales > Enterobacteriaceae > Escherichia > Escherichia sp. MOD1-EC6162. The sequence continues at coordinate 19,392 of NZ_PTSB01000011.1, forward strand.
CCAGAACGGCAGTTCTCCACCGCTTTCGTCACCGCTGTTGAAGTGGGAGTTGACGACATTGAGTGAATCGCCGCGCTTTTCAGAAAAGCCCATCGCCTCGCGGGTCAGATCTTCAATTTGCTTCATCTGTTCGGCGCTCAGTGGCAGCGGTTTACCATCCGGCAGCGTTTTGTAATTCACCACGACGGCGACCGACAAACGTTGCACGTCGCCTACGTTCATTTTGGTATGACGAATAGTGCGATCGACTTCGTAGTTGCTGGTTTCATTACGCTGGGTGCTGCGCGGGCCGCTATTACTGGTGGTGCTTGTTTGTTGCTGACGGTTGTTTTGATTTGCCGGAGGCGTACTGATTGGCGCGTTATTGGCAGGCGCGGGCTGATTCGATAATGCGCCAGGCACGCCGCCAGGGTAACCGGAACCGCTTTGTTCGCTCTCATTCAGTTGACGGGAACGGAGCGCCGCCTGTGACGCATTGCCATTAGGGCGATACTGTTCTTCGGTTTGCTCTTTACTGGCGAAATCCAGTTGTGCCGTCACCTGAGCGTGAATATTGCCGTTGCCGACAACTGGTGACAGGATCGCTTCAATACGCCGCTGAATGCGACCTTCGACATCACTGGCATATTTTAACTGGACGTCATTAAGATCGCGCCCGCTGGTGCTGGACTGGGTTAACAGATGCCCACCCTGATCCACCAGCGTGACGTTACCCGGTGGCAATCCGGCTACCGCACTGGAAACCAGATGCACAATGGCACTGATTTGCCCTTCATCCAGCGCGCGACCAGGTAAAAGATTTACCGTCACTGATGCCGAAGGGGATTTTTGTTCACGGACAAATAAAGACGGTTTCGGCATCGCCAGATGCACGCGCGCTCCTTTTACCGGGCCGATAGTTTCGATGGTACGGGAAAGTTCACCTTCCAGCGCTCGCTGATAATTCACCTGTTCGCTGAACTGGCTGATACCAAACTTTTCCTGATCGAGCAGTTCAAAACCGACCGCGCCGCCTTTAGGCAAGCCTTGCTGTGCCAGACGCAGACGTAGCTCGTGAACTTTATCTGCCGGAACTTCAATCGCGCCGCTGGCTTCGCTGAAGCGGTAAGGAATATTCATTTGTGTCAGTTGGCTGACGATCGCACCGCCATCCTGATCGGAAAGATTGCTGAATAACGTGCGGTAATCAGGGGCTTTTGCCCACAGAATTAACGCGACCATCACTGCAACCGCCGCGGAAGCAGCAACAACCAAAGGTATTTTCGGATTTGCGCGCAGGCGATTAAGCCACTCAAGAGATTTTGTCTGGGCTGCAGTCGCATTCATCGCGCACCTCGTGGCAGATGATAGACAGCGGTATTGGCAAAGTGGAACAAGACGCACTCCCGGGTCAGCAAACTCGAAAAATTAACGGCCTCATTATTTGTGGTTTTATTTTTTTCTATGCGCCAATTAACCCATTTTTTTGTCTCTATTTAGCGCCTTTATCTTATTGACTTACTGGTAGGCTCTGCTACCAAGAATTGTCCGGGAGATGAATATGTCAGCGATACAGGGGATTGAAGGGGTTATCAGCCAGTTACAGGCCACGGCGATGAGTGCGCGTGCGCAGGGGACTCTGCCGCAACCGACCATCAGTTTTGCCGGACAGCTTCATGCTGCGCTCGATCGCATTAGCGATACGCAAACCACCGCCCGCACACAGGCAGAAAAATTTACCCTCGGTGAACCCGGCGTAGCGCTAAACGATGTGATGACCGAGATGCAAAAAGCGTCGGTTTCGATGCAAATGGGGATTCAGGTGCGTAATAAGCTGGTGGCGGCGTATCAGGAAGTGATGTCCATGCAGGTGTAGGTTTTGTAACCTGTTGACTATGAGAGTGAAAAGAAGCGCGGCTGTCGGATTGGAGCCGCGGGACAAGGTCCAAAATTATCTAAGAGTTGTTGAATTTCCCAGCTTCTGTTGAAGCATATGCATCTTACTAATAACTAAAAAAGGTTTAAACTAAAAAATTAACCGTATTTTCAGGTAAGTCTTACCGACATATCCTCACCGCATTCAGACGGTTAAAGAAGCCGTATTTAGCGCGTAAACAGGGCGCGGGGGTGTCCCTTATGCCAGCAGATTCAATCGGGTGGGAAGACTCCGGGTCATATTTCATGTGGCAGGAACAGCGTCATAGACAGCCTCTGTCTGTTACTGACAGTTATCCTCAGGTACAGGAAAGCAATGACGGGGATAGCCCCGTCAATTTCTGTTTACTCAATCTGTATGTTGACGCTGTATTTTTTTACTTTGTTTTTACGAGCGTCATTACGGGTTTGAAGCACTCTTAGCTCATATTTACCGGAAGCGGGAAGGATGTACTGACCATTGTCATCAAGCTCGGGAGAATATCTGGAGAGATCAACAGAGTCGCTAATTCCTGGCCCAAAGAGGACAATATCAGCACCCTCATTGGAGATACTGATGTGCACCTTCTGGCCTTTTTTGGCATAGAAGTTATATGTGTCGTAATCGTACCCCTTTATCTCTCCTGAGTACTGGGCGCTACTATGCCCCTTTCTGAACTCAACATTAATGTCCTTGCCAGCGGCAGAGGCCGTTGAGGTTAGCAGTGCAAAAAGAAAAATGGCTTTACCTATGGCATTGATTTTCATGTGTGTTCTCCTCAGTCAGGGTAAAACTGTTCGCTGTTATAATATAACAATTTTTGGCAGGCATTTTCCATGAACTTACCGTCTGGGAGCTGCTATGAGCGTGAGTGGTGTCAGAGAAGAGAAAATCAAGCCAGAGATAATCTGACAGATACCTGTACGGATAACTGTCAGATCTGAAATGAGCTAATACATCTAAATTAAGGGTTTATTGTTCTCAACATCTTCAATATATAAGAGTGTATTATCGATAGAATAGTAACGACGTTTATTATCGTTAACGTCAGTAACCCACCGGAAGACACCCGCATTCGCGAGCGTTATACAATATTCCCGAAAAGTAGATCTTCTGGCAATGTGAGTCCGGGCTGCTTTTATTACTTGCTCAGGGTTCTTAGTGGCACTGACTTTTAATAGATTTCTGCTTCCTCTTATTAACAATACCTTGTCATCGTGTGTAACGATCCTAATGTTATCTGTAGCAAGATAGTAAATGTAATGCGCAATATGATGACGTTTTAACTCTGTGTAAAACCAGGAAAAGTTTAGCTCCGTTCTCACTTGCTCAAACATCTTTTGGAAAATAGCAACCTGATCCATCAGGGGGAATAATCTCTTGTTGGTTGTGAGAGTTTGTAGTTTGCATGATTGGTGCTATTCCTTCAATCAGATCCGATGACTTAATGTTGTCTCTGTACTGCATTCATGATTTCCCGTTATTACTGGCAGCGCAGTAAGACAAAATCATTACAATAAAAGCTTTCAACGGCGCATTTTTTCAACGGTTGTAGTTGGTGATAAAGACGTACTAAATGTAGGGTTATGGTGCGTGTGTTTGGTTAGGTTTTGCTATTCGTTCTTCAGTGTTGTCTTTATTGAATGTTATGTTATAACATTATGTGATATTGAAGCGGAGGACAAACTGGATGATGGTTGTTAATAAATTGGCTTTTGCTCTGGGGTTACTATTAGCAGGCAACTATGCACTTGCTCATGGGCATCATTCACATGGGGCACCACTGACAGAAATGGAACAAAAAGCAGCAGAGGGTATTTTTGATGATAATAACGTGAAGGATAGATCCCTCGCTGATTGGGAGGGTATTTGGCAATCGGTGTACCCCTTGCTTCAAAGTGGTGATCTTGATCCTGTCTTTAAAATGAAAGCAGAAAAAGAACCGGGTAAATCATTCGCAGATATTAAAGCCTACTATCAGAAGGGATACATAACAGATGTTGACACAATTGGCATCGAAAATGGTGTTATGGAGTTCCATCGAGGGGAGGAGATGACTTCCTGTAAATATAATTACAGTGGGTTTAAAATACTGACATATAAATCAGGGAAGAAAGGTGTGCGTTATCTGTTTGAGTGCCGGGAACCAGCCAGTAAAGCCCCTAAGTTTGTGCAGTTTAGTGATCATATTATTGCCCCTCGTAAATCATCCCATTTTCATATATTTATGGGGAATACGTCACAACAGCAGTTACTTGAAGAAATGGACAACTGGCCAACTTATTATCCTTATCAGTTACAGACGAAAGAAATTGTGGATGAGATGCTTCACCACTAATTCATTCCTGCATGGTCATCAAATATTGAGACTATTTTTCTGATATACCACGGACTTTCTGTACGTCCACAATGGAGAATTCGTAGCAAAGATACTCCCGCTGCCTGAAACAGCGGGAGAAAAGATTACTTCTGAATTAAATAACGAATGGTCGGCCCGTCTTGTTGGATATCCAGTACGGTATAGCCGTGGTTACGTGCGTCCAGTGGAATATTATTAATTGACTGCGGACAGTCGCTGACCACTTCGAGGATCTCGCCTTTTTTTAACTGCGGCATCGCCTCAAGGGTCGCGACCGCCGGATAAGGGCAGGGTTCGCCCACCATATCAAGACGGTAATCAGGAACGATATTTTTCATGCAATCTCCTTAGCAGTTTGCAGCGCCGCGCGGCGGAATAAGCGTTTCTCCCAGCCGATAATCAACATCAGGGCAGCGAACAACAGTAAATATGTCACCAGCAGGCCGCCCATTGGGCCAAAGGTTTTCAGCAGGTTGATTTTGTCCCAGTCGGTGGCCAGTGCCGGGGCGAAGTCATCCCAGTAATAAGCCAGAATCGTTGAGCCGATAACATTACCCAGCCCAACCCACCAGTAGTGCACCTGGCCTTCCACTGCACGGTACATCCAGCCAGTTTCGCAGCCGCCCGCCAGCACAATACCAAAGCCAAACAGTAACCCGCCAATGACGGCGTTCGGGCCAGCCCACATGATTTTCGGTTCTACACCTAACTGTACGTAACTGAAAATACCGATGGCACTTACCGCCATACCGATAATGATCGCTTTCGCCATATGGGTACGCCCGGTGATCCACATATCGCGGAACGCCGAAGTAAAGCAGATTTGCGCGCGTTCAATCAGTAAGCCAAAGCCGACGCCAAACAGCATTGCCAGCCCCAGCTTCGGTTGATTCATCGCCGTTAACAGCGCCCAGCCCAACATACCAAAAAAGACCAGCATCCCGAGGCGGAAACGACGCCGTGCCTGATCTGGTTTTTGTGTTAGCGGTGAGGCGGCAGAGACTTTTTGCATTTTTACCGGGATACGGAAGACTGGCAGCAGAGTAAAGCGTGCACCAAACCATGAGCCAATGGCGGTGGCAATGGCAAAGAACCAGGCGTGCAGTGAGAACTGCGGAATGCCAGTGAAAAATGCAGCCAGGTTACAGCCCATCGCCAGACGCGCGCCGAAACCAGCGATAATCCCGCCAATAATAGCCTGCATAATGCGGATACGGCTGCGCGGCATACGTAATTTAACGTTGTTGGCCCACAGAGCCGCGGCAAAACAGCCGCCAAACATACCAAGAATCATCATCCCGTCAATGCGGGTTAATGGCGATCCTTCCAGATGGATAATTTTAAAATAGCCCCACTCTTCGGCATGGACGCCAAACAGTTGCAGGAGCTGACCACCCCAACGGGTAAATTCGCCGGTAACAGCCCAAAAGGTGCCGGTGATGCCAAAATAATAAGTGGAGAGAATACCCGCCGCGATGACCGCAGGGATGGGGGCCCAGAATTTAATCAACCAGGCTTGTTTGAATTGCTGCCATGACATGTATATAGCCTCTGAACTCAGAAGGTTTGAAACAAGAGCCGCGAATAATACACCAGACAAATTCTTTTTCGTGGTAATAATTCACAAAAATAATGGTTAGATCAAATTTCTCTTTGGGCCTGGAAAGGCTGGCAGCATCAAGGCATTAATGCCACAATCTTCTTTTCTTCTCATGCAGGATGAATGATGAAAAAACTCGCAATTGCAGGCGCACTTATGCTGCTGGCTGGCTGTGCCGAAGTTGAAAATTATAACAATGTTGTGAAAACGCCCGCGCCAGACTGGCTGGCGGGCTACTGGCAGACTAAAGGGCCGCAACGTGCTCTGGTCAGCCCGGAAGCGATAGGTAGCCTGATTGTCACTAAAGAGGGTGATACGCTGGATTGCCGTCAGTGGCAGCGGGTGATTGCTTTACCGGGTAAGTTGACGCTGATATCTGATGATCTCACTAACGTTACTGTCAAACGTGAACTGTACGAGATTGAGCGTGACGGTAACACTATTGAATACGATGGCATGACGATGGAACGCGTGGATCGACCAACGGCTGAATGTGCTGCTGTGCTGGAAAAAGCGCCGTTGCCGACGCCACTACCGTAATGAAATATCCCCGGTTTGCCGCCGGGGATGTGTTTAAATCACCTCTTCGATAACCCACACACTGACGCTACCGCCGTTGCAAAAAAAGGTCGCTTCGCCATTTTCATCGGTCACCACGCTCTCTTGCCGATTGCCCAGAAAATCACGCCAGGTTTTATTGCCGTAATTCTCTCCCAGATGAATGGTTTTTTCGCCATCGTCACCGTTTGACATCACCACCACACAGCCTGGATATTCGTCGGTGCCGCTGCGACTAAAGGCAATACAGTTCGGATGATCGAAAAATAACGTCTGTACACCGTGGGCGAAGCGCTGGCGGGCGAGGATTAACTCATCGAGCTGTTCGATTATTGGCATATCTATCGGATAGGTTTGCCCGTCACCGCCGACATCTTCGTAATGAGCACCGTACAGATCAGGGTAGAACACTGAAGGGACGCCATTTTCCCGCAGCAAAATAAGGGCATACGCCAGCGGTTTAAACCACGGTTCTACCGGAGCTTCAAGGGCTTGTAACGGTTGGGTATCGTGGTTGGCGACCAGTGTAACGGCATGGAAAGGATCGGCTTCCACCAGCGTACCGGTGAATATCTGCGTCATATCGTAGTTGCGCCCCATTCGGGATGCTTCATGGAATTTCATTTGCAGCGGCGCATCAAATAGCATGGTTTTGCCTTCTACCTGGGCAATATATGTTTGCAGCTTATCTACTTCACGCGACCAGTATTCCGCCACAATAAATAGCGGTTTTGGCGCGACTTCCTGCACGTGTTCGATCCACTCTTTATAAAACCAGGCTGGAATATGTTTTACTGCGTCGAGACGAAAACCGTCGCACTGCGTTTGCTCCATCACCCAGCGTGCCCAGTATTTAAGCTCTTCCGTGACGGCATGGTTGCGAAAATCGATATTTTCGCCCATCAGATAGTCGAAATTACCTAACTCATCATCAACCTGGTCATTCCAGCCTTCGCCGGTGTAGTCGTTGACGATTTTAAAAATGCCATCTTCGTTTGGATTTTCGATATGGTCGATGCCGCTAAAACATTTGAAGTCCCAGATGAACTGCGAGTATTGACCGGCACGAGCCGGGAAGGTGTAACGGGTCCAGCCTTCGCACTCAATGATTTCATCATCAATTTGCGTGCGATCATCTGCATTGACGCGCTGTACGCGAATGGCTTCTTTTTCGTCAGCCCCCATTTTGTGGTTGACGACCACGTCCAGCAGTACGGCAATATCATTGCGTTTGAGTGCGTCAATGGCCGCCAGCAACTGTGCTTTATCGCCATATTTGGTGGGGATGCTGCCTTTCTGATCAAACTCGCCTAAATCAAATAAATCATAGGAGTCGTAGCCAACAGAATACCCGCCCGATGCGCCTTTATAGGCGGGCGGCAGCCAGATCATATTGATACCAATATCATTTAAACCGTCGGCGCGCTCGGCCAGTTCAGGCCAGAGCTTGCCGCCTTCCGGGTAATACCAATGAAAACATTGCAACAGCGTGGGGTTACGCATTCTTCGACTCCGCTCAAGGGGAACATTAGAAGCGTAGCCGTAATCGGATTATTCGCGAGCAATCAGCTCTTTAAGCTTCAAAAGAGATTTTCCTGCGGCGCCAGCACGTAGCCACCCTGATCGCCGTAGGTGCTTAACACCGATTTTTGCATTGATGACTGACCGACCAGTTTCGCCAGTTCATCCATCCGAATCTGCAATAACTGTTTTACTTTGTTTTCGTTTTCCAGAACGAGGCGCAGCATAGGTCTGAGTTGCTCCTGGATCATGGCAGAGGGTTCCATTTCTTCCGTTAAATGTGCAATTTTTTGCACCGCATTGACATATTCCATTTCGCTGGCGATGAGTTCATCCCACCGTCCTTCTGTCGCCAGGCGTAACATGAGCTGGCTTTTTTCGACGAGTTGTTGCCAGGCAAAATACAAGTGCGGTGCATGGTTCATCAGACAGGGTCCTGAATCAATGAAGGGGAGAGTAGAGACTCTTTCCAGGCATCGGCAAGATTGCGCATTAAAGTTTCCACTTCTGCGACTGCGGAGACATCGTTGCGTAAATTAGCTTGCAGCAAACGCCTGATCATATAGCTATAGAGTGCAATCAAATTCTGGGTTAATTCGTCCTGACTTTCTTCGTCAAGACTGAGTCTCAGCCCGTTCTCAATAATGTTGATCGCTTTTGACAAAGAGACGCCTTTGCCTTCCTGATTGTTGTCCTGCATAAACAAGCGCGCTCTTACCAGCGCACTCAACACGCCGTCAAATAGCATGGTGACCAGTTGCTGTTGGCTGGCACTCATTACGGCGCTTTCGACGCCAATTTGTGCGTAGGCCTGGGTGCCTTTTGCGCTGTACATTGTCTCTCCTGAGATTATTTCGAACTGCTATTTGAGGTGTCGAACTGTTGTGTCAGATAGCTGCTGGTGGAGTTCAGCGAGTTCATTAACACATCTAATTGGGTGAACTGGGCTTTATAGCGCGCCATTAATGTATCGATACGTTCGCTGGCGGCATTGTATTGATCGGTCAAATTGTTCAGCGTTTTGCTGACGCCATCTTTTGCGGCCTGGATTATCCCGGTGGAGGAGAGCCAACTGGTCAGGTTGCTGCTAATGCTGGTGGTTACGCCTGTACTTTTACCGTCACCAATAAACATTTCACCGACGCCAGCAGCATCTTTTTTCAGCGCTGTTTGCAGTTTGTCGGTCGCTATTTCCAGCTTTCCGGTACTGGCATCGCTGGTAATGCCAATTTGTGCCAGCGTTTTATAGTTTGAACTGCTGTGGGTATTGGCGAGCAAGGTTTTAAGCTGAGTCTGGATGGTACGCAGTGTGGAGTCACCGAGTAATGCACCATTGCTGGAATCCTGGTTTTCAGCACCGGCATCGACGGCTGTGTATTTCGTTAAGTTGCTGAAGGTATCCTGTAATGCGTTATAGGCATCCACCCACGCTTTAACCGCATTTTCAGCTTTGGATGTATCTTTACTGATGGTCAGTGTCTGATTACCGGTGGTGACGTCATTCAGGTTGAGGGTGATATCTTCCAGCGCGTCACTGATAGTATTGCTGCTGTTTTCAATCTCAACGTTATTGACCGTCAGTTTGGCGTTCTGCGCGGTGACGCTTTCAACCATGCCATTGCTGCTATCACCCGAAGTTCCGTTGTAACCCATAAAACTTTGCAGGGTGCTGTCACCGCTGACGCTGAGCTTCATGGCGTTGTCGCTACCGGTATCATTGGCGGTGATGGACAAACGATACTCGCCGTTACCCACATTGATGATACTGGCGCTGACACCAGCTTTGGCGTTGTTAATGGCATCGCGAATACCGGAGAGCGACGAATCAGCCGCACTGATATCAATCGTGACCGGCTCTTTACCGCCGCCTTGCTGGATGGTCAGTACGCTATCGCTGGTGGCGATGGCGGCTTTACTGTCTTTTTGACTATTTTGGGTGGTCAGCGTCTGCGCCTGCGCCAGTTGGCTGACGCTAATGGTGTATTTCCCGGCAATCGCGCTGCCCGTGGTCGTGGCGCTGAAAGCTGATGAACTGCTGGTGGTTGAGGTGGCGGTAAATAAATCGGCTTTATTCAGTGCTGTATTGGCCGTCTGGAAACTCTCCAGCGCGCTTTTCAGCGTCCCGTAGGCGCTCAGTTTCGCGGTGTAAGAACTTTGCTGTTTCGATATCGGCGTCAGGGTAGATTTTTCTGCCGCCTCCAGACTGTCGAGGATGCTGCTTAAGTCCAGCCCCGACCCAACCCCAAGCGTTGAAATACTCGCCATATAGATTCCTTAATCATGCGACATGTAGAACGAATACCGGGGTTATCGGCGTAAGTGGGGCAAAGTTTACGATTTATTTTTGGGCTTAATGACACGAACAGCAACGAGGAAGGGGAGTATTTCGACCGCTAGAAAAAAATTCTAAAGGTTGTGAGTGACCAGACGATAACAGGGTTGACGGCGACGAAGCCGAAGGGTGGAAGCCCAATACTTAAACCGTAGACTTGAAAACAGGAAAATGAATTATGGCACAAGTCATTAATACCAACAGCCTCTCGCTGATCACTCAAAACAACATCAACAAAAACCAGTCTGCGCTGTCGACTTCTATCGAACGCCTCTCTTCTGGCCTGCGTATTAACAGTGCGAAAGATGACGCTGCCGGTCAGGCGATTGCTAACCGTTTCACCTCTAACATTAAAGGCCTGACTCAGGCTGCGCGTAACGCCAACGACGGTATTTCTCTGGCGCAGACCACAGAAGGTGCGTTGTCTGAAATCAACAACAACTTGCAACGTGTGCGTGAGTTGACCGTTCAGGCGACGACCGGTACTAACTCTGATTCTGACCTGTCATCTATTCAGGACGAAATCAAATCCCGTCTGGATGAGATTGACCGTGTTTCCGGTCAGACCCAGTTCAACGGCGTGAATGTACTGGCAAAAGACGGTTCGATGAAGATTCAGGTTGGCGCGAATGATGGCCAGACTATTAGCATTGATTTACAGAAAATTGACTCTTCTACATTAGGGTTGAATGGTTTCTCCGTTTCTGCTCAATCACTTAACGTTGGTGATTCAATTACTCAAATTACAGGAGCCGCTGGGACAAAACCTGTTGGTGTTGATTTCACTGCTGTTGCGAAAGATCTGACTACTGCGACAGGTAAAACTGTCGATGTTTCCAGCCTGACGTTACACAACACCCTGGATGCGAAAGGGGCTGCCACCGCACAGTTCGTCGTTCAATCCGGTAGTGATTTCTACTCCGCGTCCATTGACCATGCAAGTGGTGAAGTGACGTTGAATAAAGCCGATGTCGAATACAAAGACACCGATAATGGACTAACGACTGCAGCTACTCAGAAAGATCAGCTGATTAAAGTTGCCGCTGACTCTGACGGCGCGGCTGCGGGATATGTAACATTCCAGGGTAAAAACTACGCTACAACGGCTCCAGCGGCGCTTAATGATGACACTACGGCAACAGCCACAGCGAACAAAGTTGTTGTTGAATTATCTACAGCAACTCCGACTGCGCAGTTCTCGGGGGCTTCTTCTGCTGATCCACTGGCACTTTTAGACAAAGCCATTGCACAGGTTGATACTTTCCGCTCCTCCCTCGGTGCCGTTCAAAACCGTCTGGACTCTGCGGTAACCAACCTGAACAACACCACCACCAACCTGTCTGAAGCGCAGTCCCGTATTCAGGACGCCGACTATGCGACCGAAGTGTCTAACATGTCGAAAGCGCAGATCATCCAGCAGGCGGGTAACTCTGTGCTGTCTAAAGCTAACCAGGTGCCGCAGCAAGTTCTGTCTCTGCTGCAGGGCTAATCGTCGTAATATAATGACAGCAAACGCCAAATTGCCTGATGCGCTACGCTTATCATGCCTACAAGGTGAATCGCAATTAATTAAATTTGCATATTCGCGTAGGTCGGATAAGGCGTTTACGCCGCATCCGGCAAGATGAGGCGGACTTTGTCAGCTATCTTAACCCCGCTCCAGCGGGGTTATTCTGCTCGCTATTTACCGATTACCCCAAATAACCCCTTATTTCACCCATTAATCGTCCGATTAAAAAACCTGCAGAAACGGATAATTATGCCGATTATTTATATAACGCAGGGCTGTTTATCGTGAAATCACTCTATACCGCTGAAGGTGTAATGGATAAACATTCGCTGTGGCAGCGTTATATCCCGCTGGTGCGTCACGAAGCATTGCGCCTGCAGGTTCGACTGCCCGCGAGTGTAGAACTTGACGATCTGCTACAGGCAGGCGGCATTGGATTACTTAATGCTGTTGAACGTTATGATGCCCTGCAAGGAACGGCATTTACAACTTACGCAGTGCAGCGTATCCGTGGTGCTATGCTGGATGAACTTCGCAGCCGTGACTGGGTGCCGCGCAGCGTGCGACGCAATGCACGTGAAGTGGCGCAGGCAATAGGGCAACTGGAGCAGGAACTTGGCCGCAACGCCACAGAAACGGAAGTGGCAGAACGTTTAGGGATTGAAATCGCTGATTACCGGCAAATGTTGCTTGATACTAATAACAGCCAACTTTTCTCCTATGATGAGTGGCGCGAAGAGCACGGTGATAGCATCGAACTGGTTACTGACGATCATCAGCGGGATAACCCGTTACAGCAGTTACTGGACAGTAATTTGCGCCAGCGGGTAATGGAAGCCATCGAAATGTTGCCGGAGCGTGAACAGTTGGTATTAACGCTCTATTACCAGGAAGAGCTTAATCTCAAAGAGATTGGCGCGGTGCTTGAGGTCGGTGAATCGCGGGTTAGTCAGTTACACAGCCAGGCTATTAAACGGTTACGCACCAAACTGGGTAAGTTATAACTCAGGTAAATGCCGCACATTAATTTTGAATACCAGGAGTTCTTAATAATGATGCAGCACCAGAAAAGGCGGCCATTAAGCCGCTATCTTAAAGATTTTAAACACAGCCAGACTCATTGCGCATATTGCCGTAAATTACTCGATCGCATTACCCTGGTTCACGATGGCAAAATAGTCAATAAAATCGAGATTTCCCGTCTTGATACACTGCTTGATGAAAATGGCTGGTATGAGGAACAAAAATCATGGGCAGCGTTATGCCGTTTCTGCGGTGATTTACACTGCAAAACCCAGAGTGATTTTTTTGATATTATCGGCTTTAAGCAGTTTCTTTTTGACCATACTGAAATGAGCCCCGGTACAGTGCGCGAATATGTGGTTCGTCTACGTCGTTTGGGTAATTATTTAAGCGAACACGATATTTCCTCTGACCTGTTGCAGGATGGTTTTCTTGATGAAAACCTCGCACCCTGGCTGCCCACCACCAGCACCAATAATTATCGCATCGCATTACGTAAGTACCAGTGTTACCAGATGCAAACCCGCGGCGACCTTGCGCAGAAATCCCCCAGTCTGTCAGCTTCTGATATATATTAAATAAGAATAAGATGTAGCAGAGTTGTTTTTGTGTCTACGAACAATGGCTCTACACTGCAAACCAACATAACAACATTCGGGGTGAATATGAAATTAGTACATCTGGGGCGTCAGGCGTTGATGGGTGTTATGGCCGTGGCGCTGGTTGCGGGTATGAGCGTGAAAAGTTTTGCCAACGAAGGCCTGCTCAATAAAGTGAAAGAGCGAGGCACTTTGCTGGTAGGACTGGAAGGGACTTACCCGCCGTTTAGCTTTCAGGGCGATGACGGTAAATTGACCGGTTTTGAAGTGGAGTTTGCTCAACAACTGGCAAAACATCTGGGCGTTGAAGCCGCATTAAAACCGACCAAGTGGGATGGTATGCTGGCGTCCCTGGATTCTAAGCGCATCGATGTGGTGATTAATCAGGTTACCATCTCAGATGAACGTAAGAAAAAATACGATTTCTCTACCCCTTACACCATTTCCGGTATTCAGGCGCTGGTGAAAAAAGGTAATGAAGGCACAATAAAAACCGCAGACGACCTGAAAGGTAAAAAAGTTGGCGTTGGTTTAGGCACCAACTATGAAGAGTGGCTGCGTCAGAATGTTCAGGGTGTTGATGTGCGCACCTATGATGATGACCCGACCAAATATCAGGATCTGCGCGTAGGCCGTATTGATGCCATCCTGGTTGACCGTCTGGCGGCGCTGGATTTGGTGAAGAAAACCAATGATACGCTGGCAGTAACCGGCGAAGCCTTCTCCCGCCAGGAGTCAGGTGTCGCGCTGCGTAAAGGTAACGAAGACTTGCTGAAAGCAGTCAACGATGCCATTGCAGAAATGCAAAAAGATGGAACCTTGCAAGCTCTTTCCGAAAAATGGTTTGGTGCTGATGTGACCAGGTAATCAGCATAATGACAAAAAAGGGCGCTTTAATCGGCGCCTTTTTTATTTAAGCGTTTTCAGCGTGCATAATAACAATATCACAACAACAGACATCGGAGGCTTTTATGCCACTGCATAATTTAACTCGTTTTCCACGGTTGGAGTTTATCGGCACACCGACACCGCTCGAATATCTGCCACGTTTTTCTGATTATCTCGGTCGGGACATTTTCATCAAACGGGATGACGTCACCCCGTTGGCAATGGGCGGAAATAAGTTACGTAAACTGGAATTTCTCGCAGCAGACGCCTTGCGCGAAGGTGCTGACACACTGATTACAGCCGGAGCGATTCAGTCTAACCATGTGCGCCAGACTGCCGCAGTGGCCGCAAAACTTGGTCTGCATTGCGTGGCGCTGCTGGAAAATCCCATTGGCACTACTGCAGAAAATTATTTAACCAACGGCAACCGCTTGTTGTTAGATCTCTTCAATACCCAGATTGAAATGTGCGACGCGCTGACCGATCCCAATGCCCAACTGGAAGAGCTGGCGACTCGCGTCGAAGCGCAAGGCTTTCGCCCATACGTCATTCCGGTTGGCGGTTCCAATGCTTTAGGCGCGTTGGGCTATGTGGAGAGCGCGCTGGAAATCGCGCAACAGTGTGAAGGGGCGGTTAATATTTCTTCGGTGGTGGTGGCGTCGGGCAGTGCCGGAACGCATGCCGGGCTTGCAGTAGGGCTGGAACAACTGATGCCAGAAAGCGAACTGATTGGCGTGACCGTGTCACGTTCCGTTGCTGACCAGTTGCCAAAAGTGGTTAGCCTGCAACAGGCAATCGCGAAAGAGCTGGAACTGACCGCGTCAGCAGAAATTTTACTCTGGGATGACTACTTTGCCCCTGGCTACGGCGTGCCAAATGACGAAGGCATGGAAGCGGTGAAACTGCTGGCGCGGTTGGAAGGCATTCTGCTTGATCCTGTGTATACCGGAAAAGCGATGGCGGGGCTGATTGATGGCATCAGTCAGAAACGCTTCAAAGACGAAGGGCCGATTCTGTTTATTCATACTGGCGGTGCACCTGCGCTGTTCGCCTATCATCCTCACGTCTAGCTCCGGAAACGCTCATGCAAGAAAGTATACAACTGGTTATTGATTCTTTGCCGTTCCTGCTAAAAGGGGCTGGGTATACGCTGCAACTCAGCATCGGCGGTATGTTTTTCGGTTTGCTGTTGGGGTTTATTCTCGCGCTGATGCGCCTGTCACCCATATGGCCCGTACGCTGGCTGGCGCGTTTTTACATCTCCATTTTTCGCGGTACGCCGCTCATTGCACAACTGTTTATGATCTACTACGGTCTGCCGCAGTTTGGCATTGAATTAGATCCGGTTCCGTCAGCGATGATTGGACTGTCACTGAACACCGCCGCCTATGCTGCCGAAACGCTGCGGGCAGCGATTTCGTCTATTGATAAAGGTCAGTGGGAGGCGGCTGCCAGTATTGGCATGACGCCGTGGCAAACTATGCGTCGCGCAATTTTGCCGCAGGCGGCGCGGGTGGCACTGCCGCCGCTGTCGAACAGCTTTATCAGCCTGGTGAAAGATACCTCACTGGCCGCGACGATTCAGGTGCCGGAACTGTTTCGTCAGGCGCAGTTGATAACCTCGCGTACTCTGGAAGTGTTCACCATGTATCTGGCGGCTTCGCTCATCTACTGGATTATGGCGACAGTGTTATCGACGTTGCAGAACCATTTTGAGAATCAACTAAATCGCCAGGAGAGAGAGCCAAAATGAGTGCCATTGAAGTTAAAAACCTGGTGAAAAAATTCCACGGTCAGACGGTGCTGCACGGTATCGATCTGGAGGTCAAAACCGGCGAAGTGGTGGCAATTATCGGCCCGAGTGGTTCCGGCAAAACCACGTTGCTACGCAGCATAAATTTGCTGGAACAGCCAGAGGCGGGGACCATCACCGTTGGCGATATTACTATTGATACCGCACGTTCGTTAAGTCAGCAAAAATCGCTGATTCGCCAGTTGCGCCAGCACGTCGGGTTTGTGTTCCAGAACTTTAATCTGTTCCCGCATCGTACGGTGCTGGAAAACATTATTGAAGGGCCTGTGATCGTTAAAGGCGAACCGAAAGAAGAGGCCACGACACGCGCCCGCGAACTGCTGGCGAAGGTCGGGCTGACGGGGAAAGAGACCAGCTATCCGCGTCGTTTGTCCGGCGGTCAACAGCAACGTGTGGCGATTGCGCGTGCGCTGGCGATGCGCCCGGAAGTCATTCTGTTTGACGAACCTACCTCGGCGCTGGATCCGGAGCTGGTGGGCGAAGTCCTGAATACCATCCGCCAACTGGCGCAGGAAAAGCGCACGATGGTCATTGTGACGCACGAAATGAGCTTTGCTCGTGACGTTGCTGACCGCGCGATCTTTATGGACCAGGGGCGGATAGTCGAGCAGGGGCCAGCAAAAGCGTTATTTGCTGATCCGCAGCAGCCCCGTACCCGCCAGTTCCTTGAGAAGTTTCTGTTGCAATAATAAGAAAAAATCAGCCCCGTCGGCTTTCCAGACGGGGCGAGAACGCGCTCTCAATCTGGTGAATTGCTTAACAAATCAGCATAACTTATTAATAACATAAAAGAATGCTATGTCTTGCAAAAGTAATTCATTGTCTGAATAATATAAATTATATATAAATCTTATTTATGTGATAGTTTGAGTTATCAATATAAATGATACTCACTCTCAGGAGCGTTGCGGTTAACTATGCAGGATACGGATTTTTTCAGTTGGCGTCGCACGATGCTGTTACGTTTTCAGAGAATGGAGGCCGCGGAAGAGGTCTACCATGAAATAGAGCGGCAGGCTCAACAACTCGAGTACGATTTCTATTCATTATGTGTGCGTCACCCGGTGCCATTCACGCGACCGAAAGTGGCCTTCTACACCAATTACCCGAAATCATGGATTAGTTATTATCAGGCAAAAAACTTTCTTGCCATTGATCCGGTGCTTAACCATGAAAACTTCAGTCAGGGGCATTTATTGTGGAATGATGACTTATTTAGCGAAGCGCAGCCGCTATGGGAAGCCGCGCGTGCACATGGTATACGCCGTGGTGTCACTCAGTATTTAATGCTGCCAAACCGGGCGCTGGGTTTTTTGTCCTTTTCCCGTAGTAGTACGCGTGAAATACCTGGCCTTAGTGATGAACTGCAATTAAAAATGCAGTTATTGGTGCGCGAAAGTCTGATGGCGTTGATACGCTTAAATGATGAAATAGTGATGACGCCAGAGATGAATTTCAGCAAGCGGGAAAAAGAAATTCTGAAATGGACCGCGGAAGGAAAAACGTCAGCAGAGATAGCGATGATCTTGTCAATCTCTGAAAATACGGTCAATTTTCATCAGAAAAACATGCAGAAAAAAATCAATGCACCGAATAAGACGCAGGTTGCCTGCTACGCTGCTGCAACTGGCTTAATATGACATCAATTACATTCTGCGTGCCAGATGCAAAACCGGCTGAAAGGCGCGCTTTCAGCCGGTTTTATATTACTGACGGTAGGCTTGTTTAATTTGCTTAACCGTTTTGGAAAATATTGCAGCCTGGGTTTCGTCTTCGATCAGCGCAAGCTGTTTTTCCATCTTTAACATCACGCGGCCCGCGTCAGCTTGTCCCATCGCCTGCAGCATCAGCGTCAGCATCGCTTTCAGGCAGGAGACTTCATTTGCCAGATCTTGATTATTCTCGGCAGTAGAAAAATCAGGCGTACTCATTTATTTTCCTCGTCATGTTGCAATAAAAATTTGCGGTGAAAAATGTTAAGGCGGCGGAGTATACCATAAGCTTTGCTAAAAATATTAGTGGTTGTTTTTTGTGCGCTGTATCGTCAACTATATTAATTCAGTCAATATAATGACCAATAAATATTTTTATCATGAATGTTTTTTGCTCGTATTGTTCGGGTTAATTAATGTTACATATTCATACCGCTGATTTTTCATTTGTGCTGAATAAAGTCAATTTTTGTCACATCTCGCCGTTGGTTGTGCTGTGAAACGAACCGGCAAACCTTTGATGACGGGCGTGATCATAACTGTGGACAATCGAATTTACAAAAACGAGAGAAAAATCGAATACCCACCATTTTTAACGTTTCAAAGTTGCAATAAAACCCGCTAATATACTAATGACTAACTATCAGTAGCGTTATCCCTATTTCTGGAGATATTCCTTTGATCAACGTTCTACTTGTTGATGACCACGAACTGGTGCGCGCAGGGATACGACGCATTCTGGAAGATATAAAGGGTATTAAAGTTGTCGGTGAGGCATCCTGCGGTGAAGACGCCGTTAAGTGGTGCCGGGCAAATACCGTTGACGTTGTGCTAATGGACATGAGTATGCCTGGCATTGGTGGTCTTGAGGCGACGCGTAAAATCGCCCGCTCGACAGCCGATGTCAAAATCATCATGCTTACGGTTCATACCGAAAACCCTTTACCAGCGAAAGTGATGCAGGCCGGTGCCGCGGGCTATCTCAGCAAAGGCGCAGCCCCGCAGGAAGTCGTGAGCGCGATTCGTTCTGTTTATTCAGGGCAGCGTTATATTGCTTCTGACATTGCTCAACAAATGGCGTTAAGCCAAATCGAACCAGAAAAAACAGAAAGCCCGTTTGCCAGTTTGTCGGAACGTGAATTGCAGATTATGCTGATGATTACCAAAGGCCAGAAGGTCAATGAGATCTCAGAACAGCTTAATCTCAGCCCGAAAACGGTGAACAGCTATCGCTACCGTATGTTTAGTAAATTAAACATACATGGCGATGTTGAGTTGACTCACCTGGCAATTCGCCATGGTCTGTGTAATGCGGAGACATTAACAAGTCAGTGAGTGTTCAGTTTGACGCAAAAGCGTTTTTAAAAACCGTAACCAGCCAGCCGGGCGTTTATCGCATGTATGATGCTGGTGGTACGGTTATTTATGTCGGCAAAGCGAAAGACCTGAAAAAACGGCTTTCCAGTTATTTCCGTAGCAACCTCGCTTCGCGCAAAACCGAAGCGTTGGTCGCCCAGATCCAGCAAATCGATGTCACGGTTACCCACACCGAAACAGAAGCGTTATTGCTGGAGCACAACTACATTAAACTCTATCAACCGCGTTACAACGTTCTGTTACGCGATGATAAATCTTATCCCTTTATCTTCCTGAGTGGCGATACCCATCCGCGTCTGGCTATGCATCGCGGCGCGAAACATGCCAAAGGTGAATATTTCGGCCCGTTCCCAAACGGTTATGCCGTGCGTGAAACCCTGGCGCTGCTACAAAAAATTTTCCCGATTCGCCAGTGTGAAAATAGTGTTTATCGCAACCGCTCGCGTCCGTGTCTGCAATATCAGATAGGGCGTTGTCTGGGGCCGTGCGTTGAAGGGCTGGTGAGTGAAGAAGAATACGCCCAGCAGGTAGAGTATGTGCGCCTGTTTTTATCCGGCAAGGACGATCAGGTGCTTACCCAACTGATTAGCCGCATGGAAACAGCCAGCCAGAATCTGGAATTTGAAGAGGCTGCACGTATTCGCGACCAAATCCAGGCGGTGCGGCGCGTAACCGAAAAACAGTTTGTCTCCAATACTGGTGATGATCTTGACGTTATTGGCGTGGCGTTTGATGCAGGCATGGCTTGTGTCCACGTCCTGTTTATTCGTCAGGGCAAGGTGCTCGGTAGCCGTAGTTATTTCCCGAAAGTACCTGGCGGTACGGAATTGGGCGAAGTGGTGGAAACTTTTGTCGGCCAGTTCTATTTACAGGGTAGTCAGATGCGCACTTTGCCGGGTGAGATCCTGCTCGACTTTAATCTTAGCGATAAAACGCTGCTTGCCGATTCTCTTTCGGAACTGGCGGGGAGAAAGATTAACGTTCAGACCAAACCACGTGGCGATCGGGCACGTTACCTGAAGCTGGCGCGCACCAATGCGGCGACTGCGTTAACCAGCAAACTTTCGCAGCAATCTACTGTTCACCAGCGTCTGTCTGCGCTTGCCAGCGTGTTGAAACTGCCGGAAGTGAAGCGGATGGAGTGTTTTGATATCAGCCATACCATGGGCGAACAAACAGTCGCTTCGTGTGTGGTGTTCGATGCTAACGGCCCGCTGCGAGCGGAGTATCGACGCTATAACATTACTGGTATTACGCCGGGCGATGATTATGCGGCGATGAATCAGGTGCTGCGTCGGCGTTACGGAAAAGCTATCGACGACAGTAAGATCCCGGACGTGATCCTTATCGACGGTGGCAAAGGACAGCTTGCGCAGGCGAAAAATGTTTTCGCTGAGCTGGATGTCTCATGGGATAAAAACCATCCGCTGTTACTTGGGGTAGCGAAAGGGGCCGATCGTAAGGCTGGTCTGGAAACGCTGTTCTTCGAGCCGGAAGGAGAGGGATTCAGCCTGCCGCCAGATTCACCTGCGCTGCATGTCATCCAGCATATTCGCGATGAATCACACAATCATGCGATTGGTGGTCACCGCAAAAAACGGGCAAAGGTCAAAAATACCAGCACCCTGGAAACCATCGAAGGTGTCGGGCCAAAACGCCGGCAAATGTTGTTGAAATATATGGGCGGTTTGCAAGGTTTACGTAACGCCAGCGTCGAGGAAATTGCAAAAGTGCCGGGTATTTCGCAAGGTCTGGCAGAAAAGATCTTCTGGTCGTTGAAACATTGATGTCTCTGTAGCAACATAGGGGTAATCTTACTGACAACAGATAGTTACCCGTCATTATGCAATTTAATATCCCTACGTTGCTCACACTGTTCCGTGTCATCCTTATCCCATTCTTTGTATTGGTTTTTTATCTACCTGTTACCTGGTCACCGTTTGCTGCTGCGCTCATTTTCTGTGTCGCAGCGGTGACTGACTGGTTCGACGGTTTTCTGGCGCGTCGCTGGAACCAGAGTACCCGGTTTGGTGCTTTCCTTGATCCAGTAGCAGATAAAGTGCTGGTAGCCATCGCTATGGTGCTGGTAACAGAACATTACCATAGCTGGTGGGTGACTTTACCGGCAGCAACGATGATTGCCCGTGAAATTATCATCTCCGCGTTGCGCGAATGGATGGCTGAATTGGGTAAACGCAGCAGCGTGGCCGTATCCTGGATCGGTAAAGTTAAAACTACTGCTCAAATGGTAGCGTTGGCCTGGCTGTTATGGCGCCCGAACATTTGGGTTGAATACGCTGGTATTGCACTTTTCTTTGTGGCAGCGGTACTGACTTTGTGGTCAATGTTGCAATATTTGAGCGCTGCGCGCGCAGATCTGCTTGATCAGTGATCGTTTCGACGCAAAATTCAGCAAACGATCAAAACTGGTGAAAAATATCGTTGACTCATCGCGTCAGGTAAGTAGAATGCAACGCATCGAACGGCGGCACTGATTGCCAGACGATAATAAAATCAAGTGATTAGCTGATTGCTTGATGAATGCGGGAATAGCTCAGTTGGTAGAGCACGACCTTGCCAAGGTCGGGGTCGCGAGTTCGAGTCTCGTTTCCCGCTCCAGTTTAAAAGACATCGGCTCAAGCGGGTGTCTGGCTGAAAAGCCTGAAGAATTTGGCGCGTTAACAAAGCGGTTATGTAGCGGATTGCAAATCCGTCTAGTCCGGTTCGACTCCGGAACGCGCCTCCACTTTTTTCCCGAGCCCGGATGGTGGAATCGGTAGACACAAGGGATTTAAAATCCCTCGGCGTTCGCGCTGTGCGGGTTCAAGTCCCGCTCCGGGTACCATGGGAAAGATAAGAATAAAATCAAAGCAATAAGCAGTGTCGTGAAACCACCTTCGGGTGGTTTTTTTGTGTCTGCAACTTGTCGTTACACCCCTCTTATTTTTAATCACCGGGTAATCCACGCAAAAAGTATCTCTCTGCCAGACCGACATGTAAGATAGGCGCTGGCGAGTCGAGATCCACAAGGAAAAGCGTATGAAAACTGGACCGTTAAACGAAAGTGAGTTGGAATGGCTGGATGATATCCTGACCAAATACAACACTGAACACGCCATCCTTGATGTGGCTGAGCTGGACGGTTTATTGACGGCGGTGTTGAGTTCTCCGCAAGAAATTGAACCAGAACAGTGGCTGGTTGCTGTCTGGGGCGGGGCGGATTATGTGCCGCGCTGGGCGTCAGAAAAAGAGATGACGCGCTTTATGAATCTGGCTTTTCAACATATGGCCGATACCGCAGAACGTCTGAACGAATTTCCTGAGCAGTTTGAACCGTTGTTTGGCCTGCGAGAAGTTGACGGTAGCGAGCTGACGATTGTTGAGGAGTGGTGCTTTGGCTATATGCGTGGCGTTGCCCTCGCTGACTGGTCGGCATTGCCAGATTCGTTAAAACCGGCGCTTGAGGCGATAGCTCTACACGGTACAGAAGAAAACTTTGCGCGGGTAGAGAAGTTGTCGCCAGAAGCATTTGAAGAAAGCGTAGAAGCCATTCGACTGGCAGCGCTTGATTTACATGCTTACTGGATGGCGCATCCGCAGGAAAAACCTGTTCAGCAACCGATCAAAGCAGAAGAAAAGCCGGGCCGTAACGATCCTTGTCCGTGCGGCAGTGGTAAGAAATTTAAGCAGTGCTGCCTGCATTAAGAGGGCATATTGGGTGCTGGAGATGTTTCCGGCACCCAACGTTGTTATCAAGGCGATTATCCCACTTCGGGTAACAATCCTGCCGCAATCAAAAATTGCACACCAATCACGCCAATGCCGCAGAGAAACACTAACACCAGCGCCGGACGGCCACCTTTCACTCGATAAGCAGCTTGTGGATTATGCTTTCTGCTCTGCCAGGTCAGCAGGGAAGGGATAATTAACGCCAGCACCGCCAGCGCCACACCGGCGTAACCCAGCGCCATCACAAAGCCACGTGGGTAAAACAGCGCAAACGCCAGCGGCGGCAGAAAAGTAATTGCACCAGTTTGCAGTCGCCCTCCAACGGTATTTGAACGCTGAAACAAATCTGCCAGATAATCAAATAAGCCTAACGCTACGCCGAGAAAGGATGTTGCGAGGGCTAAGTCAGCAAATAAATGCACCGCCAGTTCGACATGCGGTGAGGCCACCACTTCGCGTAACGCCTGTAACAGTCCGTTTAACCCGGCATGATTAGCCAGCAGCCCCATAAAGGTTGTTGAATCAATGCTGCCCAGCGTCGCCAGTTGCCAGAAGATATACGCCACCAGAGGGATCGCACTACCAGTAATAAACACCCAGCGCAGCTTGCGAATGTTGCCATCCATATAACTAACGATGCTCGGCACACTACCGTGGAAGCCAAACGAGGTAAAAATTACCGGGATCGCAGACAACGCAAGTCCTTGTTGCAGCGGCAGGGTTAAAAGATTCATTTTATGAATATGCGGCAACAGCAGTACCAGCATCACCACCAGAAAAATAATTTTGGCGCTAAACAGAAAGCGGTTAAACAAATCGACCAGCGACGTCCCGACACAAACCACACCACCGGCAACAAAAGTGAACAACAACACGCCAGCGGTTGCCGACACTGGAATGCCTGTCCAGTCGCTGATGCTGGAGGCAAGTAATTCACCTGCACCGCTGATGTACGCCGCCGTCAGGGCATACATTAAAAACATCATACTGAAGCCAGTCAGCCACTGCCCATAACGCCCCAGATAGCGCTTTGCCAGCGTGCCCAGACCGGTGTCTGCCGGGACATGCTGGTACACCTCCAGCAGTAACAGTGCTGTGTAGCACATCAATGCCCAAAGCCCAATCAATAAGATTAACGTGACGCTAAAACCGACACCTGCCGCTGCCAGCGGCATTGCCAGCATACCCGCGCCAATTGTGGTTCCTGCCACGATAAAAACACTTCCCAGAGTTCTGTTTTTCACGCTTTCTTCTGTCCTGACGATCTTTATAAGTGATATCTGCGGCGCAGGTTAAGGCATTCTACATTTTTCGTCAAATCGACGTTACATTAGATGTAAATAAAACTGTACGATAAAATGCATTCAGAACTGCGCTGGCGCAAAGCCTTGATGAGCGGCTATCGCTACGCTATGCCTTTTTTGAGGAGGAACGATGGAATCTATTCACGGTCATGAAGTGTTAAATATGATGATTGAATCAGGTGAGCAATATACGCACGCCAGTCTGGAGGCGGCGATTAAAGCGCGTTTTGGTGAACAGGCGCGTTTTCATACCTGCTCAGCAGAAGGGATGACTGCGGGCGAGTTGGTGGCGTTTCTGGCGGCGAAAGGTAAATTTATTCCCAGCGAAGAAGGGTTCTCAACCGATACAAGTAAAATTTGCCGTCACTGATATGCAACGGCGGCAGAAAATCTGCCGCCGGAGAAGATTAGTTTTGCGTGTCGAGGGTAGAGAGTTCTTTATCGATGAAATAAAGACCTTCGCCGCTTTTACCTGCCAGGCTTAATTTATCAATAATCGATTTGAACAATTTCTCTTCTTCATGTTGCTCAGAAACATACCATTGCAGGAAATTAAATGTCGGGTAATCCTGATTGGTCATGGCAGCATGAGCCAGTTCGTTAATTTTCTGCGTGATTAATTGTTCATGCTTATAAGTTTCCTGGAATAATTCATCAAGTGAAGAATATTCAGCAAACGGGGATTCGACAGTATTAATACGCGGTAAGTTTCCGGTATCGGTCAGATAGTCAAACAGACGCTGCATATGCGTCATCTCTTCCTGGGCGTGACGGCGCAGAAACGCGGCCGCGCCTTCAAAGGTATGGTAGCTGCACCAGGCGCTCATTTGTTGATAAAGCAGCGAAGAGTACAGTTCCAGGTTCATCTGCTCATTGAGTTTTTCAATCATTTCTGGTTTCAGCATGATAGTGCTCCACAAAGGTTATTTTTGTTTCTGTGGCGCCACTATAATTTGTTATTTTATTATTTGCAAAAGGTAAAATATTAAATTCAATTATTAAAAATACGAATGGGAATAAAACGCATTACTGCTATTTATGGCATCAATTAACCAGCGAAGCCTCCCTCGCTGATTAAGGTCTTTATTGATAAGTCGAGGGTATTAAAATTTGGCACTGATACGACAGTGTAAATTCCGTATTCAGACATAACGACCCCGCAAACACACTACAGTTACTTACAGGTTGCCCAAACGCAATGGCGCGGGTAAACCCTGCCTGCTGACATGCACGTTGCGCTATTTCCTGATTGAGATAGCTGTCAGTACGGGCGTTTTGTAAAAATGCCTGATCGTAAACGAGGCGCACAATACCGCTCGTGGCGTTGACTTCGCTCAATTGAGCCTGACGAGTTACGGTGCAGCCCGCTAATGTTAAAAGTGAAAGAACAATTATCAGATGTTTCATGTCACTGCCTGAAGAGGAAGAAGAAACAGGTATTGTACTTGCGGATACGACCAGACTATGGACAGAAAAGACGACGGATCGGTGCTATTCCTTGCTTTTTCCAGAGGTCAGACAGTTAGCGGTGACTTTATGGTTATCATTTTTATAACATTAAAGGGGTATTTATGTGATTCAGGTCACATAAAGATTGATTTTTGTGATGATTGTCATATTATAAGTGCAAAGACGATAACACCTGCATAACAAATGGTCGGAGTGCCGCGATGAAACTGCGCAAAATCCTGAAAAGTATGTTTAATAACTATTGCAAGACGTTCAAAGATGTACCGCCAGGCAATATGTTCAGATAACAAGAAACCTGCTCCGGCAGGTTTTTTGTATCCTGAGGACGGTGGATGTGACTATCGCTGAAGAAGTGAAGCCGCTACTATATCGGCTTTCAAATGCTATCAGGAGTTTACAATGTCCCAGCCGCTGAATGCCGATCAGGAACTGGTTTCTGATGTTGTCGCTTGCCAGTTGGTGATCAAACAAATTCTCGACGTACTCGATGTGATTGCACCTGTTGAGGTTCGTGAAAAAATGTCTGGCCAGTTGAAGAATATTGATTTTACTAACCATCCCGCCGCAGCCGATCCGGTTACGATGCGTGCTATCCAGAAAGCTATCGCATTGATTGAACTCAAGTTTACCCCACAAAGTGAATCCCATTAAAAAAACCGCTGCTTCAAGAGTATGAAGCAGCGGTTTTCTCAACAATTTTTATATCCGGCGCGTGATTTAAGGCGTCGATTTTTATTAGTGTATCTGATGCGACACAACATTAAGAACATGCTGGTCGGTCTGGACAGGGCACATACCGGCACGTTTCGCGCTGCGTACTTCATCAAGAATGGTTTGCAGTAACAGGCCATCGTGCTGCTGTTCTTTTTCCAGATCGCGCAGGAAATCGACGGTTGAATCATCATTCAATTCTTTAGCTTCATCGGCTAATTGTGCCAGCTTGCTTGAACGCTGCTCGTATTCTTCCATCGTTTTTTGGAAGAGTTCTTCCAGAGAGTTAAGCTTTTCACCTGGCACATCAATAGCTTTAACGATGGGCGTCGCGCCGATACTTTTCATAAAATTAAACATGCGCATCATTTGGGTCACGTTACTCTGTGCCTGGGCGCGAAGGAAAGTAGCGGTGCCATTCAGACTTTGTTCAGAACACCAGTTGCTCAGGTGAAGGTAGAGATTGGATGCGTAAAACTCGCGGTTCATTTGGGTGTTGAGTTTGAGAAGCATTCCAGTGGTTGCCATACCTAATATCCTTATATCCAGAAGACGTGAGGTGCAAGATGAATCAAAACACCGTAATTACTGTTTGCAGAATAATTCCTTTCTGCATGTCCGAAATGTGATCGTGGAGTCAATTCTGACGATGATCTGAAATAAGCATAACGTCTGAACGAATATAAGAAAATCCTTAAATCACCAAGTTTATAATTTTTTACATTTCATTGATAAGAGCAATGGGTTTGCAATAATTGTCAATGCTGTGCATTTGTGTATCTCATTGATATTAAATTAAAATATTAATGACATGATGACGATGTGATATTTTAAAACTTTTCCTGACTATGAGAGGTGGCTCTCATTATCGATTTACTCTTAATTAATGATGGTGGTGATAATTAACGCCGAAATGAATTTTGTACAAGCGCTTACCCATTTTACCATTCAGCTTAAAATGGACAGACTTCTGTCCGGTAATAATTAGATTAAAAAAAAGGCACTCCAGACCACTCAACGCATACCACAAGGACTTCCAGGCTAATGTCATGGACTAATCTGCTAATGCACTTTTTATTTGTCAGACAATTGTTGTTTCCAGTATGTCATTTCTCGCTAAATTCATGCACGTTCTGACTGTAATTCTGCGATGTGATATTGCTCTCCTATGGAGAATTAATTTCTCGCTAAAACTATGCCAACACGGCCAATTATCTTTTCGTTAAAGGTAATGCTTTGTTTTCCGATTAAATTAACCAAAGTTCTTAGTTTTTACCCTACAAAAAATGATGCTAAAGCTGGAGATAACCATGCACAAATTTACTAAAGCTCTTGCGGCCATCGGTCTGGCTGCTGTTATGTCACAATCCGCTATGGCAGAAAACCTGAAACTCGGTTTCCTGGTAAAGCAACCCGAAGAGCCGTGGTTCCAGACCGAATGGAAATTTGCCGATAAAGCCGGGAAAGATTTAGGCTTTGAAGTTATTAAGATTGCCGTACCGGATGGTGAAAAAACGCTAAACGCTATCGACAGCCTGGCGGCCAGTGGCGCGAAAGGATTTGTCATTTGTACGCCAGACCCGAAATTGGGTTCCGCTATTGTGGCGAAAGCACGTGGCTATGGTATGAAAGTTATTGCCGTGGATGATCAGTTTGTAAATGCCAAAGGTAAGCCGATGGATACCGTGCCGTTGGTGATGATGGCGGCGACCAAAATTGGCGAGCGTCAGGGCCAGGAACTGTATAAAGAGATGCAGAAACGAGGTTGGGATGTAAAAGAAAGTGCCGTAATGGCGATTACAGCTAACGAACTGGATACCGCTCGTCGCCGTACTACAGGCTCTATGGACGCGCTGAAAGCTGCCGGATTCCCGGAAAAACAAATTTATCAGGTTCCTACCAAATCTAACGATATCCCGGGGGCATTTGACGCCGCCAACTCCATGCTGGTTCAGCATCCTGAAGTTAAACACTGGCTGATCGTCGGGATGAACGATAGCACTGTGCTTGGCGGCGTGCGCGCGACGGAAGGTCAGGGCTTTAAAGCGGCAGATATCATCGGTATCGGTATCAACGGCGTGGATGCAGTAAGCGAGTTGTCCAAAGCCCAGGCTACCGGTTTCTACGGTTCACTGCTGCCAAGCCCGGACGTACATGGTTATAAGTCCAGCGAAATGCTCTACAACTGGGTAGCGAAAGACGCAGAACCACCGAAATTCACTGAAGTTACCGATGTCGTTCTGATTACGCGCGACAACTTTAAAGAAGAACTGGAGAAAAAAGGGTTAGGCGGTAAGTAATCTGCCGAAAAAATTCCCCTCTGCGTGATGCAGAGGGGGTGTGAATGACCAGTGATTCACGGAGACGTTATGCAACAGTCTACCCCGTATCTCTCATTTCGCGGCATTGGTAAAACCTTTCCCGGCGTTAAGGCGCTTACGGACATCAGTTTTGACTGCTATGCCGGTCAGGTTCATGCGTTGATGGGTGAAAATGGTGCCGGTAAATCAACACTCTTAAAAATCCTTAGCGGCAACTATGCGCCAACCACGGGTTCTGTCGCAATTAGCGGACAGGAAATATCCTTTTCCGACACTACCGCTGCGCTTAACGCGGGGGTTGCGATTATTTACCAGGAACTGCATCTCGTGCCGGAAATGACCGTCGCGGAAAATATTTATCTCGGCCAGCTTCCTCATAAAGGCGGCATAGTGAATCGTTCGCTGCTGAACTATGAAGCGGGTTTACAACTTAAACATCTGGGGATGGATATTGACCCCGGTACGCCACTGAAATATCTCTCCATCGGCCAGTGGCAGATGGTTGAAATAGCCAAAGCGCTGGCGCGTAACGCCAAAATTATCGCCTTTGATGAGCCAACCAGTTCTCTGTCGGCACGAGAAATTGACAACCTTTTCCGCGTCATTCGTGAACTGCGAAAAGAGGGGCGAGTGATCTTATACGTTTCTCACCGTATGGAAGAAATATTTGCCCTAAGTGACGCCATTACCGTCTTCAAAGATGGGCGTTATGTCAAAACCTTCACTGATATGCAGCAAGTAAATCATGAGTCACTGGTACAGGCGATGGTAGGTCGCGATCTCGGTGATATCTACGGCTGGCAACCGCGCAGCTATGGTGAGGAGCGGCTGCGTCTGGATGCAGTGAAAGCACCAGGTGTACGCACGCCAATAAGCCTGACTGTTCGCAGTGGCGAAATCGTCGGTCTGTTTGGACTGGTAGGGGCAGGGCGTAGCGAATTAATGAAAGGTATGTTTGGCGGTACGCAAATCACTGCCGGTCAGGTTTATATCGACCAAAGGCCGATCGATATCCGTAAACCGGGCCACGCTATTGCTGCTGGTATGATGCTCTGCCCGGAAGATCGCAAAGCGGAAGGCATTATTCCGGTGCATTCCGTTCGTGACAATATCAACATCAGCGCCCGTCGCAAGCATGTGCTCGGCGGTTGTGTGATCAACAACGGCTGGGAAGAAAACAATGCTGATCACCACATTCGTTCGCTCAACATCAAAACGCCGGGCGCAGAGCAACTGATCATGAATCTCTCTGGTGGTAATCAGCAAAAAGCCATTCTTGGGCGCTGGTTATCGGAAGATATGAAGGTCATTTTGCTGGATGAACCAACGCGCGGCATTGATGTGGGCGCTAAGCACGAAATTTACAACGTGATTTATACGCTGGCGGCGCAGGGCGTGGCGGTGCTGTTTGCCTCCAGCGATCTGCCCGAAGTCCTTGGCGTAGCTGATCGTATTGTCGTCATGCGTGAGGGCGAAATCGCCGGTGAATTGCTACACGAACAGGCAGATGAGCGTCAGGCACTAAGCCTTGCTATGCCTAAAGTCAGCCAGGCTGTTGCCTGAGTAAGGAGAGTATGATGTCTTCTGTTTCTACATCGGGGTCTGGCGCGCCTAAGTCGTCATTCAGCCTCGGCCGTATCTGGGATCAGTACGGTATGCTGGTGGTGTTTGCGGTGCTGTTTATCGCCTGTGCCATTTTTGTACCGAACTTTGCCACCTTCATTAATATGAAAGGTCTCGGGCTGGCAATATCCATGTCGGGAATGGTGGCTTGCGGCATGTTGTTCTGCCTCGCTTCGGGGGACTTTGACCTTTCCGTCGCTTCGGTAATTGCCTGCGCAGGTGTCACGACGGCGGTGGTTATCAATCTGACCGAAAGCCTGTGGATTGGCGTGGCGGCAGGCTTGCTGCTGGGCGTCCTCTGTGGTCTGGTGAATGGTTTTGTTATCGCCAAACTAAAAATTAACGCCTTGATTACGACGCTGGCGACGATGCAGATTGTTCGTGGTCTGGCGTACATCATTTCTGATGGTAAAGCGGTCGGTATCGAAGATGAAAGTTTCTTTGCTCTTGGTTATGCCAACTGGTTCGGCCTGCCTGCGCCAATCTGGCTTACGGTGGCTTGTCTGATTGTCTTCGGTTTGCTGCTGAACAAAACCACCTTTGGGCGCAACACGCTGGCGATTGGTGGTAATGAAGAGGCGGCGCGTCTGGCTGGTGTACCCGTTGTCCGCACCAAAATCATTATCTTTGTTCTCTCTGGTCTGGTATCGGCAATTGCCGGGATTGTTCTGGCTTCACGTATGACCAGCGGTCAGCCGATGACTTCGATAGGCTATGAGTTGATTGTTATCTCCGCCTGCGTTTTAGGCGGCGTTTCTCTGAAAGGTGGCATCGGAAAAATCTCATATGTAGTGGCGGGTATCTTAATTTTAGGCACTGTAGAAAACGCCATGAACCTGCTCAATATTTCTCCGTTTGCGCAGTACGTTGTCCGTGGCTTAATCCTGCTGGCGGCGGTGATCTTCGACCGTTATAAGCAAAAAGCGAAACGCACTGTCTGATGTTTTTTTCAGCATAAATTTAGTTCGACTTTCCTCCACAGCCAACCGCCACAAAGGTTGGCTGTTCTTTTTTGCAAATGGCGAGCTACGTCACACTGTCTATACTTACATGTCTGTAAAGCGCGTTCTGCGCGAACTATAAAAAGATAAGGAGGAGTACCGGGTGACAGAACCGTTAACCGAACCCCCTGAACTATCCGCGAAATATGCCTGGTTTTTTGATCTCGATGGAACGCTGGCGGAAATCAAACCGCATCCTGATCAGGTCGTCGTGCCTGACACTATTCTGCAAGGACTTCAGCTACTGGCAACCGCAAGTGATGGTGCATTGGCATTGATATCAGGGCGCTCAATGGTGGAACTTGACGCACTGGCAAAACCTTATCGCTTCCCGTTAGCGGGCGTGCATGGGGCGGAGCGCCGTGACATCAATGGTAAAACGCATATCGTTCACCTGCCGGAAGCGATTGCTCGTGATATTAGTGTGCAACTGCATACGGCGATTGCCCAACTTTCCGGCACGGAGCTGGAATCCAAAGGGATGGCGTTTGCACTGCATTATCGTCAGGCACCGCAGCATGAAGACGCCTTATTGACGTTAGCGCAACGTATTACTCAGATTTGGCCGCAAATGGCATTACAACAGGGAAAGTGTGTCGTCGAGATTAAACCGCGAGGCACCAGTAAAGGGGAGGCTATTGCTGCATTTATGCAGGAAGTTCCCTTCATCGGCCGGAAGCCGGTGTTTCTGGGCGATGATTTAACCGATGAATCTGGCTTCGCGGTTATTAATCGACTGGGGGGAATGTCAGTAAAAATTGGTACAGGCGCAACTCAGGCATCATGGCGGCTGGCGGGCGTGCCGGATGTCTGGGGCTGGCTTGAATTGATAACCAACGCATTACAAAAACAAAAAAGAGAAAATAACAGGAGTGATGACTATGAGTCGTTTAGTCGTAGTATCTAACCGAATTGCACCACCAGACGAGCACGCCGCCAGTGCCGGTGGCCTTGCTGTCGGCATACTGGGGGCACTGAAAACTGCAGGTGGACTGTGGTTTGGCTGGAGTGGCGAAACAGGGAATGAGGATCAGCCGCTAAAAAAGGTGAAAAAAGGAAATATTACCTGGGCCTCTTTTAACCTCAGTGAAAAAGATCTCGACGAATACTACAACCAATTCTCCAATGCCGTTCTCTGGCCGGCATTCCATTACCGACTCGATCTGGTGCAATTTCAGCGTTCAGCGTGGGAAGGCTATTTACGCGTGAATGCGTTACTGGCAGACAAATTACTGCCGCTGCTGGAAGATGATGACATTATCTGGATCCACGATTATCACTTGTTGCCATTTGCGCAGGAATTACGTAAACGCGGCGTGAACAATCGCATCGGTTTCTTCCTGCATATTCCTTTTCCGACACCGGAAATCTTTAATGCGCTACCAATTTATGACACATTGCTGGAACAGCTTTGTGATTATGATTTGCTGGGGTTTCAGACAGAAAACGATCGTCTGGCGTTCCTGGATTGCCTTTCCAACTTGACGCGGGTCACGACACGTAGCTCGCGCAATCACACGGCCTGGGGCAAAGCATTTCGTACAGAAGTTTACCCGATTGGTATTGAACCGGATGAGATTGCTAAACAGGCTGCCGGGCCGCTACCGGCAAAACTGGCGCAATTAAAAGCGGAACTGAAAAATGTGCAGAATATCTTTTCTGTCGAGCGGCTGGATTATTCCAAAGGTTTGCCAGAACGTTTTCTTGCTTATGAAGCGCTGCTGGAAAAATATCCGCAACATCATGGTAAAATTCGTTATACCCAGATCGCGCCGACCTCGCGTGGTGATGTGCAAGCGTATCAGGATATTCGTCATCAGTTGGAAAATGAAGCCGGGAGAATTAACGGTAAATATGGGCAATTAGGCTGGACGCCGCTTTATTATCTGAATCAGCATTTTGATCGTAAATTATTGATGAAAATCTTCCGCTATTCCGATGTCGGGTTAGTGACGCCGCTGCGTGATGGGATGAATCTGGTCGCAAAAGAGTATGTCGCCGCTCAGGATCCTGCAAATCCGGGCGTACTGGTACTTTCTCAGTTTGCTGGTGCGGCAAACGAACTGACGTCAGCGCTAATTGTTAACCCATACGATCGTGATGAAGTCGCGGCGGCGCTCAATCGGGCGTTGAGCATGTCGCTGGCGGAACGTATTTCCCGCCATGCAGAAATGCTGGAAGTTATTATCAAAAACGATATTAAACACTGGCAGGAGTGCTTTATCCGCGACCTAAAGCAGGTAGTACCGCGAAGCGCGGAAAGTCAGCAACGCGATAAAGTCGCTACCTTTCCAAAGCTGGCGTAAGTGGAATTAATCCCCTTTAAGCGGAACTAACAGCACATCAACCTCACTTGAGGCAATCACACTTTTCGCTGAGCAGGACGCTCGCGAAAAGAAACTGTGATTATGGTTACCGCAAATCACCAAATCGAACTTATGTTTACGGCATACTGCCAGAATATGTTCGCTTAACTCTCCGTAAGCAATAAATGTCTCTTCTACCGGATATCCCGCATCCTGAATTAATTTATCAAGAAAGTTTTGTGTTTCTTCCTGCATCACGCTGCGTAAATCTTCAAGCATCGGCGCGGCTAATTGATTGAACATTTCCGGGTCGGAAGCGAGAGTGATTAAACTTATGCGCCCATTTACCGGACGGGCGACAGAAACCGCTTTTGCTAACAGTTGCTGACTTTCTGGTGAGACAGCAACAGCAACAAGAATATTGGTATAGCTCATAACCTGCTCCTTATTCTGTGAACTTCAGGTGTTATTACAGCTTTACTCTGAATGAGGTACTGATGCAATAACAACTCAGTCAAAACAGTAAATATTAGGCTGGTTATTAGTAAGTGAAGCTAATTAATAGCGTGTAGTTATCACATGATTACAGATGAGGTTATAAAAACTAAAATTATCAATCCCCCTTATAGAACAAATGGATAATATTTATAGAACATTATTGTAACATACGAGATGTTCCCGGATTTATTTTCACTTGAAGAGACTCATGTTATGTAACTCTCTGTTTGAAAATAAGTTATAGGAGGTGAATATATTTATTTTATATGTAGCAGGTGGTTATTTACGGTGATTTATATTAACAGTGCGCAACATCATCATTTTATCTACCCACTTCATTTTTGAAGCCAGGCAAGCTGAAAAACTTTTTAACAGAATGAAATATGACCAAAACAAAAGTATGACTTATACATTAATGTTAAGTAATTGATTATTTTGTGTGATCTGAGTCACACATTATCGAAAATCGCAACACCGCTCCGTTGTATGTGTGAGTGGTGACGAGTACAGTTGCGTCGAATTAGGAAAAATCTTAGATAAGTGTAAAAAACACTGTTCTCTGTAAGGGATTGTTTCATCTCTTACACTGCCTGTGTGTTTTTTCGTTGATCGCAACTATTCCATTGTTCTTTACTTTTTACCGGGATTTCCCGGCGACATCACGGGGTGCGGTGATACCGCATAAAAATAAAGTTAGTTATTCTGGATGGGAATAATGCATACCTCCGAGTTGCTGAAACATATTTATGACATTAATTTGTCATATTTACTTCTTGCACAACGTCTGATCGTTCAGGACAAAGCGTCCGCCATGTTTCGTCTCGGTATTAATGAAGAAATGGCAACAACGTTAGCGACGCTGACTCTTCCTCAAATGGTTAAACTGGCAGAAACCAATCAACTGATTTGCCATTTCCGCTTTGACAGCCACCAGACTATTAATCAGCTAACGCAGGATTCCCGCGTTGACGATCTCCAGCAAGTTCATACCGGCATCATGCTATCTACGCGTTTGTTGAATGATGTTAATCAGCCCGAAGAAGTGCTACGTAAAAAAAGGGCCTGACAATGAGCGAAAAAAGCATTGTTCAGGAAGCCCGGGATATTCAACTGGCAATGGAGTTGATCACCCTTGGCGCTCGTTTGCAGATGCTGGAAAGTGAAACACAATTAAGTCGTGGACGGCTGATCAAACTCTATAAAGAACTGCGCGGAAGCCCCCCACCGAAAGGCATGTTGCCATTCTCCACCGACTGGTTTATGACCTGGGAACAAAATGTTCATGCGTCGATGTTTTGTAATGCATGGCAGTTTTTACTGAAAACAGGGTTATGTAACGGCGTCGATGCAGTGATCAAAGCCTATCGTTTATACCTCGAACAGTGCCCGCAAGCCGAAGACGGTCCGCTACTGGCGTTGACCCGCGCCTGGACACTGGTGCGATTTGTTGAAAGTGGTTTACTACAACTTTCCAGTTGCAAATGTTGCGGCGGTAATTTTATCACCCATGCCCATCAGCCTGTTGGCAGCTTTGCCTGCAGCTTATGTCAACCGCCATCACGTGCGGTAAAAAGACGTAAACTTTCTCAAAACCCTGCCGATATTATCCCTCAACTGCTGGATGAACAGAGAGTACAGGCTGTTTAACTCACACGATGTGGCGAAACACTCCAGCAGCGGTAAGTGATTGCCGCTGCTTTTTTTTCCCAACGGTAAGTTAGCGTCTGACGACTGAACATCCTGTCATGGTCAACAGTGAAAGGATGATGTCGTGCTTATCTTATTAGGTTACCTGGTTGTTCTCGGTACAGTTTTCGGCGGTTATTTGATGACCGGCGGAAGCCTTGGAGCACTCTATCAACCCGCTGAACTGGTGATTATTGCCGGTGCAGGTATTGGGTCGTTTATTGTCGGTAACAACGGTAAAGCAATCAAAGGCACGCTCAAAGCGCTGCCGTTACTGTTTCGCCGCTCCAAATACACCAAAGCGATGTATATGGATCTGCTGGCACTGCTTTACCGACTCATGGCGAAATCGCGACAGATGGGCATGTTTTCGCTGGAGCGCGATATTGAAAACCCCCGCGAAAGCGAGATCTTCGCCAGTTATCCCCGCATCCTCGCGGATACCGTTATGCTTGATTTTATCGTTGATTATCTGCGCCTGATCATCAGTGGCCATATGAATACCTTCGAAATCGAAGCGCTGATGGATGAAGAAATTGAAACCCACGAAAGCGAGTCGGAAGTTCCCGCTAACAGCCTGGCGCTGGTCGGTGACTCGCTCCCGGCATTTGGTATTGTCGCGGCAGTGATGGGGGTGGTTCACGCGCTGGGATCGGCTGACCGGCCTGCCGCCGAACTGGGGGCGCTGATTGCTCATGCGATGGTAGGGACTTTCCTCGGTATCTTACTGGCTTACGGATTTATTTCCCCACTGGCGAGTGTTTTGCGCCAGAAAAGCGCAGAGACCAGCAAAATGATGCAATGCGTCAAAGTCATACTGCTTTCTAATCTGAACGGTTATGCACCGCCAATTGCCGTTGAATTTGGTCGTAAAACGCTCTACTCCAGTGAACGGCCATCGTTTGTTGAGCTGGAAGAACACGTTCGCGCGGTAAAAAATCCGCAACAGCAGACGACAACCGAGGAAGTATGAAGAATCACGCGCACCCAATAATTGTCGTCAAACGACGCAAAGCAAAAAGCCACGGCTCGGCGCATGGATCGTGGAAGATTGCTTATGCTGACTTTATGACCGCGATGATGGCTTTTTTTCTGGTGATGTGGCTGATCTCCATTTCCAGCCCAAAAGAGCTGATTCAGATAGCGGAATATTTCCGCACGCCGTTGGCGACCGCGGTAACGGGTGGTGATCGCATTTCTAATAGCGAAAGCCCAATTCCCGGCGGCGGTGATGATTACACTCAGAGTCAGGGAGAAGTGAATAAGCAGCCGGACATTGAAGAACTGAAAAAACGCATGGAGCAAAGTCGGTTGCGGAAATTGCGTGGCGATCTCGACCAGCTTATAGAGTCAGACCCGAAACTACGGGCGCTGCGTCCACATCTCAAAATCGATCTGGTACAGGAAGGTTTACGCATTCAGATTATCGACAGCCAGAATCGCCCGATGTTTAAAACCGGCAGTGCTGACGTCGAACCCTATATGCGCGACATTCTGCGGAGTATTGCGCCAGTGCTGAATGGTATTCCTAACCGTATCAGTCTCTCCGGTCATACCGATGATTTCCCTTACGCCAATGGTGAGCAAAGCTACAGCAACTGGGAGCTTTCTGCCGAACGCGCTAATGCGTCGCGCCGTGAGCTAATGGTGGGGGGGCTGGCTGATGGCAAAATTCTGCGCGTCGTCGGCATGGCGGCGACCATGCGTTTAAGCGATCGCGGACCTGATGATGCTGTCAACCGTCGAATCAGTCTGCTGGTCCTGAACAGACAGGCCGAGCAGGCCATTTTGCATGAAAACGCTGAAAGCCAGAATGAGCCGGTAAGTGTACTGGAAAAAACTGGGGGCGCTCCGCAGGTCAGTGTTCCCACAATGCCATCAGCCGAACCGAGGTGACAGCGTGAGCATGGATATAAGCGATTTTTATCAGACATTTTTTGATGAAGCGGACGAATTGTTGGCCGATATGGAGCAGCATCTGCTGGATTTGCAGCCAGAAGCGCCAGATGCCGAACAATTGAATGCTATCTTTCGTGCGGCCCATTCCATCAAAGGAGGGGCAGGAACTTTTGGTTTTACCGTGTTACAGAAAACCACGCATCTGATGGAAAACCTGCTCGATGAAGCCAGACGCGGTGAGATGCAGCTTAATACCGACATTATCAATCTGTTTTTGGAAACGAAGGATATCATGCAGGAACAGCTCGACGCTTATAAACAGTCGCAAGAGCCGGATGCCGCCAGCTTCGATTATATCTGCCAGGCCTTGCGTCAACTGGCATTAGAAGCGAAAGGCGAAACGGTGCCCGCAGTGACCCGGTTAAGTGTGGTTGCCAAAAGTGAACCGCAAAATGAGCAGAGTAACAGTGAGTCGCCGCGACGAATTATCCTTTCACGCCTGAAGGCGGATGAAGTCGAGCTGCTGGAAGACGAACTGGAGCAGTTGACCACATTAACTGACGTGGTTAAAGGCGCGGATTCATTATCTGCAACAATGTCGGGAGATATTGCGGAAGACGACATTACCGCCGTGCTCTGTTTTGTGATTGAAGCCGATCAGATTGCCTTTGAAGCGGTAGAACCTGCACCAACAGTATCGACCCCGCCAGTGCTGGAACTGGCCGCAACAGAAGCGCCAGCCGGACGCGTAGAGCGGGAAAAAACGACGCGCGGTAGCGAATCGACCAGCATCCGTGTGGCGGTAGAAAAGGTTGATCAACTGATAAACCTGGTCGGTGAACTGGTCATCACCCAGTCAATGCTCGCTCAGCGCTCCAGTGAACTGGACCCGGTAAATCATGGGGATTTGATTACCAGCATGGGGCAGTTACAACGTAACGCCCGTGATTTGCAGGAATCGGTGATGTCGATTCGTATGATGCCGATGGAATATGTCTTTAGCCGCTATCCGCGGCTGGTGCGCGACCTGGCGGGTAAACTCGGCAAACAAGTAGAACTCACGCTTATAGGCAGCTCCACCGAACTCGACAAGAGTCTGATAGAACGCATTATCGATCCGCTGACCCACCTGGTACGCAACAGCCTTGACCACGGTATAGAACTGCCGGAAAAACGCCTCGCCGCAGGTAAAAATAGCGTCGGAAATTTGATCCTGTCTGCCGAACATCAGGGCGGTAACATCTGCATCGAAGTGACCGACGATGGCGCGGGACTAAATCGTGAGCGGATTCTGGCAAAAGCCGCCTCGCAAGGGCTGCCTGTCAGCGACAACATGAGCGACGACGAAGTGGCGATGTTGATATTTGCTCCGGGTTTTTCCACGGCGGAGCAGGTTACCGATGTTTCCGGGCGTGGCGTCGGCATGGATGTCGTTAAACGTAATATCCAGGAGATGGGCGGCCATGTCGAAATCAAGTCGAAGCCGGGCACAGGTACAACGATCCGCATTTTACTACCGCTGACACTGGCGATCCTCGACGGTATGTCCGTGCGCGTTGCTGATGAAGTTTTCATTCTGCCGCTGAATGCTGTCATGGAATCACTGCAACCCCGTGAAGTCGATCTGCATCCGCTGGCAGGTGGCGAGCGGGTACTTGAAGTGCGTGGTGAATATCTGCCAATAGTCGAACTGTGGAAAGTGTTTAATGTCGCTGGTGCGAAAACTGAAGCCACCCAGGGGATTGTCGTGATCCTGCAAAGTGGTGGTCGTCGTTATGCCTTGCTGGTGGATCAATTAATTGGTCAACACCAGGTGGTGGTGAAAAACCTTGAAAGTAACTATCGCAAAATTCCTGGAATATCCGCCGCAACAATTCTTGGCGACGGAAGCGTAGCACTGATTGTTGATGTCTCAGCCTTGCAGGCAATAAACCGCGAACAATGTATGGCGAACACCGCCGCCTGATTGAGTAAAAAGGTAATAAATATGACCGGTATGACAAATGTAACAAAACTGGCCAGCGAACCGTCAGGCCAGGAATTTCTGGTATTTACCCTTGGTGATGAAGAGTACGGCATAGACATTCTGAAAGTGCAGGAGATCCGTGGTTACGACCAGGTCACGCGGATTGCGAATACGCCAGCGTTTATCAAAGGCGTCACTAACCTGCGCGGCGTCATTGTGCCAATTGTCGACTTACGCATTAAGTTCAGCCAGGTCGATGTGGACTATAACGACAACACAGTCGTGATCGTCCTGAATCTTGGCCAGCGCGTGGTCGGCATAGTGGTTGACGGCGTATCGGACGTTCTTTCGTTGACGGCGGAACAAATTCGCCCGGCACCGGAATTTGCCGTGACGCTTTCTACTGAATATCTTACGGGACTGGGCGCGCTGAGTGACCGCATGCTGATTCTGGTTAATATCGAAAAACTGCTAAATAGTGAAGAGATGGCGCTGTTAGATAATGCGACCGCAGACGTCGCGTAATTTCGCGTTCAGCAATAAATAAAGGCAGAACCCGATGATGCGCACATCGGGTTTTTTTATTTTAAGTCATCTCTCTACGATTGATCTAAGTAATAAAGTTTCCCACCTTCCTGCCGATAACGGGATCAACTTGTTTTCAGGAAGGTGCCTTATGATTAACCGTATCCGCGTAGTTACGCTGCTGATGATGGTGCTGGGGGTATTTGCACTGTTACAGCTCATGTCCGGCAGTCTGTTTTTTTCTTCGCTGCACCATAGCCAGCAAAGCTTTGTGGTTTCCAATGAACTACGGGAACAACAGGGCGAGTTAACTTCAACCTGGGATCTCATGCTACAAACGCGCATTAACCTGAGTCGTTCAGCGGTGCGGATGATGATGGACCCATCCAATCAACAAAGTAGTGCAAAAATTGAATTGCTTGATAGCGCCAGGAAAACGTTGGCGCAGGCGGCTGTTCATTATAAAAAATTCAAAAGCATGGCACCGTTACCCGAAATGGCTGCCGCCAGTAGTCATATTGATGAAAAATACAAAAATTACCACACGGCATTAACTGAACTGATTGATTATCTTGATTATGGTAACACCGGAGCCTATTTTGCCCAGCCAACCCAGGGAATGCAAAATGCGATGGGAGAGGCTTTTGGGCAGTACGCCCGTAGCAGCGAAAAATTGTACCGCAATATCGTTGTCGACAATGCCAGTGATTACCGTTTTGCCCAGTGGCAACTGGCCGTTATCGCGCTGGTGGTGGTACTGATTCTTCTGGTGGCATGGTATGGCATTCGCCGCATGTTGCTTAACCCGCTGGCAAAAATCATTACCCACATCCGTGAAATTTCGGGTGGTAACCTGGCGAATAACCTGGCCATTGCTGGACGCAGTGAAATGGGCGAGCTGGCGCAGAGCGTTTCGCATATGCAACGTTCTCTGACTGATACAGTCACCCACGTGCGCGAAGGTTCAGATGCCATCTACGTTGGTACGCGTGAAATTACTGCAGGTAATACCGATCTCTCCTCCCGAACTGAACAGCAGGCCTCGGCACTGGAAGAGACTGCTGCCAGCATGGAACAACTCACCGCCACGGTGAAACAGAACGCCGATAATGCCCGCCAGGCCTCGCAACTGGCGCAAAGTGCCTCCGACACTGCCATGCACGGCGGTAAAGTGGTGGATGGCGTGGTGAAAACCATGCACGAAATTGCTGACAGTTCGAAGAAAATTGCTGACATCATCAGCGTTATCGACGGTATTGCTTTCCAGACCAATATACTGGCGCTGAACGCCGCCGTAGAAGCTGCCCGTGCCGGTGAACAGGGCCGTGGTTTTGCCGTGGTTGCGGGTGAAGTGCGTAATCTTGCCAGCCGTAGCGCCCAGGCGGCAAAAGAGATTAAAGCCCTGATTGAAGACTCAGTATCCCGCGTCGATACCGGTTCGGTGCTGGTTGAAAGCGCCGGAGAGACGATGACCAACATCGTTAATGCGGTTACGCGCGTTACCGACATTATGGGGGAAATTGCTTCAGCCTCCGATGAACAGAGCCGTGGCATTGATCAAGTGGCGCAGGCCGTGTCGGAAATGGATCGTGTGACTCAACAGAACGCCTCGTTGGTGCAGGAGTCAGCCGCTGCAGCCGCCGCGCTGGAAGAGCAGGCCAGTCGTTTAACGCAGGCAGTATCCGCGTTTCGTCTGGCTGCCAGCCCGCAATCCCAAAAACCACCGCTTCAATCCCGGCCAGCCAGTGAAAAACCACCAACACAACCACGCCGGCATATCGCTGAACAAGCTCCAAACTGGGAAACATTTTGATGGCTATTTACTCAAGCACCATTGTTGCCAGATTGATCAGATGATGCAACAGAACGTCGCGCGTATCGTCTCTGATGGCGCTATTTACAAGTGGTTATACGACACAATCGGCGCAGTTACAGGCTGTGCCAGTGGTTTCCTGAAGTGACTGAGAAGGCGCTATGACATCATCTCTGCCCTGTGGGCAAACGTCTTTATTGTTACAGATGACCGAGCGCCTCGCGCTTTCCGACGTTCATTTTCGGCGGATAAGTCAATTGATCTACCAACGTGCGGGGATCGTTCTGGCCGATCACAAACGTGACATGGTCTACAACCGGCTGGTACGCCGTTTGCGTTCGCTGGGACTGGCAGATTTTGGGCATTATCTGAATATGCTGGAATCTAATCAGTGCAGCAGCGAGTGGCAGGCATTTATTAACTCATTGACGACCAACCTGACGGCATTTTTTCGTGAAGGGCATCATTTTCCGCTGATCGCAGCTCACGCCCGCCGCTGTTCTGGTGAATATCGCGTATGGAGTGCAGCGGCATCGACAGGCGAAGAACCGTACAGCATTGCGATGACGCTGGCGGACACATTGGGCACTGCGCCCGGACGCTGGAAAGTCTTTGCCAGTGATATCGATACCGAAGTCCTGGAGAAAGCTAAAAGCGGCATTTATCGCCATGAAGAGCTGAAAAACCTGACGCCACAACAACTCCAGCGTTACTTCATGCGCGGCACGGGACCGCATGAAGGGCTGGTGCGCGTGCGTCAGGAGCTGGCGAATTATGTCGATTTTTCGCCGCTGAATTTGTTGGCGAAACAGTACACCGTACCGGGGCCGTTTGATGCGATCTTCTGCCGTAACGTCATGATTTACTTTGATCAAACGACTCAACAGGAGATTTTGCGTCGCTTTGTACCGCTACTTAAGCCCGACGGATTGCTGTTTGCGGGTCACTCTGAAAACTTTAGCCATCTTGAGCGCAGCTTCACGTTGCGAGGTCAGACGGTGTATGCGCTAAGTAAGGAATAACGATGAGCAAAATCAGGGTGTTGTCTGTCGATGATTCGGCATTGATGCGCCAGATCATGACGGAA
This sequence comes from Escherichia sp. MOD1-EC6162, assembly GCF_002965125.1. NCBI lineage: Bacteria > Pseudomonadati > Pseudomonadota > Gammaproteobacteria > Enterobacterales > Enterobacteriaceae > Escherichia > Escherichia sp. MOD1-EC6162. The sequence continues at coordinate 62,517 of NZ_PTSB01000011.1, forward strand.
ATCATCAACAGCCATAGCGACATGGAAATGGTTGCGACGGCTCCTGATCCGCTGGTCGCGCGTGATTTGATTAAGAAATTCAACCCTGATGTGTTGACGCTGGACGTTGAAATGCCGCGGATGGATGGGCTGGATTTCCTCGAAAAATTAATGCGTTTGCGACCAATGCCGGTGGTGATGGTTTCTTCTCTGACCGGCAGAGGTTCCGAAGTCACGCTGCGCGCGCTTGAGTTAGGGGCGATAGATTTTGTCACCAAACCACAACTGGGTATTCGCGAAGGAATGCTGGCGTATAGCGAAATGATTGCCGAAAAGGTACGAACGGCGTCAAGAGCGAGCCTGGCCGCGCATAAACCGTTATCGCCACCGGCAACGCTGAAGGCTGGCCCGCTGTTGAGTTCAGAAAAATTGATTGCAATTGGTGCCTCAACGGGCGGAACAGAGGCGATTCGTCACGTACTGCAACCGTTGCCACTTTCCAGCCCGGCGCTGTTAATCACTCAGCATATGCCGCCCGGTTTCACCCGCTCTTTTGCTGACCGACTTAACAAGCTGTGTCAGATCGGCGTTAAAGAGGCTGAAGACGGTGAACGCGTCTTACCGGGACATGCCTATATCGCGCCGGGCGATCGGCATATGGAACTGGCGCGCAGTGGCGCGAACTATCAAATCAAAATTCACGATGGCCCGGCGGTTAACCGTCATCGGCCTTCGGTAGATGTGTTGTTCCATTCTGTTGCCAAACAGGCGGGGCGTAATGCTGTTGGGGTGATCCTGACGGGAATGGGTAACGACGGCGCGGCGGGAATGTTGGCGATGCGTCAGGCGGGGGCATGGACCCTCGCGCAAAACGAAGCAAGCAGCGTGGTTTTCGGTATGCCGCGTGAGGCCATCAATTTGGGGGGCGTCTGCGAAGTGGTCGATCTTAGTCAGGTAAGCCAGCAAATGCTGGCAAAAATCAGTGCCGGACAGGCGATACGTATTTAAATCAGGAGTGTGAGATGGCGGATAAAGAGCTTAAATTTTTGGTTGTGGATGACTTTTCCACCATGCGACGCATTGTGCGTAACCTGCTGAAAGAGCTGGGATTCAACAATGTTGAGGAAGCGGAAGATGGTGCCGATGCTCTCAACAAGTTACAGGCGGGCGGTTATGGGTTTGTGATCTCCGACTGGAATATGCCGAATATGGATGGTCTGGAACTGCTGAAAACCATTCGTGCTGATGGCGCGATGTCGGCGTTACCGGTGTTGATGGTGACCGCAGAGGCGAAGAAAGAGAACATTATCGCCGCAGCACAAGCGGGGGCCAGTGGCTATGTGGTTAAGCCATTTACCGCCGCGACGCTGGAGGAAAAACTCAACAAAATCTTTGAGAAACTGGGCATGTGAGGATGCGATTATGATGCAACCATCAATCAAACCGGCTGATGAACATGCCGCTGGCGATATCATTGCGCGCATTGGCAGCCTGACGCGTATGTTGCGTGACAGTCTGCGGGAGCTTGGACTGGATCAGGCGATAGCTGAGGCCGCTGAAGCCATCCCCGATGCCCGCGATCGTTTGTACTACGTCGTGCAGATGACTGCCCAGGCTGCGGAGCGTGCGCTGAACAGTGTTGAGGCGTCACAGCCACATCAGGATGAAATGGAGAAGTCGGCAAAAGCATTAACCCAACGCTGGGATGCCTGGTTTGCCGATCCGATTGACCTTGCCGATGCCCGTGAACTGGTGACCGATACGCGGCAATTTCTGGCGGATGTGCCTGTTCATACCCGTTTCACCAATGCGCAACTGCTGGAAATCATGATGGCACAGGATTTTCAGGATCTCACCGGCCAGGTGATTAAACGGATGATGGATGTGATACAGGAGATTGAACGCCAGTTGTTGATGGTGCTGCTGGAAAACATTCCGGAACAGGATGCGCGTCCGAAGCGTGAAAGCCAGAGTCTGCTTAATGGGCCACAGGTTGATAGCAGCAAAGCGGGTGTGGTAGCCAGCCAGGATCAGGTCGACGATTTGTTGGATAGTCTCGGTTTTTAATTTGTATTGCCTGATATGACGTGACCCGTCGTATCAGGCGGCCGGATGAGACGTTTACACCGCATCCGACAAACGCGGCACCACGCCTGATGTGCTGCGGTAAAAGCCCTAAATCCCGCCTGTTTTGCCCCTTACTCTAACCATTGAACGCTTTCCGCTCTGGCATTATTCACGCTTATCACTATTTCCAGGATTGGCGACGTGTCTGACGAGAGCGACGACAAAACAGAAGCCCCCACACCTCACCGACTTGAAAAAGCACGGGAAGAGGGACAGATCCCGCGCTCCCGTGAGCTAACCTCACTGCTGATTTTGCTGGTGGGCGTGTGTGTTATCTGGTTTGGTGGCGCGTCTCTGGCTCACCGGTTGTCTGGGATGCTCTCCGCCGGGCTGCATTTTGATCACAACATCATCAATGACCCCAACCTAATCCTGGGGCAGATTATTCAGTTAATCAGAGAAGCCATGTTGGCTCTGTTGCCGCTGATTAGCGGCGTGGTGCTGGTGGCACTCATTTCGCCAGTCATGTTGGGTGGTCTGGTATTTAGCGGCAAATCATTACAGCCGAAGTTTTCCAAAATCAACCCGTTACCAGGTATTAAACGCATGTTCTCAGCGCAAACCGGCGCAGAGCTGCTGAAAGCGATACTGAAATCCACTTTGGTCGGCAGTGTGACTGGTTTTTATCTCTGGCATCACTGGCCGCAGATGATGCGCTTAATGGCGCAGTCGCCCATTACTGCAATGGCTAACGCGATGGATGTTGTGGGATTGTGCGCGCTTTTAGTGGTGCTTGGGGTCATCCCAATGGTGGGATTTGACGTCTTTTTTCAAATATTCAGCCACCTGAAAAAGCTGCGTATGTCACGGCAGGACATTCGTGATGAGTTCAAACAAAGCGAAGGTGATCCCCATGTCAAAGGGCGAATTCGTCAGATGCAGCGAGCTGCGGCGCGGCGTCGGATGATGGCCGATGTGCCGAAAGCGGACGTCATTGTTAACAACCCAACTCACTACTCAGTGGCATTGCGATATGACGAAAACAAAATGAGTGCGCCGAAAGTGGTCGCCAAAGGTGCAGGGCTGGTAGCACTGCGCATTCGTGAAATTGCCGCTGAAAATAACGTCCCGACCCTTGAAGCACCGCCGCTGGCGCGTGCGCTGTATCGACATGGCGAAATAGGCCAACAAATTCCAGGCCAACTATACGCCGCTGTGGCAGAAGTACTGGCCTGGGTCTGGCAACTGAAACGCTGGCGTCTGGCCGGTGGGCAACGCCCCGTACAACCCACACATCTTCCGGTGCCGGAAGCCCTGGATTTTATCAACGAGAAACAGCCCCATGAGTAATCTGGTCGCAATGCTGCGCCTACCCGCAAACCTGAAATCGACACAATGGCAGATCCTTGCCGGACCGATTTTGATCCTGTTGATCTTGTCGATGATGGTGCTGCCACTGCCCGCATTCATTCTCGACCTGCTGTTTACCTTCAATATTGCCCTGTCGATCATGGTGTTGCTGGTGGCGATGTTTACCCAGCGCACGCTCGAGTTTGCCGCGTTCCCGACCATCCTGCTGTTTACCACGCTGTTGCGTCTGGCGCTCAACGTGGCTTCAACCCGTATCATTTTGATGGAAGGTCATACTGGTGCGGCGGCGGCGGGGAAGGTCGTTGAAGCGTTCGGTCACTTCCTCGTTGGCGGTAACTTTGCAATCGGCATTGTGGTATTCGTCATCCTCGTGATCATCAACTTTATGGTTATCACCAAAGGTGCCGGGCGTATTGCGGAAGTGGGGGCGCGCTTTGTTCTCGACGGTATGCCGGGTAAACAGATGGCGATTGATGCCGACCTCAACGCCGGATTGATTGGTGAAGATGAGGCGAAAAAACGTCGTTCCGAAGTGACCCAGGAAGCCGATTTTTACGGCTCAATGGACGGGGCGAGTAAGTTTGTTCGTGGTGATGCTATTGCCGGGATCCTCATCATGGTCATTAACGTCGTCGGCGGATTGCTGGTCGGCGTGCTGCAACATGGCATGAGCATGGGCCATGCGGCAGAAAGTTATACGCTGTTGACCATCGGTGATGGCCTGGTGGCGCAAATCCCGGCGCTGGTTATTTCTACCGCTGCGGGGGTCATCGTCACGCGTGTCAGCACCGATCAGGATGTTGGCGAGCAGATGGTGAATCAGCTTTTCAGTAACCCCAGAGTCATGTTGTTAAGTGCCGCAGTACTGGGGTTACTTGGTCTGGTGCCAGGAATGCCAAACCTGGTCTTTTTACTGTTCACGGCGGGACTGCTGGGGCTGGCGTGGTGGATCCGTGGACGCGAACAAAAAGCGCCTGCCGAACCGAAGCCGGTAAAAATGGCGGAGAATAATGCCGTTGTTGAAGCGACGTGGAACGATGTGCAACTGGAAGACTCGCTGGGAATGGAGGTGGGGTATCGGCTGATCCCGATGGTCGATTTTCAGCAGGATGGCGAGTTGCTGGGGCGTATTCGCAGTATTCGTAAGAAATTTGCCCAGGAGATGGGCTTTCTGCCGCCGGTGGTGCACATTCGCGACAATATGGATCTGCAACCTGCCCGTTATCGTATCCTGATGAAAGGCGTTGAAATTGGTAGCGGCGATGCCTATCCGGGGCGCTGGCTGGCGATCAACCCGGGGACAGCCGCCGGAACATTACCCGGTGAAGCGACGGTCGACCCGGCGTTTGGTCTGAATGCTATCTGGATCGAAAGCGCGCTAAAAGAACAGGCGCAGATTCAGGGATATACCGTGGTTGAGGCCAGCACGGTGGTCGCAACGCATCTTAACCACCTCATTAGCCAACATGCCGCCGAACTGTTTGGTCGTCAGGAGGCGCAGCAGTTACTGGATCGCGTCGCCCAGGAGATGCCAAAGCTAACGGAGGACTTAGTTCCTGGCGTCGTCACGCTCACCACGCTGCACAAGGTGCTACAAAACCTGCTTGATGAAAAAGTGCCGATTCGCGATATGCGCACCATCCTCGAAACGCTGGCGGAACATGCGCCCATCCAGAGCGAACCACATGAATTAACCGCCGTCGTCCGCGTGGCGCTTGGTCGGGCGATTACCCAGCAATGGTTTCCCGGCAAAGATGAAGTTCACGTTATTGGCCTGGACACGCCGCTGGAGCGTTTGCTGTTACAGGCATTGCAGGGCGGGGGCGGGCTGGAGCCTGGACTGGCGGATCGTTTGCTGGCACAAACTCAGGAGGCATTATCCCGTCAGGAGATGCTGGGCGCGCCGCCAGTGCTGTTGGTGAACCATGCGCTGCGGCCATTATTATCTCGTTTTCTGCGCCGTAGCCTGCCGCAACTGGTGGTGCTTTCGAATCTCGAACTCTCTGATAACCGCCAAATCCGTATGACGGCGACGATTGGCGGCAAATAATGAGGAGCTTATTAGCTATTTTGTTGTTTCCGATGCTTGTGCAGGCTGCCGGGGAGGGCATGTGGCAGGCAAGTAGCGCGGGCGTGACGCTGAATCATCGTGGTGAATCGATGTCGTCAGCGTCTCTGACTTCGCGACAACCGGTTTCAGGATTGGTGACGCTGGTGGCCTGGCGTTATCAGCTTATCGGCCCGACACCTGTAGGGCTGCGCGTGCGCTTGTGTTCGCTATCTCGTTGTGTCGAATTAGACGGGCAGAGCGGGAGTACGGTGGCATTTACCGGCGTACCTGCGACAGAACCGTTGCGCTTTATCTGGGAAGTTCCAGCCGGTGGGAGGTTAATTCCGCCGCTGAAGGTGCAGCGTAATGAAGTGATTGTGAATTATCGGCGGTGATAAAAAAGCCGATGTCCGTAACTGCGACATCGGCCTTTGACACATAACGCGATTACATACGCTCTACAGTCTCAATACCCAGCGTATCCAGACCCAGTTTCAGCGTCTTCGCGGTCAGTTGTGCCAGTTTCAGACGGCTGTTACGCACTTCTTCGTTTTCTGCGCTGAGGATCGGGCAGTGCTCGTAGAAGCCAGAGAACAGACCAGCCAGATCGTACAGGTAAGCACACATCACGTGCGGTGTACCTTCACGGGCAACCACCGTGAGGGTTTCTTCAAATTGCAGCAGGCGAGCGGCCAGTTGCGCTTCACGATCCTCACGGATGACAACCGGAGCCGCAGCCAGTTGATCTTCGTTAATTTCCGCTTTACGGAACACGGACAGCACACGGGTGTAGGCATACTGCATATACGGCGCAGTGTTACCCTCGAACGCCAGCATGTTGTCCCAGTCGAAGATGTAGTCGGTAGTGCGGTTTTTGGAGAGATCCGCGTATTTCACCGCGCCGATACCGACCGCATTGGCCAGTTTTTCCAGCTCGTCGGCTGGCATATCCGGGTTCTTCTCAGCCACCAGACGACGCGCGCGTTCCAGTGCTTCATCCAGCAGATCTGCCAGTTTCACCGTACCGCCAGCGCGGGTTTTGAATGGTTTACCGTCTTTACCCAGCATCATGCCGAACATGTGGTGTTCCAGCGGTACGGATTCTGGTACATAACCTGCTTTGCGTACGATTGCCCATGCCTGCATCAGGTGCTGATGCTGACGGGAGTCGATGTAATACAGCACGCGATCGGCATGAAGGGTTTCATAACGATACTTCGCACAGGCGATATCGGTGGTGGTGTAGAGATAGCCGCCATCTTTCTTCTGAATGATAACGCCCATCGGCTCGCCTTCCTTGTTCTTGAACTCATCAAGGAATACAACGGTCGCGCCTTCACTTTCTACTGCCAGACCTTTGGCTTTCAGATCTGCCACGATACCCGGCAGCATCGGGTTGTAGAGGCTTTCGCCCATCACATCATCGCGAGTCAACGTTACGTTCAGACGATCGTAAGTGATCTGGTTCTGCGTCATGGTGATGTCGACCAGTTTGCGCCACATTTCGCGGAAGTATTCGTCACCGCTTTGCAGTTTTACCACGTAGTTACGTGCACGTTCGGCAAACTCTTCATCTTCGTCGTAATGCTTTTTCGCATCGCGGTAGAAACCTTCGAGATCTGCCAGCTCCATTTCACCGGCGTTTTCCTGCTGCTGTTTTTCCAGCCACGCAATCAGCATACCGAACTGGGTGCCCCAGTCACCGACGTGGTTAGCGCGAATTACGTTGTGACCGAGGAACTCCAGGGTACGCACAGCCGCGTCACCAATGATGGTGGAACGCAGATGCCCTACGTGCATCTCTTTCGCCACGTTTGGCGCGGAGTAGTCCACCACAATGGTCTGTTTTTCTGGTGTAGCAACACCGAGACGATCGGACGCCAGCGCCTGCTGAACATGTTCAGCCAGGAATACCGGATCAAGGAAAATGTTGATAAAACCTGGGCCGGCGATCTCAACTTTACTGGCGATACCGTTAAGATCCAGATGAGTCAGCACCTGCTCTGCTAATTGTCGCGGTGCCATACCCAGTTTTTTAGCAACTGCCATCATGCCGTTAGCCTGATAGTCGCCGAACTGAACTTTTGCTGACTGACGAACCTGCGGTTCGCAATCCGCAGGCGCGCCTGCCGCAATCATGGCCTGACGGACTTTTTCTGAGAGAAGAGCCTGAATATTCACCGGAATACCTTACATTGATGAAGCGAGCGAGAATTGCCCGCACCAGTTAAAGAAATTAGGGCGGGAGTATACTGCAAATGGCTGTTTTCGTCAGCAACGTGCGCGTGGCGTATTGCCGTTTTCACTATTGCACCGGGGACTGCGCGAAATCAGCAGTTGGTTGGCGCAGGGCAACAAGGTAAATTAACGCTTTTGCTGAAAGACGAAGAGTGATTATGGCTAACTGGCAATCTGTCGACGAGTTGCAGGATATTGCAACGGATTTACCGCGATTTATCCACGCATTAGACGAACTTTCCCGTCGTCTGGGGCTGGATATTACTCCGCTGAATGCCGATCACATTTCCTTGCGTTGTCATCAAAACGCCACCGCTGAACGCTGGCGTCGTGGGTTTGAACAGTGCGGCGAACTCCTGTCAGAAAATATGATCAATGGCAGACCGATTTGCCTGTTTAAATTGCATGAATCGGTACAGGTTGCTCACTGGCAGTTTTCGATAGTTGAGTTACCGTGGCCTGGGGAAAAACGTTACCCGCACGAAGGCTGGGAACATATCGAAATCGTTCTGCCTGGTGATCCAGAGACACTGAACGCCCGTGCACTGGCATTACTTTCTGATGAAGGGCTTAGTCAGCCGGGGATCTCGGTTAAAACCAGTTCGCCAAAAGGTGAGCATGAGCGATTACCCAATCCAACGCTGGCCGTCACCGACGGTAAAACCACGATTAAGTTTCATCCGTGGGCCATTGAAGAGATCGTCGCCAGTGAGCAGTCGGCGTAATTAAGGAGTAAAAATGGCATTACTGGAAATTTGCTGTTACAGCATGGAGTGCGCGCTGACGGCGCAGCAAAACGGTGCCGACAGAATAGAGCTGTGTGCGGCACCGAAAGAAGGTGGCTTAACGCCGTCGCTGGGTGTGCTGAAGTCTGTGCGTCAGCAGGTTACTATCCCTGTGCATCCGATTATCCGTCCTCGCGGTGGCGATTTTTGCTACAGCGACGGCGAGTTTGCCGCCATTCTTGAGGACATCCGCACAGTACGCGAATTGGGATTTCCTGGACTGGTGACGGGGGTTCTGGATGTTGACGGTAATGTCGATATGCCACGAATGGAAAAAATAATGGCGGCTGCCGGTTCGCTGGCCGTCACTTTTCATCGCGCCTTCGATATGTGCGCTAACCCTTTAAATGCACTGAATAATCTTGCGAAATTAGGCATTGCCAGGGTGCTGACATCGGGGCAAAAATCAGACGCGCTGCAAGGTTTATTAAAAATTATGGAACTTATTGCCTATGGTGATGCTCCAATCATCATGGCCGGAGCTGGAGTTCGTGCAGAAAACCTGCACCACTTCCTCGATGCCGGAGTGCTGGAAGTCCATAGCTCCGCGGGAGCGTGGCAAGCCTCACCGATGCGTTATCGTAATCAAGGATTGTCCATGTCATCAGATGCACTCGCGGACGAGTATTCGCGTTATGTCGTAGACGGGGCGGCGGTTGCTGAAATGAAAGGAATCATTGAACGCCATCAGGCCAAATGATTTTTACCGTTGCATCATGTCGCCCAATATGATGCTTGCTCGTACCAGGCCCCTGCAATTTCAACAGGGGCCTTTTTTTATCCTTGATCAGTATGAAAAATGAACCTGAAGGCAAAGACAAAATGGCGTGGCTGATCAGGCGCATAAGAAGTAAATAGCGCCCGGAAACGGGCGCTAAATTGCAGATAAAGTGTGCTTTATTCATGCCGGATGCGGCGTGAACGCCTTATCCAGCCTGCAAATTTGTGCAAATTTAACATATTGCAGGAGACGGGTAGGCCTGATAAGCGTAGCGCATCAGGCGGTTTTGGCGTTTGTCATCAATCTCAGCGCTCGGAAACGGGTTACGGCTTACGCGCAATCAGCACCGCGCGTTTAGGCGCAGGATAGCCTTCTACCGTTTTACTCGGATCATGCGGGTCGAGGAAATCAGACAAAGACTCGGTAACCATCCATTCAGTACGGCGCTGCTCTTCTGTAGAGGTAACGCTCACGTCCGCAATGCGGATATCAACAAACCCACACTTCTTCAGCCAGTTTTTCAGCGCCAGTGCTGATGGAATGAAATAGACATTACGCATTTGCGCGTAACGATCGCCTGGCACCAGTACTGTGTGCTCATCGCCATCAACAATCAGCGTTTCCAGCACCAGTTCGCCTTCATTCACCAGTTGATCTTTTAACTGCCACAGATGTTCCAGCGGTGAGCGGCGATGGTACAGCACGCCCATCGAAAAGACGGTATCAAAGGCTTTCAGCGCTGGAAGTTGTTCAATACCTAACGGCAGCAGATGCGCGCGCTGATCGTTACCTAACAACTTACGCACCGCTTCGAACTGGCAGAGAAAAAGTTGCGTAGGGTCAATCCCCACCGCCAGATGCGCGCCTGCGCCAATCATGCGCCACATGTGATAACCGCTGCCGCAGCCAACATCGAGGATCGTGCGCCCGGTCAAATCAGAGAGATGCGGCAGAACACGATCCCATTTCCAGTCAGAACGCCATTCGGTGTCGATGTTAACGCCATACAGCGAGAACGGCCCTTTACGCCACGGCATCAGGTTGCGCATCAGTGTTTCAATGCGTTTAATCTGCCCGGCACTCAGCGGCTCTTTGCTTTCCGCCGTTACGCTATGCAGTAAATCAAGACGATACGGTTTAATTTCGGGCAGAAATTCCACCGCATTGGACCACTGTTTAAACAGACCGTGCTGCTGTTCACGTTGCCAGTTGGCAATCTGTGCAGGGAGGGTTTCCAGCCAGTGCGAAAGATGATTTTTGGCAATCAGAGAATAAAAGTTACCAAAGTCGATCATGCAGCGTCCTCTGCTTTCAATGCCACCAGTGAGCCAAAGTTAAAGCACTGGAACCATAACTCGCTATGTTCAAATCCGGCTTTATGCAGGCGTGCTTTATGGGTTTCCACAGAATCGGTCAGCATCACGTTTTCTAACATGCTGCGTTTTTGGCTGATCTCCAGCTCGCTGTAACCGTTGGCGCGTTTAAAATCGTGGTGCATGTTGAACAGCAGTTCACCGACTTTGGCATCTTCGAAACTGAATTTTTCCGAAAGCACCAGCGCACCGCCAGGATTCAGTCCTTGATAAATTTTATCCAGTAATGCCTGACGTTCAGAAGGCTCAAGGAATTGCAGGGTAAAATTCAGTACCACCATCGACGCGTTTTCAATGGCAATATCGCGAATATCACCCTCGATTACTTCTACAGGTGTTGGCGCTTTATAGGCGTCGATATGGCGACGGCAGCGTTCAATCATCGCCGGGGAGTTGTCGATGGCGATAATTTTACAATTATCATGATGAATATTGCGACGCACCGAGAGCGTCGCCGCGCCCAAAGAACAGCCCAGATCGTAAACCTGCGTACCAGGTTGTACGAAGCGTTCGGCCAACATGCCAATCATTGAAATAATATTGGAATAGCCGGGAACGGAACGCTGGATCATATCCGGGAAGACTTCGGCTACCCGTTCATCAAAGGTCCAGTCGCCCAGTCTGGCGATAGGGGCAGAAAATAACGTGTCGCGGTGAGACATAACGTAAAAATCCGGGAAAAAGAAAGTGGCGTATTGTGCGCTAACGCAGGGAGAAAACCAACTCCCAGGGCATATACCAAAGATTCGCCAGCACCATCAGCAACAGCGCACACCAGGTGGCGCTCATGCCGGAACGCCGCCAGCGAAACAGACGGTGATGAAAACCGTAATAATGCATCAGACGCCCGGCAAGCAGAACAATGCCGCAAATATGTACCATCCAGGTTTCTGCGCCATTCATTTCCATAAACAGCATCAATACAATCGCGATGGGAATATATTCCACCGCGTTACCGTGAATGCGAATGGCGCTTTGCAGTTCGCTAAAACCGCCGTCACCATAGGCAACGCGATATTGCATTCGCAGGCGAACAACATCAAAAGAGAACTTCATTAATAACAACGCACCTAAAACGGCATACAGCGCGCTTACCATACAAACTCCCTTTAAAATGGCCGATGGCTCCTGTCTATGATAGGTGGCAATTTCAGAAAAGAGAAGATTGCTGTGGAATAGCCGGAACTGCTCCGATCTCTGGAAGTGTCTTACGTAAGTCTTCCCAAAGGGTATGTACCAGTTCCGGTGCCTGGGCAATATCTGGCGTATGTAAAAAAAGATAAGGCGTGGTGGTCTGGTGCCACTGTGCTAATTTTTGTAACCAGACCTGAAATAATTCCCGATTTTGCGTCATATCATCGCTGCCGATAAAACGGATCAGTGGGTTTGTCGCTGTTAATACGGCATGAACCGGAACTTTGGGCTTTTTCCGTTGCGCGTCGCGAATGGCTTCATTATGCGGACGCGCTGCATGAACCGGACGGCTGTCTAAAATCACCCGATTAACGCCGCGCTGATGCAAACCGCGATTAAGCGTTTGTTCCTCTACCTCTTTGGCAAAAAACAGCGGATGACGAACTTCCACACCATAGGTAAATTCGCGAGGAAGGGAATCGAGAAAGTGCCACAGTGCAGACAGATCCCGGGGGCCAAATGTGGCGGGCAGTTGCAGCCAGTATTGCCCAATGCGCGGCGCTAACGGTGACATGCGGGTTAAAAATTCTGCTACTAAATCATCGCAATGTCGCAATGCGGCCTGGTGCGAAATGGTCGCCGGAAATTTAAAACAAAAACGAAAATCATCGCTGGTTTGCTCGCGCCAGCGCAGAACCACTTCCGGCTTTGGCAGAGCATAAAGGGTCGTGTTGCCCTCCACGCAGTTAAAATGGCGGGCGTACTCTTCCAGGCTGGAGATCCCCAACCGCACCCATTTTGGATGCGACCATTGCGGCAGACCGATATAAATCATAACGCGTTGAGGATCTCTTCCACGCGACGCACACGGGCAATGCGCGGGTAGATATGGTTGATGCTGTTGTTGTGCTGTTCGGTACTGGCGGCGCTACAGGCGTCTTCAGCGATCACCAGATTAAACCCTAACTCCCACGCGTTACGGGCGGTGGACTCAACACCGATATTGGTTGAAATCCCACACAAGACAATGGTGTCAATGCCACGACGGCGTAATTGCAACTCCAGATCCGTACCGTAAAACGCACCCCATTGACGTTTAATGATTTCAATATCGCTGTCAGTTGCACCTAACGCCGCAGGATGCCGCCACCAGTTCTCCGGCAACGTTTTGGCAGGCGAAGGCGCATCAACCGGCTGTTTCAATGCTTCGGCATAATCGGCCGACCAGCCGACGCGCACCAGAAATACGGACTGTCCGTTTGCGCGAAATTTCGCCGCCAGTTTTCCGGCGCGATTAACAACATCCTCGGCAGTATGTGGGCCACCGGCAAAAGGCAAAATGCCTTCCTGTAAATCAATCACCACCAGTGCAGTGGTTTTAGCATTAAGCTCAAGCATGATCTCTCCTGATAAAACAAAATCGTACCTCTCACCTTAATGCGATTAGCCGATGGCAGGATGACAAATTTTGTTAATTTTTATGTGTTCAGGCAACACCTTTATAGCAAACAAGGGTAGAGTCTGATTCCAGGCCTGATATAAAGTGGTAACGAGTCGTTCCAGAGCGGGCCAGACTCTTACGGTGCGGCAGAATTTCCAGTATAATAGCCGCCTTTTTTCATTCAGTTGTGACATACAGCTAACGCTGCGACTTAGGTCACCTGCGCAGCAGGGGACATCCGCCGGCAGCTAAGTTAAGGGATATCTCATGCGTACAGAATATTGTGGACAGCTCCGTTTGTCCCACGTGGGGCAGCAGGTGACTCTGTGTGGTTGGGTCAACCGTCGTCGTGATCTTGGTAGCCTGATCTTCATCGATATGCGCGACCGCGAAGGTATCGTGCAGGTATTTTTCGATCCGGATCGTGCGGACGCGTTAAAGCTGGCCTCCGAACTGCGTAATGAGTTCTGCATTCAGGTAACGGGCACCGTGCGTGCGCGTGACGAAAAAAATATCAACCGCGATATGGCGACCGGCGAAATCGAAGTGCTGGCGTCTTCGCTGACCATCATCAACCGCGCAGACGTTCTGCCGCTTGACTCTAACCACGTCAACACCGAAGAAGCGCGTCTGAAATACCGCTACCTCGACCTGCGTCGTCCGGAAATGGCTCAACGCCTGAAAACGCGCGCTAAAATTACTAGCCTGGTGCGCCGTTTTATGGATGACCACGGCTTCCTCGACATCGAAACTCCGATGCTGACCAAAGCGACGCCGGAAGGCGCACGTGACTACCTGGTGCCGTCTCGTGTGCACAAAGGTAAATTCTACGCGCTGCCGCAGTCTCCGCAGTTGTTCAAACAGTTGCTGATGATGTCCGGTTTCGACCGCTACTATCAGATCGTTAAGTGTTTCCGTGACGAAGACCTGCGTGCTGATCGTCAGCCTGAATTTACCCAGATCGATGTGGAAACTTCTTTCATGACCGCGCCGCAAGTGCGTGAAGTCATGGAAGCCCTGGTGCGTCATCTGTGGCTGGAAGTGAAGGGCGTAGATCTGGGCGATTTCCCGGTAATGACCTTTGCGGAAGCTGAACGCCGTTATGGTTCTGATAAACCGGATCTGCGTAACCCGATGGAACTGACCGACGTTGCCGACCTGCTGAAATCCGTTGAGTTTGCGGTATTCGCGGGGCCAGCGAACGATCCGAAAGGTCGTGTTGCTGCTCTGCGAGTTCCGGGCGGGGCATCGCTGACCCGTAAGCAGATCGACGAATACGGTAACTTCGTCAAAATCTACGGCGCGAAAGGTCTGGCTTACATCAAAGTCAACGAACGCGCGAAAGGTCTGGAAGGTATCAACAGCCCGGTAGCGAAATTCCTCAACGCTGAAATCATCGAAGCCATCCTGGATCGTACCGCCGCACAAGATGGCGATATGATTTTCTTCGGTGCCGACAACAAGAAAATTGTTGCCGACGCGATGGGCGCACTGCGTCTGAAAGTCGGTAAAGATCTCGGCCTGACCGACGAAAGCAAATGGGCACCGCTGTGGGTTATCGACTTCCCGATGTTTGAAGACGATGGCGAAGGCGGCCTGACGGCAATGCACCATCCGTTCACCTCACCGAAAGACATGACTGCCGCCGAGCTGAAAGCGGCACCGGAAAATGCGGTGGCGAACGCTTACGATATGGTCATCAATGGTTACGAAGTGGGCGGTGGCTCTGTGCGTATCCATAATGGTGATATGCAGCAGACGGTGTTTGGCATTCTGGGTATCACCGAAGAAGAACAGCGCGAGAAATTCGGCTTCCTGCTCGATGCCCTGAAATATGGTACGCCGCCGCACGCAGGTTTGGCATTCGGTCTTGACCGTCTGACCATGCTGCTGACCGGCACCGACAACATCCGTGACGTTATCGCCTTCCCGAAAACAACGGCGGCAGCGTGTCTGATGACTGAAGCCCCGAGCTTTGCCAACCCGACTGCACTGGCTGAGCTGAGCATTCAGGTTGTCAAGAAGGCTGAGAATAACTGATATGAATAAAATACACGAAATCATTTGCGGTGCATCGAGGCGGCAACTGAGTGAACTTCCATGAGCATAGATAACTATGTGAATGGGATGAGCGAAAGCAGCCAACGAAGAGGCAGCGTGAAGGATAAAGTGTATAAGCGTCCCGTTTCGATCTTAGTGGTCATTTACGCACAAGATACGAAACGGGTGCTGATGTTACAGCGGCGTGACGATCCTGACTTCTGGCAGTCGGTAACCGGCAGTGTGGAGGAGGGTGAAACCGCGCCGCAAGCTGCTATGCGCGAAGTAAAGGAAGAGGTCACCATTGATGTTGTTGCTGAACAACTGACCTTAATTGACTGTCAGCGCACGGTAGAGTTTGAAATTTTTTCACATTTGCGTCATCGCTATGCGCCGGGCGTGACGCGTAATACGGAATCATGGTTCTGTCTTGCGCTACCACACGAGCGCCAGATTGTTTTTACTGAACATCTGGCATACCAATGGCTTGATGCGCCCGCTGCGGCGGCGCTTACTAAGTCGTGGAGCAACCGACAGGCGATTGAACAATTTGTAATTAACTTAGCCTGAGAAGGCGTATACACAAAATCCTTCGAGCTGTATCAAGGTGGTAAACGAGAGCCGCTAACGCAGGCAGCCTGAAGGATCAAGTGTATAGTTATTTTGGAGATATTTTTATGGCAGGTCATAGTAAATGGGCCAACACCAGACATCGTAAAGCTGCGCAGGATGCTAAGCGCGGTAAAATCTTCACTAAAATCATTCGTGAGCTGGTGACCGCAGCTAAACTGGGTGGTGGCGATCCGGATGCTAACCCGCGTCTGCGTGCTGCCATTGATAAAGCACTGTCTAACAACATGACCCGTGACACCCTGAACCGCGCAATTGCACGTGGTGTGGGCGGTGATGATGATGCGAACATGGAAACCATCATCTACGAAGGTTACGGTCCTGGCGGCACTGCAATCATGATTGAATGTCTCTCTGACAACCGCAACCGTACCGTTGCTGAAGTGCGTCACGCATTCAGCAAATGTGGTGGCAACCTCGGTACTGACGGTTCCGTGGCTTATCTGTTCAGCAAAAAAGGTGTGATCTCCTTCGAGAAAGGTGACGAAGACACCATTATGGAAGCGGCGCTGGAAGCAGGTGCTGAAGACGTTGTGACCTATGATGACGGCGCGATTGACGTTTACACCGCATGGGAAGAGATGGGTAAAGTACGCGACGCTCTGGAAGCGGCAGGTCTGAAAGCAGATAGCGCGGAAGTATCTATGATCCCGTCAACCAAAGCTGATATGGATGCAGAAACCGCACCGAAACTGATGCGTCTGATCGATATGCTGGAAGACTGCGACGACGTGCAGGAAGTTTACCATAACGGTGAGATCTCTGATGAGGTTGCAGCGACCCTCTGATGAGGCCGGCTAAACAACAAAACGGAGACGCGTGATGGCGATTATTCTCGGCATTGACCCGGGTTCACGCGTTACCGGTTACGGCGTTATCCGCCAGGTGGGCAGACAACTGTCCTACCTGGGTAGCGGATGCATACGCACCAAAGTGGATGATTTACCGTCTCGTCTGAAGCTCATTTATGCAGGCGTGACGGAAATCATCACCCAGTTCCAGCCAGATTATTTCGCAATCGAACAAGTCTTTATGGCGAAGAACGCCGATTCTGCCCTGAAACTGGGGCAGGCGCGTGGTGTGGCGATTGTGGCAGCGGTGAATCAGGAATTGCCGGTATTTGAGTATGCCGCTCGCCAGGTAAAGCAAACCGTGGTGGGTATTGGCAGTGCCGAGAAAAGCCAGGTGCAGCATATGGTTCGCACCTTGCTGAAACTTCCCGCTAACCCGCAGGCAGACGCCGCTGATGCGCTGGCAATTGCCATCACCCACTGCCATATCAGTCAGAATGCGATGCAGATGAGCGAATCGCGGCTGAATCTGGCTCGCGGGCGACTGCGTTAAATTATACTGCCTCGGTCAGTTCAGGCTGAGGCGTATCTACTCCTTCGGCATGAATCAACACCAGACCCGGATGATGCCACAAACTCGCTGGCGTTACGGTTTTTCGCGCCCACGGAATTGAGCCTAAAAACCAGAATTTCCAGAAAGTAAGTTTTGCATGTGGATTGCTGTGTAATAACTCTTCAAAAGTTTCTATCTCGCCTACCGGAATACATAATGCTTCTTTATAAATATCAAAGACAAACTTTGAGCAGAACTGGCGAGATGACTCATATTTAAACCCGGTGTGATAGAGCTTGCGCAGTCGAGAGGGAACCTGTTCTATCAGCCTTTGTTTTTGCTGTTCTGTCAGCCCTGCACCTAATCGCTTTACGGCATAGCGTTGGTGAGAAGAACGTTTAATAAAATGGGACAGTGTGGTGATGGTGGAGAGGGGAACACGGCTTTCTGCGACCAGAAAATCATCGCCGTCATGACCGATAATGATCCCGACGTGATTACTCCAGCAATTTGATGCGGCAGAAATTTGGCCGAATAATGCGGCACCTATACATGTAAATACAATATCACCAGTTTCATATTCAGCAGGATAATT
Organism: Escherichia sp. MOD1-EC6162; assembly: GCF_002965125.1. Classification (NCBI taxonomy): domain Bacteria; kingdom Pseudomonadati; phylum Pseudomonadota; class Gammaproteobacteria; order Enterobacterales; family Enterobacteriaceae; genus Escherichia; species Escherichia sp. MOD1-EC6162. The sequence goes on from NZ_PTSB01000011.1 coordinate 80,285, forward strand.
AATATTCACTTTATCATTCCATTGAAATAAATTTGAATATGTTTAATAACATAAAATCTTTTTTATCGCAGGTATAGTCAAGTTTATTTTTTTTGGATCTTTTACCTGAATATTTAATATATAAAATATTTGCTTTCAATATGACCTGGAGAATGAATTATGCAGTGACAATTCTCCGTTCATCGAGACGCCTCGCAATTTTTCTGCATCCTTCGCTGGATATCTATCCAGCATTTTTTTATCATACAGCATTATCTTTGATTCATTACGCAGGAGCGTCATGTGATAGGCAGGCTGAGAGGCATCATTCTGGAAAAACAACCCCCGCTGGTGTTACTTGAAGTGGGCGGCGTAGGCTATGAAGTGCATATGCCGATGACCTGTTTTTATGAACTCCCTGAAGCGGGCCAGGAAACGATAGTCTTCACCCACTTTGTAGTACGTGAAGACGCGCAGTTACTGTACGGTTTTAACAATAAGCAAGAACGCACGCTGTTTAAAGAACTGATTAAAACCAACGGTGTGGGGCCGAAACTGGCACTGGCGATCCTCTCTGGTATGTCAGCGCAGCAGTTTGTTAATGCCGTTGAGCGTGAGGATCCTGCGGCACTGGTGAAATTACCTGGCATAGGTAAAAAAACTGCCGAACGGCTGATTGTTGAAATGAAAGATCGCTTTAAAGGCCTGCACGGCGATCTGTTTACACCGGCTGCCGATCTGGTGTTGACCTCACCGGCAAGCCCGGCAACCGACGATGCCGAGCAGGAAGCGGTTGCTGCGCTGGTGGCGCTGGGCTATAAACCACAAGAAGCCAGCCGCATGGTGAGCAAAATCGCTCGTCCTGATGCCAGCAGTGAAACATTAATTCGCGAAGCCCTGCGCGCCGCGTTATGAGGTAAAGGATGATTGAAGCAGACCGTCTGATTTCTGCCGGTACGACCTTGCCGGAAGATGTGGTAGATCGCGCTATTCGCCCCAAATTACTGGAAGAGTATGTTGGTCAGCCGCAGGTCCGTTCGCAGATGGAGATTTTCATCAAAGCGGCGAAACTGCGCGGCGATGCCCTCGATCATCTATTGATTTTTGGTCCTCCTGGCCTGGGAAAAACCACGTTAGCCAACATCGTTGCCAATGAAATGGGCGTCAATTTACGCACAACGTCTGGTCCGGTACTGGAAAAGGCGGGTGACCTGGCGGCAATGCTGACCAACCTTGAACCGCACGATGTGCTGTTTATTGATGAGATCCATCGTCTCTCGCCAGTCGTGGAAGAGGTGCTGTATCCGGCAATGGAAGATTACCAGTTGGATATTATGATTGGTGAAGGCCCGGCAGCGCGTTCGATAAAAATCGATCTACCACCGTTCACCTTGATTGGCGCGACCACGCGTGCTGGCTCATTGACATCGCCATTGCGTGACCGTTTCGGTATAGTGCAGCGCCTGGAGTTTTACCAGGTGCCTGATCTGCAATATATCGTCAGTCGTAGCGCACGGTTTATGGGGCTTGAGATGAGTGACGATGGCGCACTGGAAGTCGCTCGCCGGGCGCGAGGTACGCCACGTATCGCTAATCGTTTGCTGCGTCGTGTGCGTGATTTTGCCGAAGTGAAGCATGATGGCACCATCTCGGCAGATATCGCCGCCCAGGCGCTGGATATGCTTAATGTCGATGCAGAAGGTTTCGATTATATGGATCGCAAGTTATTGCTGGCGGTAATCGATAAATTCTTCGGTGGTCCGGTTGGCCTGGATAACCTGGCTGCAGCCATTGGCGAAGAGCGTGAAACTATTGAGGATGTGCTGGAACCTTATTTGATTCAGCAAGGCTTTTTGCAGCGTACACCGCGCGGGCGTATGGCGACAGTGCGGGCGTGGAACCACTTCGGGATTACACCGCCAGAAATGCCGTAGAGCGGATAAAGCGTTAACGTCGCATCTGGCATTGAATTATTGACAGGATGAATCGAGACAGGCGCTCCCGCAGGAGCGCCTGATTGATTAGCGACCAAACAGGTCACGTTTTTTCGCTTTAAATGGCTGGGAAATCACCACCAGCACTGCGACAATCAGGTAAGCAACAAAAATACCGAGCAACCACTGCGGCATATCCAGACCTAAAAACTCCCACTGACGCTCAGCGCAATCACCAGAGGCGACAAACACTTGTGGCACCCATTTATCCAGCGGCAGCCAGTCCGGGAAGCGAACCATGAAATCACAGGTCATAAACGGCGAAGGATAGAGCTGGAGCATGGTGTGTTCGTAAGTTAACTGCACACCACGAAACGCGCTATACAACCAGATAATCATCGCCACATAACGCAGCGGCGTTTTCGGGGCGATAGCGCCAATCAACGCGGCACCCAGAACACCGAATAACGCGCAGCGTTCATAAATACAGAGCACGCAAGGTTTCAATAACATCACATGCTGGAACCACAGCGCCGTCAGTTCCAGTGCCAGAGCGGTAAGCGCCATTAACAACCACGCACCCCGCCCCTGTGAACATTGGTTCAAAAATCGCAACATAATAATTTCCCTGCAATATGCATCGAATGCGCAGTTTAAACCAATTCATTCGTTGCGCCACCAGGAGGGAGTAAAAATAGGATGTAATTGAACAATTATCGGGCGGAAAGGCAAACCGGGCATGAATATGCCCGGTAAGTTGTTATCAAAGCGTTGCTATCCACCCCATTTGCATAAACCATTCAGTTACAGGGGCAAGAGTAAACTCTACGCAGAGTAGCCCGACGAGGGTCAGTACGAGGGTGTAGGGCAGAGCCATCCATACCATGCGGCCATAAGAAAGACGTATCAATGGCGCGAGAGCGGAGGTTAACAGGAACAAGAACGCAGCTTGTCCGTTCGGCGTGGCGACGGATGGCAGGTTGGTCCCGGTGTTAATGGCGACGGCCAGCAGTTCATATTGCTTCATACTGATAGCGCCGCTCTCCATTGCTGCTTTGGCTTCGTTGATATAAATCGTTCCCACAAAGACGTTATCCGAAATGGAAGACAGCAAACCGTTGAAGATATAGAACAGCGATAGCTGGGCGTGTTCTGATGCCTGCAATACAAACTGGATAATTGGGGAGAACAGTTGTTGGTCGATAATCACCGCAACTACCGAGAAAAAGACCGTCAACAGTGCAGTGAATGGCAGAGATTCGGTGAAGGCTTTGCCGATAGCATGTTCATCAGTGACACCGGTCAGTGATGTAGTCAGAATAATGACAGACAAACCAATCAGGCCGACTTCCGCCAGATGCAACGCCAGCGCGGTGACCAGCCAGACGCCGATAATCGCCTGGACAATCAGGCGAATTTTATCCTGACGTGTACGCTGGTTACGGCTTTGATCGTCAAACTGCTGCAGCACTTCGCGGACTTTCTCCGGCAGCGTTTCACCGTAGCCAAACCAACGCATTTTCTCCACTAACAGGCAGGTTAACAAACCACAAATCAGAACCGGGACGGTTACCGGTGACATGCGCAGGAAGAAATCGCCAAAATGCCAGCCAGCAGCTTTCGCAATAATCAGGTTTTGCGGTTCACCGACCATGGTCATCACACCGCCTAATGCAGTACCGACACCCGCGTGCATCATCAGGCTACGCAGAAAACCACGGAACTGCTCCAGCACCACCTTGTAATGCTTGTCGATATGGCTGTCGTCTTGCAGATCGGTATCTTCGGCACGGGAAGAAGCCACTCGGTGATAAATACCATAAAAACCCACCGCAACGCTGATCACCACGGCCACTACGGTTAAGGCATCCAGGAACGCGGAGAGAAACGCAGCCGCCACACAAAAAGAGAGCGATAACAGCATCTTGGAGCGAATGCTTAACAGCAAGCGGGTAAAGATGAACAGCAATAGCTGTTTCATAAAATAGATACCCGCCACCATAAACATCAGTAGCAGCAAGACTTCAAGATTCGCCGCCACCTCTTCACGGACGTGCTCCGCGCTGGTCATGCCTATGAATACCGCTTCGATAGCCAACAGGCCGCCAGGCAGTAGCGGATAGCATTTGAGCGCCATCGCCAGGGTGAAAATAAATTCCGCTACCAACAGCCAGCCAGCAACAAAAGGGCTGATGAGGAAAATTAACGGGTTAACAATTAAGAAAATAATGAGGGCAAGTTTGTACCAGTCAGGTGACTGGCCCAAAAAATTGCGCCATAACGCGCGGCCCCAGGAGATCTCCATGATGGTTTCCCTTACCTTACAAATAATAAATGATGTTTTTATGTTAGAACGCAAAGCTTAACGGCCAGGCAGGAGTGAGGCAAGTCTTGATAGTCAAGCGGAAAGAGATGCGGAAAATGAAGCCCTGATCCCTTTTTTCTTCTTTTTGTCTGCTATCAGCGTAGTTAGCCCTCTGGTATGATGAGTCCAACTTTGTTTTGCTGTGTTATGGAAATCTCACTATGGTCATTAAGGCGCAAAGCCCGGCAGGTTTCGCGGAAGAGTACATTATTGAAAGTATCTGGAATAACCGCTTCCCACCCGGGACTATTTTGCCCGCAGAACGTGAACTTTCAGAATTAATTGGCGTAACGCGTACGACGTTACGTGAAGTGTTGCAGCGACTGGCACGAGATGGCTGGTTGACTATTCAACATGGCAAGCCAACGAAGGTGAATAATTTCTGGGAAACCTCCGGTTTAAATATCCTTGAAACACTGGCGCGACTCGACCACGAAAGTGTGCCGCAACTTATTGATAATTTGCTGTCTGTGCGTACCAATATTTCAACTATTTTTATTCGCACCGCGTTTCGTCAGCACCCTGATAAAGCGCAGGAAGTGCTGGCAACCGCCAATGAAGTGGCCGATCACGCCGATGCTTTTGCTGATCTGGATTACAACATTTTCCGCGGTCTGGCGTTTGCCTCTGGCAACCCGATTTACGGCCTGATCATTAACGGGATGAAAGGGTTGTACACGCGCATTGGTCGTCACTATTTTGCTAATCCGGAAGCGCGCAGTCTGGCGCTGGGTTTCTACCACAAGCTGTCGGCATTGTGCAGTGAAGGCGCGCACGATCAGGTTTACGAAACGGTGCGTCGCTATGGGCATGAGAGTGGCGAGATTTGGCACCGGATGCAGAAGAACTTGCCAGGTGATTTAGCCATTCAGGGGCGATAATCCATCCAGACTGATGACAAACGCGTAATTGCCTGATGCGCTATGCTTATCAGGCCTACGTTGTTCTTGCAATATATTGAATTTTCGATACTTTGTACGCCACATCAGGCAAAAATGAGTCCTCCTCAAATGAGGAGGACTTTTTACAGATTTCCCATTCTTGGCGGGCAACGTTCCAGCAACTCGACGCTGCCATCTTCGTTTTGCTGCTCCAGCGTCACATCAAATCCCCACAAACGATGCACATGTTTCAGCACCTCTTTACGTCCCCGATCCAGCGGAGCGCGGTTATGCGGAATGTAGCGTAGAATCAGCGAACGGTCGCCGCGCAAATCCACGTTCCAGATCTGAATATTCGGCTCCAGATTGCTTAAGTTATATTGCGACGATAATCGGTTACGGATCTCCCGATAACCTTCCTCATTATGAATGGCAGAAATTTCCAGATAATTATGCCGATCATCATCCAGCACGGTGAAGAAGCGGAAGTCACGCATTACCTTCGGTGACAGGAATTGACTGATAAAGCTCTCATCTTTGAAATCACGCATCGCGAAATGCAGCGTTTCCAGCCAGTCAGAACCGGCGATATCCGGGAACCAGTATTTGTCTTCTTCCGTTGGTGACTGACAAATCCGCTTAATATCCTGGAACATGGCGAATCCGAGGGCATACGGGTTAATGCCGCTGTACCACGGGCTGTTATACGGCGGCTGGAAGACCACATTGGTGTGACTATGCAAGAACTCCAGCATAAAGCGTTCGGTCACTTTCCCTTCATCGTACAGATGGTTAAGGATGGTGTAGTGCCAGAAGGTGGCCCAGCCTTCGTTCATCACCTGAGTCTGTTTTTGCGGATAAAAATACTGGCTCACCTTACGCACAATGCGCAGGATCTCACGCTGCCATGATTCCAGCAGTGGGGCATTTTTCTCCATAAAATAGAGCAGGTTTTCTTGTGGTTCGGAAGGATAGCGGCGCGCTTCGGCAACGGTTTTCTCTTCTTCGCGTTTCGGCAGGGTACGCCAGAGCATATTGACCTGACTTTGCAGATACTCTTCGCGGCTTTTCTGTCGGGCTTTCTCCTCTTGCAGCGAGATTTTTTGCGGGCGTTTGTAACGATCCACTCCGTAGTTCATCAGCGCATGGCACGAGTCCAGCAGCTTTTCTACCTCATCAACGCCATAACGTTCTTCGCACTCGGTAATGTATTTGCGGGCGAAAATCAGGTAATCGACAATCGAACTGGCATCGGTCCAGCTACGGAATAAATAATTGTTTTTGAAGAAAGAGTTATGGCCGTAACAGGCATGCGCCATCACCAGCGCCTGCATGGTAATGGTGTTCTCTTCCATCAGGTAAGCGATACACGGGTTAGAGTTTATGACAATTTCATAGGCCAGCCCTTGTTGGCCATGCTTATACAGGCGCTCAGTTTCGATAAACTTCTTACCAAATGACCAGTGCGGATAGTTAATCGGCATACCGACGCTGGAGTAGGCATCCATCATCTGTTCTGAGGTGATCACTTCAATCTGGTGCGGGTAGGTATCCAGCCGATAGAGTTTCGCCACCCGGTCTATCTCTGCCAGATAAATATCCAGCAGCTCGAACGTCCAGTCGGGTCCATCGCTCAAACGTGTGGTGTCCTTATTCATAGAATCGATCGTCGCCATACGCGCACCTCATTGTTGTCGGTACTCTCTGTGTGGAGGACCTCATTTCAAGCATAGAACACCCGTTAAAAACCGCGTCGCCGGAGAATTTTTTTCTTTGCGATTTCTTATTATCGTAGTGCCAATAATCAGCCTCTGAACGGAATTTTCTGCTGGATAAAAAGTACCTTCAGCAGGAGATACCAAAGACGGCATATTCCCACAGCGTCAGGGAGATGTGAGCCAGCTCACCATAAAAAAGCCATATGTTGAATAATATTTTCATCTAGGTTATCAAGATGTAATTAGATTATTGTTCTTTTACTGTATCTACCGTTATCGGAGTGGCTATGCGAGTTGTCATACTGGGAAGTGGTGTGGTAGGCGTTGCCAGCGCCTGGTATTTAAATCAGGCAGGACATGAGGTCACCGTTATTGATCGGGAACCGGGAGCAGCCCTGGAAACCAGCGCAGCAAATGCCGGGCAAATCTCGCCTGGTTATGCGGCACCGTGGGCGGCGCCAGGTGTGCCGTTGAAGGCGATTAAATGGATGTTTCAGCGCCATGCACCGCTGGCGGTTCGTCTCGACGGTACGCAATTTCAGTTGAAATGGATGTGGCAAATGTTACGTAACTGCGACACCAGCCACTACATGGAAAACAAAGGGCGGATGGTGCGCCTGGCGGAATACAGCCGTGATTGCCTGAAAACATTACGTGCTGAGACTAACATCCAGTATGAAGGGCGGCAGGGCGGGACGCTGCAACTGTTCCGTACCGAACAACAATATGAAAACGCGACTCGCGATATTGCCGTTCTGGAAGATGCTGGTGTGCCGTACAAACTACTGGGATCCAGCCGTCTGGCGGAAGTGGAGCCAGCGCTGGCCGAAGTGGCACACAAACTCACCGGTGGCCTGCAACTGCCCAATGACGAAACCGGCGATTGCCAGCTCTTTACCCAGAATTTAGCGCGAATGGCGGAACAGGCGGGGGTTAAATTCCGCTTTAATACGCCTGTCGATCAACTGCTTTGCGACGGTGAGCAGATCTATGGCGTGAAGTGTGGTGATGAAGTGATTAAGGCCGATGCGTATGTGATGGCATTTGGTTCTTACTCGACAGCGATGCTCAAAGGCATTGTTGATATTCCGGTCTACCCGCTGAAAGGTTACTCGCTGACCATTCCTATTGCACAAGAAGATGGTGCGCCGGTGTCCACTATTCTCGATGAAACCTACAAAATTGCCATTACACGTTTCGATAATCGCATCCGTGTCGGCGGAATGGCGGAAATTGTTGGCTTTAATACTGAACTGCTACAGCCGCGTCGTGAAACGCTGGAGATGGTGGTTCGCGATCTCTATCCGCGCGGCGGTCATGTTGAGCAGGCCACGTTCTGGACGGGGCTACGCCCGATGACGCCAGATGGCACGCCGGTTGTGGGGCGTACACGCTTTAAAAATTTGTGGCTGAATACCGGTCACGGCACGCTCGGCTGGACGATGGCTTGCGGTTCTGGTCAGTTGTTAAGCGATCTGCTCTCTGGTCGCACGCCCGCTATCCCGTATGAGGATTTAAGCGTGGCGCGCTACAGCCGTGGATTTACGCCATCGCGCCCGGGTCATTTACATGGCGCGCACAGCTAAGGACGCGAGATGACCAGACCGATACAGGCCAGCCTCGATCTGCAGGCATTAAAACAGAATCTGACCATTGTTCGCCAGGCCGCGCCGCATGCGCGTGTCTGGTCGGTGGTAAAAGCCAACGCGTATGGTCACGGTGTCGAGCGTATCTGGAGCGCGCTCGGGGCCACCGATGGCTTTGCATTACTTAATCTGGAAGAGGCGATAACGTTACGCGAGCGCGGCTGGAAAGGGCCGATCCTGATGCTGGAGGGATTTTTCCATGCTCAGGATCTGGAAATTTATGACCAGTACCGGCTGACCACCTGTGTACACAGCAACTGGCAGCTCAAAGCGTTGCAAAACGCGCGACTAAAGGCACCGCTGGATATTTATCTTAAAGTGAACAGCGGGATGAATCGGCTGGGCTTCATGCCTGAGCGCATGCTTACCGTCTGGCAGCAATTGCGGGCGATGGCGAATGTTGGCGAAATGACGCTGATGTCGCATTTTGCCGATGCGGAGCATCCTGATGGGATTTCTACGGCGATGGCGCGTATTGAGCGAGCAGCAGAAGGGCTGGAGTGTCGGCGTTCGTTGTCTAACTCGGCGGCAACCCTGTGGCATCCGGAAGCGCATTTTGACTGGGTTCGACCAGGCATTATTTTGTATGGTGCTTCGCCGTCCGGTCAGTGGCGGGATATTGCCAATACTGGATTACGTCCGGTAATGACATTAAGCAGCGAGATTATTGGTATCCAGACACTAAAAGCAGGAGATCGTGTGGGCTATGGCGGTCACTATACCGCGCGCGATGAGCAGCGAATTGGCATTGTCGCCGCCGGATACGCCGATGGTTATCCGCGTCATGCGCCAACCGGTACACCTGTTTTAGTGGACGGAGTACGCACCATGACGATAGGGACAGTCTCGATGGATATGCTGGCGGTTGATTTGACGCCTTGCCCGCAGGCGGGAATTGGTACGCCGGTTGAGCTGTGGGGCAAGGAGATCAAAATTGATGATGTCGCCGCCGCTGCCGGAACGGTAGGCTATGAGTTGATGTGCGCGCTGGCGTTACGCGTGCCAGTTGTGACGGTGTAACTTGCTGTTAGCCGGATAAGACGCACAGCGTCGCATCCGGCGATACAAACTACATCAAATTTTAGATTCGGCTTCGTCCTCTGCCACCCGAACGCCGATCTTCAACACGGCATTATCTTCTTTCTCAGCCACCGTCCAGATCATCCCGGCAAACTCCACCTGGTCACCGACAACCGGTGCCGCGCCTAACAACTGCTGAACAATTTCACCCAGTGTTTGCTGTTTATCGCGATATTCCCGGCCGTCTTCCAGACCATATATCAGCGCCACATCAGCATATTTGGCGCTGGCTTCGAGAATGAAGTCACCAAAGAAGCGTTGATCCAGCGCGACTGGCGGCGACTGGCTGAACAGTTTACCGAGCGCCGGAAGATCGCGCTCCCGACCAATTACACACAGCACATCGCCTTCGCGCAGTCGGGTGCTGCCGGTGGGATGAAGCAACTGGTTATCACGAAACAGTGCCGCAATACGCGTCTCTTTTGGCATATGCAGATCGCGCAGTGCCGCACCCACGCACCATTTATCGGCACTTAACTGATAAACAAACTGCTCCCACGGGTTTTCCGGGTGAATATCCAGGCCAACGCGTGATACAGGACGTCCGACGGGCGGAACCACGACTTTGGCTTTTTTCGCTGCCCACGAGAGTGATGTTCCCTGTAATAGCAGTGAAACCAGCACCACGAAGAAGGCGACATTAAAGAACAAGCGCGCATTTTCCAGCCCCGCCATCATCGGGAATACTGCCAGAATGATCGGCACCGCGCCGCGTAATCCCACCCAACTGATAAACACCCGTTCGCGCAGATTGAAGCCGCGGAACGGTAATAATCCGGCAAATACCGACAGGGGACGGGCGAAGAAAATCATCCATGCGGACAATATGAGCGCCGGAATGGCAATAGGCAGCAGGTCGCTCGGATTAACCAACAGGCCGAGCACGAGGAACATGGCGATTTGTGCCAGCCAGGCGAGGCCGTCGAAATTTTGCAGAATGCCGTAGCGGTTGCGAATCGGGCGATTACCCAGCAGAAAACCGCACAGATAAACTGCCAGAATACCGCTGCCTTCCAGCGCCGTGGTTAAAGAGAAAATCAGGATACCGCCGCTTAATGCCAGCAATGGATATAAGCCCGCAGGCAGAGCAATGCGGTTAATCATTTGCAGCAGTAAATAACCACCGCCAAGACCGATCACAATTCCCAGCCCAAATTGCTGCAGAATATCGACAACGAACATCCAGCTAATAGTGCTTTCATGATGCTGGATCATCGCAATCAAGGTAATCGTCAGAAAGACGGCCATCGGATCATTGCTGCCGGATTCTATCTCCAGCGTTGAGCCAACACGTTCGTTAAGTCCCTTGCCGCCAAGCAGAGAAAAGACCGCTGCGGCGTCGGTGGAGCCGACAATGGCACCGATTAATAAGCCTTCAATCAAATCAAGATTAAACAACCACGCCGCCATCATGCCGGTTAAACCGGAGGTGATAAGCACGCCGACTGTCGCCAGTGAAAGCGCCGGACCTAATGCAACGCGAAATGAGCTGGCCTGGGTTCGCATCCCGCCGTCGAGCAAAATAATTGCCAGCGCCAGATTACTTACCATGTAGGCAAAAGGATAATTATCAAACGGAATGCCGCCGACGCCATCGACGCCCGCCAACATGCCAATCGCCAGGAAAATGACCAGAATCGGAATGCCAAGGCGGGAAGAAAATGAACTAAGTAAAATACTACTGGTGACAAGGATGGAGCCTAAGATGAAAAGGCTAATGATTGTTGCGGCATCCAACGGTCGGTTACTCCTGATTACGCTGTCTCGTACTATAAACCCTACCATATTCACGGCAGAAACAGCGTTTTACTTGGCCCTGAAGCGTGATTTTTTTACGCTTTCAGAACAGGATGACCGCTTATTGTCATCCGTGTGCCTCTTTTATCGTTATTGAGTATGGCATGTGCGCCCAACGGCAGTGTAACCGTGCGTTGTTCATGACCAAAATCGAGGCCGGTGATGAGTGGGATCGACAGACGAGAGCGCAAGAACGCGTAAACTGACTCCAGGTTGTAACCCGCGTCATAATCATTTGGCGCGCTGCCACTGAAACTACCGAGAATGATCGCGCTCTGACGATGTAAAATACCTGCGTGATAAAGCTGTAACAACATGCGCTCGACGCGGAAAGGATGCTCGTTGATATCCTCCAGCACCAGAATGCCGTTCTCGATTTGCGGCATCCAGGGCGTACCAATCAGCGAAATCAACATCGCGAGGTTGCCTCCCCACAACGTGCCTTCGCTCTGACACGCCGGGCCTTCCCCTTGCCATTCAATGGCGAACGTTTCATTACGTAACGCCAGCCAGAAATGGTGCTCGGTAAAGGCGTTCAACTCATCCGCGCCAAAATTCGCCACCAGCATCGGTCCGCTAAAGGTGATGACATTGCCTTGCGCCAGAAGAGCGCACTGAATGGCCGTAAAATCGCTATGCCCGCAGATGAGCAACGGATCATGTTGTTGGCGAGTTACCAGTGCCTGCCAGTCAATGTCTGCCAGTAAGCGACTGGCACCGTAACCGCCGCGTACTGCCAGTACGATAGTGTTGGGTGACGTCAGCCTGGCAAGGGCATTGATATCCTCCAGTCGCTCCGTTTCCGTACCAGCAAAACGCTCACAGCGTCGGGCAATGACCTCTACGTTATTGACCTGATGACCTGCATCCGTCAGGCGTTGAATACCGCGCTGCGCGGCGTGCTGATTAATGCAGTAACCCGACGGGGCGATTAAGTGAAACTGAGACATGGCAATTCCTTGCTGACAACAGAAACGAATTGTATATCATGCCGCTTAGGTGTGCTGTTGTCACCTCAACGGCGATTCCAGGCTATAAGGATAGATGAAGTGAAATTGAGATGGTTTGCCTTTTTGATTGTGTTATTAGCGGGTTGTTCATCTAAGCATGACTACACGAACCCGCCGTGGAACGCGAAAGTTCCGGTACAACGTGCAATGAAGTGGATGCCAATAAGCCAGAAGGCCGGTGCGGCCTGGGGTGTCGATCCACAATTGATCACGGCGATTATCGCTATTGAATCGGGCGGTAACCCAAACGCGGTCAGTAAGTCGAATGCGATTGGTCTGATGCAGTTGAAAGCCTCAACGTCCGGACGTGATGTTTACCGCCGCATGGGGTGGAGTGGCGAACCGACAACCAGCGAACTGAAAAACCCGGAGCGCAATATCTCAATGGGGGCGGCTTACCTGAATATTCTGGAAACCGGCCCGCTGGCAGGAATTGAAGATCCGAAGGTACTGCAATATGCACTGGTGGTGTCATACGCCAACGGAGCTGGCGCGCTGTTACGGACTTTCTCATCAGATCGGAAAAAGGCGATCAGTAAAATCAACGATCTGGACGCTGACGAGTTCCTCGAGCATGTAGCGAAAAATCACCCCGCACCGCAGGCACCGCGCTATATCTACAAACTCGAGCAGGCACTGGATGCGATGTAACTCAGTCGCGTATTTTGTCCGCTTTCTCCCGGGCTTCCCGTTCGAGTGAGAAAATAATTCGCTGTAATTGCCGCTCCACCGTCGGGCCGACGTTAAGAAAACGAAAGCTCAGACGGGGAGTGGAGATGGTTTCATTTTTGCCATCAATCAATTTGCGTTCGCTGATAGCCAGTAACTGGGCGTCAAAGTGAAAAACTCCCCATTGTCCCATGTTGACCTCAATCTGTGCGAAGCGCATGCCTTCGTGCAATCCGGCTGGTTTTTCCGTTTCCAGCAATGCGCCCATGCCACCTAACGATAAATCATACAGGCGAAAACGTAACGTACTGTTATCTGCCAGTTTGGTCTGGCAATAATAAGGCGGATGAAGTGGGGCGGAGATGCGAAAATATCGGCGTCGTTGTACAAACCATAAGGCGGGAGGGAGTGTGGTGATGAACGCAGGAAGCTGCAAATACTCACTTTGCTGTAATTGTTCAACAGTAAACTCGACTTTCGCCCCCTGAGTTTCGGCGGTAATAGTAATGTGCTGCGCTTTAAGCGCTGCATTATTGTCTTCTGGTTGACTGCCGTGATCCAGCACCAGTTTATCAGGGCTTATTGCCAGTATTTTGCTGATCAACTGACCGCCTGACCAACTGATACGCAAGGGAACAGCGGCTTTGTGCAAATCGCGTAAAATGCCCAGGACTGCTAACGGATTTTGTTTCAGGAACTGCTCATGGTAATGACTCACGCGGAAAAACTCCTGACCGACAAACTGTCTTTGGTTTATCGGTAGTGATTAACAAAACTTAATACAAATGCGTGAATATTTTTTACACGTTGATCTTAAATCAACCGACAGACGCCAGCATCGATCCAGCCCTTGCCTATACTTAGAGCGTTGACGTAAACATTTTCTGCGTCCGATTCATCGAAACGAGGGCCTGAACATGGGAATTATTGCCTGGATTATTTTTGGCCTGATAGCCGGCATTATCGCCAAGCTGATCATGCCAGGGCGTGATGGTGGTGGATTTTTCCTGACCTGTATTCTCGGGATAGTCGGTGCGGTTGTCGGCGGCTGGCTGGCGACCATGTTTGGCATTGGCGGTTCCATCAGCGGTTTTAATTTGCACAGCTTCCTGGTGGCGGTGGTCGGCGCTATCCTGGTTCTGGGGGTATTTCGCCTTCTGCGAAGAGAATAAGATTTTCATAAGGCGGATAGCGGTGCTGACGCCGCTATCCGCTTTCAAATCAGAACGTATACTCCACACCTGCCCAGAAATTACGCCCTTCTTCAATAAACCCTTCGCTGTAGGCATATTTCGTATCAAACAGGTTATTGACGGACGCATTGACGCTGAAGCCATGACCTAAGGCGTAATCGGCACGAATGTGGGTCACCGCAAAACCGGCGGCTTTTTGTGAACCGTCGCTGTTGCTGTAACTGGAGGAACGCGCCTCTTCCGACAGCGTTACGCTTAACGGCTCCCACGGTTTGAGTGTCATCCATGCAGTCATTGTCTGTGTCGGCAGATCGGTTATCTTGCCGATATCTTTGCGTTTGGCATCGGCATGAATCAGAGCGTAGCTCAATCCTACATCCAGTACATTGCTGATTTTCCCCTTAATACCGGCATCCAGGCCACTGTAATCTACCGTGCCGCTGTTCTGGTTTTGAATGGTATCGGCATCGATATTGTGTGAAAGGATGGCGTCACTTACCCGGTTATAGTAAACGCTGACTTCAAATCCCCAGGCGCGGGTGAAAGCGCCATTCCAGGTTAAATCCACTCCGCGAGCGCGTTCTGGCTTAAGTTGTGGATTAACAATGGCTATCTGGTTATACGCCGGTTTGGACGTGGTATAGCGTTCTTTCAGTGTCGGGAGGCGCGTGCGGTCATAGTATGAAAGCGCCAGCGTGTCTTCATTGGCAAAGTGGTATTTCCCCATCACCTGCCAGTTAAAAGCTGACTGATTGTTGTCGTCATAATGGGTGATGCTGCCATCTTTTTCGTGTTTTTTCGCTTCTACGCTATCACGCCAGTCATAGCTGATCCCGGCCACAACATCCAAATTATCAGCAGCAGCCCATTGATATTCACTGGCGAGCGACCAGGTACGATCTTCATAGCGATCGTAAGCGGCGTGAGGTGCACCTTTTTCCCGGTGTACGTCATCCTTCCAGTTAACGGCAAACGACAGCAGATCGTTTTCACGTACATCGGCCGCCAGTTGTAATCCGGCACCATCGCTGTAATCGGAATAGTGACTATAGCTACCGTTTTTACTTTTCAGATCGGCCAGCGAGTTGTACATCATGAGCGTATTTTCAAAGGTGTCGCGATACAGCCGGCTTTTCAGGGTAAAACGGTCGTTTAGCTGTGTGGTTCCCTGATAGTAAAAACTTTCTTTGTCATACTCCGGCCACTGCCAGTAGCGTGACTTTTGGCCACTGTTTCCGCTGTATGGCGGGTTGTCTTTTTCGCCATCCTGCTTAATGTAAGTCAGCGTGTATTCATCGTTTTCACGCGGTGTAAAACCGAGCTTCACAATGCCGCGTTTGTCATCGGCAGATGAGTTAATCATCTTACCGTGCTTGCCTGCAATATCATTATTAACACCGTGTGGCAGGCCGAGAAAATCCTGTTTTAGCTGGCTGCCGCTGACTTGCAAGTATCCCAGATCGCTGCTGGCGGCAAATGAAGCGTGCATATCGTAGGCGTTGTCCTGACTACGGCTCCATCCCTGACGATATCCCAGACTCGCTTCCAGCGGTTTGGTCGGTTTCTGAGTGGTGATGTTTATGGAACCCCCCATCTGATTAGGTCCCTGTAGCAGTGAGGAATACCCTTTGGAAACTTCGACCGCGCCCAGATTGTTGGTTAAAATCCGCGCCAGATCGAGGTTACCATCATAGGGAACATAAATGGGGACGCCGTCGAAATAGACCGGCACCTGACGGCTATCAAAACCACGAACTTTGACCTGTTCTTCGTTGCGGCTGCCTGATTTTTGCAGCACCACGCCGGGAACGACACTTAATGCCTGAGCAACATTTTGTTTATCCAACGCCTTTATGGTGGGTTGATCGAGAATGGTGGTCGTCGTCGATGATACAGGGCTGGACCATACAGTCAGTGTATCGCTCTCTTGAGCTGCTACGGCCTGCTGGGCAAGTGCAATTGATAATGCTGTGCAGAGATAATGTTTTTTGAATCTCATAAAATAAATTCCGTTTAATAAAGAATTAAAAAGAGGCTTTGGGTTTCAGACTGACTTTGATATCAGCCGGTGCCGCGTAATAAGGCGCGGAGGTAATAAACAGTCGGATGCCACAATCGAGGTAATTTTTGAGAGTTGTCAGATTAATTCCACCCGTCAGAGCCAGCGTGCAGTGAGGAGCCAGTGACGGTGCTTTTTGCGCAATTTCCGTTGCCTGCTGCGGACTAAATTTGTCGAGCTGAAGTACGTCTGGTTGCGCGCGTAACGCGGCAATTGCCTCTTCGGGCGTATCGGCTTCAACAACGATTTTCTTCTCCGGTGCGTGGCGACGTAACTGAGCGATTGCGCCCGACCAGTCCTGCTTGTCGGCAAGAAAATGACGGTGGTTGGCAAACAATAATATGGTCTCCGCACATCCGGCACGGTGAATCAATCCCCCTGCGGCCAGAATTGCCTGCGCTGCCAGTAAACGGGTGCCGGGGATCGCTTTTCTGGTGCAGGCAATATTGCCATCGGAATAACGTTCGCGAAGCAGCATCAACATTTGAGCGAGATAATCAGACACGCCGCAACTCCACTCCAGCACGTTCTGGACTGCTTTCCACCCCTGATGAAGTGCTGCGGCATTGCCATGTGCCCGGATTAGACGCTGACCCGGGTTCGCTAGTGAACCGTCGCTGGCAGCATCATCGATGGTTAATCCCAGTGTAGTTAACATCTTGCAAGCCACCGCCACGCCACTGACGCAGCCGCCCTGGCGGTGAAAAAAATCAATAACACCAGGCTGTTCACCGATGCCTAATGCACGTGTGGTCAGGTCACCTCCCTGGATATCCTCCAGAAGTAACGCATCGATTTGTGCCTGAGAAATGAAAATCATCGCAGTGCCTCCTGTGGCACGCTGTCCCACCAGATGAGTGCCCAGTCGCGGCTGGCAGGGGCGAGGGCGCGAGCATCCTGTTGTTGATACCAGCGATATAACCTTTCGCGTTCATCGTCGTTAAGCGTGCCGAGACTCCAACTGACGTTCTGCTCAAAACGTTCCCAGGTACTGTTATCCTGTTGGCAATTTTGCCCACGGATAAAATCAACGTGAGCATAAATTCCCATCTGATACAGCACGTTAAGTGCAAAGATATAGTTGGGTAATTCGATCACTTCCCGACCTGCCGCCCGCTGGATGGCAGGGGAGACGAACGAGGTACTGACAAGATGGGTGGTATAGACGCGTAACCGTGCCTGATTATTCAGTTTGGTTATCGCCTGGCGCATGTCAGCCACCAGCGTGGATCGGGAAGCCACGGCAATATCGCAGCGTGGCAGGTCACTCCAGTCCTCTTCCCAGGCGCGTTGGATCCAGTGGACATTGTCGGCCTTCATCGCGGCGGCGCGACGGGCGGCAACGTTCAGCATCCCCTGACTGTAATCAACGCCATAAACGGTAGTGACTTTATCAGCCAGTGCCAGTGACACAGTGCCCGGTCCACAGCCCATATCGAATAAGGAATTTGCGCCCTGCAGGTCAATTTTAGCGATCAGTTGTTGCAGATAGCTGTCCGTTGGCGAGGCGCAATTCTCGGCCATTTTTTCCGCCCGTTGATCCCAGTGATCTGGCGTTTTTTCTGTTCGGTGAGCCAGCTTTAATTGCTGAAGATAAAGGTCTGCAAAATCAATATCATCAATGAGCATGATTGTTCCTTAGCGTTTAATGGCAGAGAGGTGATGATGAATCTGGGCGGCGGAAACCCGATACAGGGCTGCCAGTTTGTCCATTGTCAGTTGTTCAGCCGGTAAGCCTTGTGTTACGCGTCCATCTGGCTCAACCCGGATAACGCTGTCGGCAATGGCGTTAGCATGTAGCGGATGATGGGTCGACATCAGCATCGTCATTCCGTTATTTTTTAGCTGCGCCAGGGTGTCCAGCAGTTGGATCTGATGACCAAAATCGAGGCTGGAGGCAGGTTCATCCAGTAACAACAAGCGTGGTTGCTGAAGCAGGGCGCGGGCGATTAATGCCATCTGGCGTTCACCGCCGCTAAGGGTATTCCAGCGCCTTGTCGCCAGATGCGAAATACCCAGCTTTTCCAGTTGCTCTGTGGCTTTCAGGCGTTCTTGCTTACCGGGGACGGAAAACGTCCCCATTATTGGAGTCAGTCCCATTAACACCATGTCCAGTACACTGAAAGCAAAAACACCGTCGTGCGCTTGCGGCACCCAGGCAATAGCTTGCGCGCGCTGGTGATGGCTAAGTTTCTGAACAGGTACGCCATCCAGCAAAATCTCGCCACCTGACAATGGAATCACGCCAAGAATGGTGCGCATCAGCGTAGTTTTACCGCAGCCATTGGCTCCCAGCAGGCAACAAATTGATCCCTGAGACAGGTTGAAGGAAACGTCGTGTAGCACCGGATGGCGGGAGTAACCCAGAGAAGCATGACGGACGGCAAGCAAAGTCACTGGCGACCTCCGCGTAACAACAACAGCAGAAAAAATGGTGCACCAACAAAAGCGGTCAGAATGCCGAGCGGGATTTCTGTTGTCCCAATGCTTCGCGCCAGTGTGTCGGTGAGCAGAAGCAGAATGGCACCTGTAGACATCGCCACAGGCAATAGTTGCTGATGGTTGTGACCAGTCAACAAGCGGGCAATATGTGGGACGACGAGGCCGATCCAACCAATAATTCCTGCTATTGCCACTGTGCTGGCGGTGATTAGCGTGGCGCAGATAATCAACCCTAACCTCAGGCGCGCAACATTCAGCCCCAGCGAGCTGGCTTCATCGTCGGAAAGTGTGAGTAAATTCATGCGCCAGCGGAGGAAAAACAGGGGCAGGGAGCCAATTAGAATGATCGGCGCAGCGTAGTAAAGATCACGCAAGGTTACGGTGGACAGCCCTCCCAGCAACCAGAAGGTTATTGAAGGTAACTGGGTGTAGGGATCGGCCAGAGTTTTTATTAGCGAAATTCCGGCTCCGCATAGCGTACCCAGCGCAATACCGACCAGTACCAGAGTTAAGACCGGATCGTGGCGGGTAACCCGGCGTGTAATCAACCAGACACCCGCGACGACCAACAGTCCGCCGCAAAACGCGTACAGTTGGATGTAAACAATCGATAATCCCCACAGGATTGCCGCGCAGGCTCCGAGTCCGGCACCCGCGGAGACACCCAGAATATCTGGTGAAACTAAGGGATTACGGAACATACCCTGATAGGTGGTTCCCGCCCCCGCCAGCGCAGCGCCCAGTAACAGCGCAGCAAGAATGCGCGGTACGCGGATTTGCCAGAAGACAATGTGTTCCTGCACTGGGACATCTTCTTGACGAAGAATGAGCGCCAGCAACTGCTGCATATCGAGATGATAAGCCCCACTTACGGCAGCAAAAGTGATGCTGATGGCTGCCAGCAGCAAAAGCAAAATAAACCCGTTCACTGTTCTCATTAGCTCGCCACCATTTTTTGATAGTCGGCGTCACTTAATGTGCAATGCCAGAACAGTTGGGCGTAACGCTGCATATCATCTTTAAACTGGCTGTTGACTACGGGATCGAGCCAGGCATGCAATCGGCGTAACCCCAAAAGGCGATTGATTCCTGGTGGGGCATCCAGCCAGCCAAAGGGCAAACCAGTTAAAAATAAGATGCGTCGTTCCGCGACAGCTTTTACCCCCTGCCAGAGCGGGTCGTTACGGATAAAGTCAGCAGTGACGGGATCCTGAACCAGAATAATATCCGGCTGCCAGCGCAGCAGGTTTTCCATGGATACTTGCGCCAGCCCATGACGATCGGCAATTTGTGCAACATTGTGCAGACCTAATAATTCTGCCGCCTCAGTATGCAACGAACCTTGTAAACCTGTTTCCAGCCCCCGGGCACCACGCGCGGCATAAAAGCGAATGTTGGCAGCGGGCGAGGCGGCGAACGCCTGAGCTTCACGAACGAAACGGTTGGCGAGACTGGCTTGTTCTGCGGCGCGGTTTTCTTCGCCTAACGTTTTGCCCAGCGTTGTTAACTGTTCTGCGGATTGTTCCAGTTTCCCGTTAAGCAATAACCAGGGGATTTGTGTCTGCTCGCTAACCTGCCGGGCCTGGGAGATCCAGGTGTCATCTGTATTGCCGCAATCAACGACCAGATCGGGCTGCAATGCCATCAGCCCTTCCATCGAGAGCGAACTGGCGCGCCCGGCAAGCCGCCCAAGTTTAGGTAAATGGCGAATCGCCGGGGGTAATGGAATAGCCGCTTCGCGGGCAAAGTTAAAGGAAGAAAAACCGACCAGTTTTTCCGGAGCGACAGCCAGCAAAAGCAGATCCGCAGGTGCACCAGCGCTGACTATGCGCGTAATCTTTTTTGCGTCGGGGAGCATCGGTGAGGCCCAGAATTTAACGGGTTGTGCAAAGGACGGCAAATGATACAGGAGCAGGGTGGATGCAAGAGCCTGCGTAAACATCCGTCTGGTTAGTGGCATGAGTAATATCCTGACAATCAAAACCGCTATATATTTACATATATATCGATAAAGATCATGTTTGATATCAAGGTTTATTTAAAGAAACAGATTGGTCTGCTTATTTGCTAAACAGCATTTTGTTTAACAAGAAAAATTATCAGGGAGAATGGGAGACAGACAAAAATATAAATAGAATCGTAATGATTAATAAATTGATAATGCAAGATTTAACGCTTGCTCTGATATAAGGCGGCTAAGGTATAGAATGTATAATGAGCGATTTTTGATATTTCATGGAAAAAATGGGCAATGCCAATTTAATGTGCGGAATGACATTGCCCGATATACAGTAAATTTAAGGCGTAGGTTCCGCCTCTTTTTGTTTAACCGGCGGTGTTGTTGATTTACTGAGTGGGCGACTTGCCGGAACGTTGTCACACGGTTGCGCTTTCGGGCAGATCAAATCCAGCATTTTCAGCGTCACGCCGTTGGTCCAGCCAAAGCCATCCTGCAACGGATATTCGCCACCGCCGCCACCTGTTCCGGTGGTGCTGACATCATATTTTTCGACCAGCTTTTTCTCCCGGTCATAAGTGTGTTGAACATTGGTCAGGAAATTCCAGCTAATATCCATCGCCACCTCATTTTGCCCGTAGTTTTGCAATCCTTCGGTAGCAACCCATTGCAACGGTGCCCAGCCATTTGGCGCATCCCATTGCTGTCCACTTTTCACCGAGGTGGTGTTCAGTCCGCCAGGTTGCAGCAGATGCGTTCTGGTCGCCGTTGCCATTTTGCTGGCACGATCTTTCGCCGCAGCGTTGACATACAGCGGGAACAGGGCGGCGGCAGTTAACTGATTGCGTACTTTATGGCTCTTCAGATCGTAATCGGCATACCAGCCTTGCTGGTCGTTCCACAGGTATTTTTCGATCCCTTGCTGACGGGCATTGGCTAATGTTTCATATTGACTGGCCATCGCGTTATCCCCGGCGGCTTTACTGGCGCTGGCGAGAATTTTTTCCATTTTATACATCAGACTATTAAGATCGACCGGCACAATGCTGGTGGTGCGCAAGGTATTTAACTGCTGTGGATTATCCATCCAGCGCGAGCTGAAATCCCAGCCAGATGCGGCGGCGGAACGCAGGTCGCGATAGATTTCCGTAGCGGGGCGACCGGGATTGCTTTTGGCTGTGGCGATATCTTCCACCCACGATTCCGGACGCGGTGTATCGCGGTCGTCCCAGTAGCGGTTAAGGATAGTGCCATCCTTGAGCTTTACAACGCGTTTTTCCTGTTGCCCGGCTTGCAGGTTTTCAACGCCGTCCATCCAGTAAGCATATTCTTTTTGCAGTTGCGGCAGATACTGTTTCAACGCTGCATCGCCTTCATGTTGTGCCAGTAACTCCACCATCAGGGCAAAGAAGGGTGGTTGTGAACGGCTCAAATAATAGCTGCGATTACCGTTTGGAATATGTCCGTAAGTGTCTATTTCATAGCCAAAATTCGCCACCATATCCGCAACTTTATCCCAGTGACCGCTTTCAGCAAGCCCCAGCATAGTGAAGTAGCTGTCCCAGTAATATACTTCCCGGAAACGCCCCCCCGGCACGACATAGGGTTTCGGCAACGGCAGCAGAGAGTCCCATTTTTCGGTGCTTTCGGTTGTGCGGGTTAATACCGGCCAAAGCCCATCAATATGTTCACGTAGCGACTGTCCCTTTGGTGGGATGTGTTTCTCGCCTTCTTTTGGCAGGGAGAAATTGACTTTCACGAAGTGACGCAAATCAAACCCGCTCTGGTTCTGTTGCATCCGGTAATCAGCGAGGATCATCAGCGGATCGCTGTTTGGCACGGCGTCGGCAAAGGTTTTTTGATCCGGAAAAAGTTTGGCGTTTTGTACATCGTCAAACAACGGTCCCAACAAAATATCAGGCGATTGTGGTGTGACGGCAATTTCTTCCGCTTGTGCCGATAGCGCGGCAAAACACAAAAAAAGTGTGGTGGGAATTAACGCCATTCTTTGTGGATGACGAGGGACACGTGGTTTCATCAATCATTCTCCTTTGGCGATACCGAACAAAACGGTATTCAAGTATCAGAAAACCTTAGTTCAGGATCGCCGTAAGGACATGATTGAAATCTTATTCTGCGAACTGACAGACAAATCTGACGGAGAATCTAATTTAACTCTGATGCCTGAAGCGTTGTGCTTTTACATCCAGGGTTAATGTCTCTTCAGGTTGTAGCGCATACAGTTTCTCGCCCTGCTGACAAACCCAGCCAATGCCCAGTTCACGGGCAATTAAGGCGCTGTGGGATACCGGGCTTCCGGCGCTAAGACAGATGCCTTTAACGACAGTCGGGTCCAGTTGCAACATGGTGGAAGGGTAAATATTCTCCGCCAGTAAAATAGTCGGCGCGCTAAATTGCGGCAGTTCTTCTTTCGTCTGTGTCAGGTGGAGCAGGGTACGATGCAGAAGATCGTCTACATCAATATAGCGAGCTTGCAAATATTCATCATCAAGCTGCTGATATTGTTGGCTAAGTTCTTTAAGAACCTGCTGCCAGGCATATTCTGCTGTGCAGTGTTCATGCTGAAGGAGTTCGCTTGCCGCCGCCAGTAGTTCAGGATCGTCTAACAGAGTATGGTGGCCGGAAAAGATCGCGGCGATATCGTCGAGCCCGTTTGCCTCTGCCTTTGCCGATAAGGCCATCAAATCTAACAATGTGAAGTCAATCGCCTGGCGTAATCGTTCCTGTTCTTGTTCCGCTGTCAGAGTTGATTTCGCCTGCACTGTGCATAAAACCGGTTGATAATAGAAGGCTTTACCCGTGACAGGAGGGACTGGGCGCAGAGTCGGTGGCGCTATCTCTTCCGTTTCACCAAAGTTATCTTCAGCCAACTGGCGGAAAGCGGCCAGCGCCTCTTCAGCTTCAGGCCCTTTCACAATCAGGCGCAGAGTATCGTTATAGCGGACTTGTAACAGCGCAATCTGGTTAATACTTTCCGGCGTGACGCATTTACCGTTTTTCTCCAGCAACATGTCCGCATTAAATACCGATAAGGTATAGACCAGTCGGGAGGCCGGGCGCACGTGGAGGCCGTTACGGTTTTTAATCACCACCGCCAGAGAACGAGCCTCTTCATCGTGCGGAGGGCATATGTCAGAGATTTCACTGTCGGATGACGGTAAACCCAGTTGTTCGCGTTTGGCTTCCAGCGCATGCATTGCGTCATGGATAACCTGGTTGATATCCGCACCTGACGCCGCGCTGACCGTCGCAGCCAGCGTCCCTTCAACCAACGGTGCGGCGCACAACCGTACTTTTGCGGCGATCTCTGGCGCAAGCAATTCCAGTGCGGTTTCTGCACTCAATAACGCGCTCCCCATATCCATCATGACCAGCACATGGTCGGCATCGGCAACGGATTCGATGGCTTCCATCACTTTGACGGCATCGGTGCCGATGGGATTTTGTGGATCATCGATCCCCGCGGCAACGGCGATTTTACAACTATCGCTCATCAGCATCTGACGGGCTAATTCACCAACACCTTCTCCCAGTCGGGCGCTATGTGAAACTATGACCAGGTTTACCATCACCAATTCCTTACTCTTTCGCGGCTAAAGCCAGCATTTTCATCATAAACATCACGGAGGTCGCGCCAGGATCCTGGTGACCGATACTGCGTTCACCGAGGTAACTGGCACGGCCTTTGCGGGCTTGCATCGTAATCGTGCTTTGTGCAGCGGATTCAGCGACGCTGCTGGCAGCGTCGAGCGCCGCCGGAACAGAGAGATTTTGCTCGCAGGACTGACGTAACGACTCAACCACCGGCACCCAGACATCGCACATGGTCTTATCGCCGGGCTCGGCTTTTCCCCGGCTGATTACGCCATCCGCACCATCGCGGAACATCTGATAAAGCTCTTCCAGCGTCAGGCTTTGTCGTGCCTGAGTTACCTGTGCGGCGCGAATAAAAAACGTACCGAACAGCGGACCACTGGCACCGCCGACGCTGGAAAGCAACGTCATACCGGTATTTTTGAGGATGAAACCAATATCCTTGTCCTCGATGGCGGGTAGTTTCTCCACCACTTTGCTAAAGCCACGATTCATATTCAGCCCGTGGTCAGCGTCACCAATTTCACGGTCAAGGCTGGTGAGATAATCGCTCTCTTTGCTGAAAATTTCTCCACAGCGAGTGAGCCAGTTAACAATCTGTGTTCTGCTCAGTGACATCATCATCTCCTTATTTACCCCAGTTGAGTGCCGGGGTATGGACCGGGGCGTCCCATAGTGCCAGCATTTCGTCATCAACTTTCAGTAAGGTGATAGAAAAGCCGGACATATCCAGTGAGGTGCAGTACGCGCCAATTAAATTACGCTCGATAGTCAAACCCGCTTGCTGACAACGCGTGGTCAGGCGGTTATAGACGCCGTATAGCTCAGAAAGCGGTGTGGCACCAAGATTGTTGACCAGTGCAATCACCCGATCGCCAGACTGTAGCGGCTGTTTGGTTTGCGTCTGTTCCAGCCAGTTTCCTTGTTGATAATCCCAGAAACGCAGCGTGCGATGATATGCGCCATTTTCCAGCAGGGTATCGAACATTTCATCGACGGTTTGATTAAGGGAAGAGAAGGGGCGACGGTCAATACCTGGTTCACCATGAATGCCAACGCCAAACTCCATCTCATTATCCGCCAACGTAAAAGACGGTTTGCCTGCGGCAGGAACGGTACAGGCACCGAGGGCGATACCAATTGAGTGACCCTGATTATTCAACTTACGCCCCAGTTCTGCACAGGCGTCCAGTGAGTCGCCACGTTCCGCCGCCGCACCCACCAGTTTTTCAATTAATACCGTGTTGGCAACGCCGCGCCGCCCGGCGGTGTAAAGACTGTCTTTCACCGCAACGTCGTCATCGACAACCACTGTGGTGACTTTTACGCCGCTGTCGTGCAGTAATTCTGTTGCTGTTTCGAAGTTAAGAATATCGCCGGTGTAATTTTTGATAATCAGCAGCACACCTTCGCCGCCATCAATTTGCATGGCGCATTCAAAGATTTTGTCTGGCGTCGGAGAGGTGAATATTTCGCCAGGACATGCCCCCGAGAGCATTCCCTGGCCGATATAACCGCAGTGCATCGGCTCGTGTCCGCTGCCGCCGCCCGACAGTAGAGCGACTTTTCCTGCAACGGGTGCATCAGCTCGGGTGACATACAGTGGGTCCTGATGCAGCGTCAGCGAAGGATGGGCTTTCGCCAGCCCTGCCAGTTGTTCGTTCAGTACGTCTTGCACATCATTGATCAATTTTTTCATTATTTTGTTCCAGCATTTACGGTAGGGCATGGATGATGTTCAACGATACGGCGACCACTGACTGCCGATGAATCCATTGTGCATCAGGCAAGGGAAAAGAAAATTAACCCAAATTGCGTTTCATAATGGAACATATGCTTTAATGAATGTTTCATATTGAAACTTGTATGTGTCTTAATACTAAAAATTGCGAGCCGGAACACCTTTTGTCATAAGTGAGCGGAATATGAATGGCGGTTTTAACGACGATAGCCGGGGGCTTTCTCCCTTAATTGCAGCCTCCTGGGAGCGATGCTGTAAGCTGATGAAACGGGAGTTATGGAGCAAACCGCACCAGGCACAGGGCGTAACATTTGCTTCTATTTGTCGGCGTAAAAAGGCGATGCTGACGCTCGGGCAAGCGGCGCTGGAAGATGCCTGGGAATATATGGCACCCCGAGAGTGCGCCCTGTTTATCCTTGATGAAACGGCCTGCATTCTTAGCCGTTATGGGGATCCGCAGACGTTGCGCCAGCTCAGTCTGCTGGGATTCAGCGACGGTACATATTGTGCTGAAGGGATCATTGGCACTTGTGCATTATCGTTAGCGGCTATCTCCGGTCAGGCTGTGAAAACGAAGGCCGATCAACATTTTAAGCAGATGCTTTGGGATTGGGCATTTTGTGCAACGCCACTGTTTGACAGCAAAGGGCGATTGACGGGGACGATAGCCCTGGCGTGTCCGGCTGAACAATCGACGGCAGCCGATTTGCCGTTGACGCTGGCAATTGCTCGCGAGGTGGGGAATTTACTGCTGACGGACAGTTTGCTTGCTGAAACTAATCGGCATTTAAATCAGCTTAACGCCCTGTTAGAAAGTATGGACGATGGGGTGATTAGCTGGGACGAGCAGGGTAATTTGCAATTTATCAATGCTCAGGCGGCGCGTGTTTTGCGTCTGGACGCGACGGCAAGTCAGGGCAAGGCGATCACTGAACTGTTAACGTTACCCGCCGTTTTGCAACAGGCAATAAAACAGGCGCATCCGCTCAAACATGTGGAAGCGACCTTTGAAAGCCAGCATCAGTTTATTGATGCGGTCATTACCCTTAAACCGATAATAGAAACGCAGGGAACCAGCTTTATTCTGTTGCTGCATCCGGTGGAACAGATGCGGCAATTGATGACCAGTCAATTAGGCAAAGTTAGTCATACATTTGCCCATATGCCGCAGGACGATCCGCAAACCCGCCGCTTGATTCATTTTGGCCGTCAGGCGGCGCGCAGCAGTTTTCCTGTTCTACTTTGTGGGGAAGAGGGCGTTGGTAAAGCCCTGTTAAGTCAGGCAATTCATAATGAAAGCGAGCGGGCAGCAGGGCCTTATATCGCCGTCAATTGCGAGTTATACGGTGATGCGACGCTGGCGGACGAGCTTATTGGCAGCGATCGCCCGGAGAACGAAAATGGTCGCCTGAGTCGGCTGGAACTGGCGCACGGCGGCACGTTGTTTCTTGAAAAAATTGAATATCTGGCAGTGGAGTTACAGTCTGCTTTATTACAGGTTATCAAGCAGGGGGTTATCACGCGGCTGGATGCGCGGCGTTTAATACCGATTGATGTCAAAGTCATTGCTACAACGACCGCGGATCTGGCAATGCTGGTGGAACAAAATCGCTTTAGCCGGCAACTTTATTACGCGCTGCATGCGTTTGAAATTACTATCCCGCCGCTGCGTATGCGGCGCGGCAGTATTCCGGCGTTGGTGAATAACAAGCTGCGCAATCTCGAAAAACGTTTCTCAACCCGCCTGAAAATTGATGACGATGCGCTTGCCCGCCTGGTTTCTTGTGCATGGCCCGGCAATGATTTTGAACTGTACAGCGTCATCGAGAACCTTGCCCTGAGCAGCGATAACGGGCGAATTCGCATCAGTGATTTGCCTGAACATCTGTTTACCGAACAGGCGACAGATGATGTCAGCGCCACACGTCTTTCAACCAGTCTGTCATTTGCGGAAGTCGAAAAAGAGGCAATTATTAATGCAGCACAGGTTACGGGCGGACGTATTCAGGAAATGTCTGCATTACTGGGGATTGGTCGCACTACGCTGTGGCGAAAAATGAAGCAACATGGCATTGATGCGAGTCAGTTCAAACGCCGTGGATAGTGGGAGAGTATGTACTCTCCCGTCTATGACTTACTAATTAATAGCGACTATGACCAGGGCTGCCATGATTTGGCCCACCATTTGAGGGGGGCATTGGCTTACCGGAGGCCGCAGGGCCACGAGGGCCATCGCTGTGGCGGTGATGATGGTGAGGAACACAAGCACTTAACAGGCTGGCGAAGACAATTGCTAACAGGCTGAAGGTAAATGTTTTTTTCATGACAAACTCTTGAACGGTTAATGCACTGTGATTGTTATCACATAAAAGCCATATTGTTAATATTGCCAGGAGTCTGATTATGAATTTCGGTAACTCAGAATTGGAAGTAGCAGCGTAGCAGGTAAAAAAAAGCCATTATGTGCAACTCACATAATGGCTCATTATTAACCGCTCGGGTATTACGCGGAATTAGACGTTGAACAGGAAGTTCATCACATCGCCATCTTTAACGATGTAATCTTTACCTTCTGCACGCATTTTGCCCGCTTCTTTCGCGCCTTGTTCACCTTTGTAAGTGATGAAATCTTCAAACGAGATGGTTTGTGCACGGATAAAGCCTTTTTCAAAATCGGTGTGGATTTTGCCAGCAGCCTGCGGAGCCGTTGCACCAACCGGAATGGTCCATGCGCGCACTTCTTTCACCCCAGCGGTGAAGTAAGTTTGCAGATTCAGCAGTTTATAACCAGCACGGATCACACGGTTCAGACCCGGCTCTTCCAGTCCCAGTTCCTGCATAAACTCGTCACGTTCTTCGTCGTCCAGTTCGGCAATGTCTGCTTCAACAGCAGCACAAACCGGAACCACGATAGAGCCTTCTTTCGCCGCAATCTCACGCACCTGGTCAAGATACGGGTTGTTTTCAAAACCGTCTTCGTTGACGTTGGCGATGTACATCGTCGGTTTCAGAGTCAGGAAGCTCAGGTAACGAATAGCCGCTTTCTCTTCTGCGCTTAAATCCAGCGCGCGCAGCATACCTGCGTTTTCTAGCTGTGGCAGACATTTTTCCAGAACCGCCAGTTCGGCTTTCGCGTCTTTATCGCCACCTTTGGCCTTCTTCTGTACGCGATGAATTGCACGTTCACAGGTGTCGAGATCCGCCAGTGCCAGTTCGGTATTGATAACTTCAATATCGTCCGCCGGGTTAACTTTGCCGGAAACGTGGATGATATTGTCATTTTCAAAGCAACGAACAACGTGGCCGATCGCTTCGGTTTCACGGATGTTGGTCAGGAACTGGTTACCCAGACCTTCACCTTTCGACGCGCCTTTTACCAGACCGGCGATATCGACAAATTCCATGGTGGTGGGAAGCGTGCGCTGCGGTTTTACGATTTCAGCCAGTTGATCCAGGCGTGGATCGGGCATTGGTACGACGCCGGTGTTCGGCTCGATGGTGCAGAATGGAAAGTTGGCCGCTTCAATACCGGCTTTGGTCAGCGCGTTGAACAGGGTAGATTTCCCGACGTTGGGCAAACCGACGATACCGCATTTGAATCCCATGATTTAAATCACCTTAATATCTTAATAATCAACCTGTTATCGTAAACAGATTGTAGAAATGGAAATAACTTTGCCTATTATACACGGCACTCGGCAAAAATGCCGCAGACAACGACTTATTGCGCTTTAAAGGCGTGCAATCGGTTCGTTGCTTTGGTCAGGCCATCTGTAAACCACATTTCAGTACAACGTGCCGCTTCGTCGATGGCGTCATCAATTAACTTCTGTTCACTAACAGGTGGTTTGCCTAACACAAAGCCGACAACTTTGTTTTTATCGCCCGGATGACCAATTCCGATGCGTAAACGGTGAAAGTTAGGGTTATTACCTAATTTACTGATGATGTCTTTCAGTCCATTGTGACCACCGTGGCCACCGCCCAATTTAAATTTGGCGACGCCAGGAGGCAGATCCAGTTCGTCGTGGGCGACCAGAATTTCATCCGGGTTAATGCGGAAAAAACTGGCCATCGCTGCGACTGCTTTGCCGCTGAGATTCATAAATGTAGTCGGGACTAACAGGCGGACATCTTCTCCTCCGAGAGTCACTCGTGAGGTATAACCGAAGAATTTAGCTTCTTCCCGTAGAGGGGCGCGTAAACGCTCCGCCAGTAAGTCAACGAACCAGGCACCAGCATTATGTCGCGTTGCTGCATATTCAGCGCCGGGGTTCGCCAGGCCGACAATCAATTTAATCGTCACGTTTTTTTGTCCTGAGTGAGTACATAACTGGCGCGTAGTTTACTGGTTGCGGCCCCGCTTGACAAAAAACAGCGCCTTATATGCTGACAACACAATAATTGCCTCTACAGACTATTAGAAAGTCAGGGTGTTCAGATGGTTATTTGTAAAGTTTTGTTGAAATAAAGGGGGTAATTGTGATCACACCCGCACATAAGCCACAGGGTGTTGTCTATACTTTACACATAAGGATGAGGGGTATTCCCTGTTACAACCCAGAAAGTTCCGGAGGTGACATATGAAACGCAAAAACGCTTCGTTACTCGGTAACGTGCTCATGGGGTTGGGTCTGGTGGTGATGGTGGTTGGCGTGGGGTATTCAATCCTCAACCAGTTACCACAGTTTAATATGCCCCAGTATTTCGCACATGGTGCAGTGCTGAGTATTTTCGTCGGTGCCATTCTCTGGCTGGCGGGTGCCCGTGTTGGTGGGCATGAACAGGTGTGCGACCGTTACTGGTGGGTTCGCCACTATGACAAACGTTGCCGCCGTAGCGATAATCGTCGTCATAGCTAATGTATAATGCAGTTTACTGACCAGTCAGTTTGCGCTGACTGGTCAATTTAATGCCTTTCTTACAGATCAGCCATCGCTGCGCTGCGATTCGGGAAGAACGCCAGGCGTCCCGGAATCGGTTGAATACCGGATCGAGCCATTGTGCGCAGAGGCTGAAATTCCACGTTACACACGCGCAGTTCACACCCTTCAGGCAGTCGCTTCACAAAACGCTGGAACGCATCAAGACCACCGGCATCAAGCACCGGAACGGCATCCCACTTCAGAATAACAATTCGTTTTCCTTCCAGACGTGATTCCAGTTCAGTGAACAGACCTTCAGCCGCAGCGAAAAACAGCGGGCCGATAACACGCAGAACCAGTACATCGTCAGGCACGTCTACTACTACCGGAGCCAGGCGAGTCATACGGGCGATACGGCGCATAAACAGCAGCGATGCCAGCACGATCCCTACGCTGATGGCAATAACCATATCAAACAGCACGGTCAGTGACATGCACAGCAGCATGACGATGATGTCATCCTTCGGCGCATGACGCAGCAAATCGACCACTTTATGCGCTTCACTCATGTTCCACGCCACCATCAGCAGCAGGGCAGCCATGGCGGAAAGCGGCAGCCAGGAAAGCAGCGGTGCCAGTACCAGCAGGGCAAGAATAACCAGAATAGAGTGAATTACCGCCGAGATGGGGGAAGTCGCCCCGGCACGGACGTTAGCGGCAGAACGCGCGATCGCGGCTGTAGCGGTAATACCGCCAAAGAATGGGGCAATGATATTCCCCAGCCCCTGGCCGACCAGCTCACTATTCGCTTTGTGTTTCGTCCCGGTCATACCATCCAGTACCACAGCGCAGAGCAGAGATTCAATCGCCCCGAGCATTGCCATTGAGAATGCTGCAGGCAGAAGAGTGCGAATGGAGTCCCAGCTTAGCGTGAATTCTGAATTGGGCAGATCCCACGGTAGCACCAACTGCGGCAGCAGTTGCGGGATACCGTTACCCTGGGAGCCATCGGCCAGAACGTAGTGGAATTGCGAGCCGATGGTAGCAACATGCCCGCCGAGCAGGTTAACAATTCCCATCACCGCACAACCGGCCAGCAATGCTGGAAGGTGACCAGGTAAACGGATGCCCAGGCGCGGCCAGAAAATCAGGATCCCAAGCGTAACAATACCAATTGCGGCATCACCCACGTTAATCGTCGGCAGCGCCATAAATAATGCGCCAACTTTTTGCAGATAATGTTCCGGGACATGAGCCATTTGCAGACCGAGAAAATCTTTAATCTGCATCGTACCGATGGTGATCCCGATACCCGAGGTGAAGCCTAAGGTAACGGAAACCGGAATATACTCAATCAGGCGGCCAAAGCGTGCCAGCCCCATCAGGATCAAAAAGATCCCAGACAACAATGTCGCAACCAGCAGGCCTGCCAGTCCAAACTGTTGCGAAACAGGATAGAGAATTACCACAAATGCCGCAGTCGGACCGGAGACGCTAAAGCGCGACCCACCCGTCAGAGCAATGACAATCCCTGCAACAGCAGCGGTGTATAAACCGTACTGTGGAGCTACGCCACTGCCAATTGCTAACGCCATCGCCAGCGGAATAGCAATAATCCCGACGGTAATCCCGGCAATCAGGTCACGGGTAAACCGTGCGGCAGTGTATTTTTCTTTCCAGCAAGCGTCGATCAGAGCGCGGAAAGGCATCACATGTGAGGAGAATATTTTGTTCACAATAATGTTTCATCCGTGAGCGCATCATCTGTCAACTAAATGGCAGGTGAAGGAGGCATAGGTCATACAAATGGATATTACAGACAAAAAAACCCGCCGCAGCGGGTCTTTGAGCCGGGTTCGATTAATGTTCGAACATAGCAGAGATCGATTCTTCGTTGCTGATACGACGAATCGCTTCGGCCAGCATACCTGACAGGGTCAGAGTACGCACGTTCGGCAGTAATTTGATTTCATCGCTCAGCGGAATAGTATCGCAGACAACGACTTCATCAATTACAGAGTTACGCAGGTTGTTCGCCGCGTTGCCAGAGAAGATCGGGTGAGTCGCATACGCAAATACACGTTTAGCACCACGTTCTTTCAGCGCTTCAGCAGCTTTACACAGCGTACCGCCAGTGTCGATCATGTCATCGACCAGTACGCAGTCACGACCTGCAACGTCACCGATGATATGCATCACCTGGGAAACGTTCGCACGCGGACGACGTTTATCGATGATTGCCATATCGGTATCGTTCAACAGCTTAGCGATAGCGCGGGCACGCACAACGCCGCCGATGTCCGGAGAAACCACAATCGGGTTATCCAGATTCAGCTGCAGCATGTCTTCCAGCAGGATCGGGCTACCAAATACGTTATCAACCGGAACGTCGAAGAAACCCTGAATCTGTTCAGCGTGCAGATCCACTGTCAGCACACGGTCAACACCGACGCTGGAGAGGAAGTCTGCAACCACTTTCGCAGTGATTGGTACACGAGCGGAACGGACGCGACGGTCCTGGCGCGCATAGCCAAAGTAGGGGATAACAGCGGTGATACGACCTGCGGAAGCACGACGCAGGGCATCAACCATAACGACTAATTCCATCAGGTTGTCGTTAGTAGGGGCACAAGTGGACTGGATGATGAAAATATCACCACCGCGTACATTTTCGTTGATTTGTACGCTGACTTCGCCGTCGCTAAAGCGACCTACAGCGGCGTCGCCGAGTGAAGTGTACAGGCGGTTGGCAATACGTTGTGCTAGTTCCGGGGTGGCGTTACCAGCAAAAAGCTTCATATCAGGCACGAGAAGAACCTCAGGCATGCGTCCATT
The DNA here is from genome assembly GCF_002965125.1 of Escherichia sp. MOD1-EC6162. NCBI lineage: Bacteria > Pseudomonadati > Pseudomonadota > Gammaproteobacteria > Enterobacterales > Enterobacteriaceae > Escherichia > Escherichia sp. MOD1-EC6162. The sequence continues at coordinate 114,071 of NZ_PTSB01000011.1, forward strand.
GGTGGAAAGAATCTGCCGAAAACTGTGCGGGCCAGGCAATATTCTTTCCAGGCGGTGTATTAAAGAGCGCGATGCAACGTCTGGAACAAGGTGACGTTGTCACCGAAACTCAGCTTGCCCGGCTTAAAGCATGGCTCTGTGCAATGGGGAAAGGTTGACGCCTTTCGCCACAAAGCCATTGAGCCATTCCGGGGCTTGCTCTAGCACCTGGCGGGCTTCAGACTCTGTATCAAATTCAGCAAAGACACAGGCCCCTGTCCCAGTCAGGCGCGACGGGGCGTATTCTAACAGCCAGGAAAGCACCGCATCAACCTCGCGAAAACGTTTTCTTGCGATAACCTCGCAATCATTGCTAAATTCACATTTTAGCAACGTTTCTATTGACCTTTTCGGCGTGTTGCGCGGGAGTTCGGGATCTTTAAAAATTACCGGTGTCGGAATACTCACACCAGGGTGTGCTACCAGATACCATTTTTCTGGCGGATCCACCGGTGTTAATATTTCGCCAACGCCTTCGGCAAAAGCAGCATGACCACGCACAAAGACAGGCACATCAGCGCCCAGCGTCAGCCCCATTTTCGCCAGCTCCTCGATGCTGAGTCCACATTGCCAGAGATGATTTAACGCCACCAGAACAGTCGCGGCATTGGATGAACCGCCGCCCAGACCACCGCCCATCGGCAAACGCTTGTCAATACTGATATCTGCACCGCTTCCCGCCGGAAGACGCCCGCTGGCGGCTGCTGTTTTCATCAGCAAGCGTGCCGCGCGAACAATCAGGTTATCTTCGTTTTCCACGCCTTCAACGGGCGTTAACAGGCGAATTTCCCCATCGTCACGAAGTTCAATGTTGATGGTGTCGCCGTAATCAAGAAACTGAAACAGCGTTTGCAACGTGTGGTAGCCGTCCGCACGCTGACCGGTAATGTATAAAAACAGATTAAGTTTTGCCGGAGAAGGCCACTGAGTCCGCATTATTTCACTATCCAGTTATCCATTTTTAACTTGATGCGCTGACCACCGTCGGTGAGCTCCATATTGGCAGGCATCGCTGGTTGCGTTTTAGTGTCATAACCACCGTATACCACTTTCCAGTTTTTGCCGTTCTGGCTGTAGGTGATTTCACTCAGGCGATATTGATCGTCTAGTTTGTAGTCGGTCGCGTCTCCCGGCAAACCTAAAATCCACTGACGCAGACTATTGAGCGGTATTGGCATTCCGGTCAATTTGCCTATCATCTCTTCGGCATCATCAGCGGTGTAGCGCTGGCCTTTGTTATCCACTAACTGCACGTTACCTGGTTGCGCATTCAGCTCCAGCTCGGTGCTGCCCAATGGGTTAGTCAGCAGCAGACGGTAACGATCCTGACCGGTTTGCTGCCAGAAAAAGCGGGCGTAGACTTTCTGTTGATCGGAAATATAAGCAAACGCACCGCGAGTCTGATACTGATTAAGATTACGAACGTCTTGCTGATGCTGACGCCACTGTGGTGAATCCGGGCTTTTGCCTGGACCTTTGGGCGTGGTAACGGAACAGGCAGTGAGCACGAGGGCTGCCAGCGGTAGCAGGCGGATAAGACGAAAATCGGGCAGGGGCATAATGATGACAAGTCCTTGAGATACGTTGCAGTTATAACCCTTAATGCTAGCGTTACCGTCCGCTATCGTCTATGTTCAAGTTGTCTTAATTGCCAGAATCTAACGGGTTTCGGCAATTACTCCAAAAGGGGGCGCTCTCTTTTATTGATCCCGCGCATCCTGTATGATGCGAGCAGACTAACCATATCAACGTTGGTATTATTTCCCGCAGACATGACCCTTTTAGCACTCGGTATCAACCATAAAACGGCACCTGTATCGCTGCGAGAACGTGTATCGTTTTCGCCGGATAAGCTCGATCAGGCGCTGGACAGCCTGCTCGCGCAGCCGATGGTGCAGGGCGGCGTGGTGCTGTCGACGTGTAACCGCACAGAACTTTATCTTAGCGTTGAAGAACAGGATAACCTGCAAGAGGCGCTTATTCGCTGGTTGTGCGATTACCATAATCTTAATGAAGAAGATCTGCGTAATAGCCTCTACTGGCATCAGGATAACGATGCGGTTAGCCACTTAATGCGTGTCGCCAGTGGTCTGGATTCACTGGTTCTGGGCGAGCCGCAAATTCTCGGCCAGGTGAAAAAAGCGTTTGCCGATTCGCAAAAAGGCCATATGAAGGCGAGCGAACTGGAGCGCATGTTCCAGAAATCTTTTTCTGTAGCGAAACGCGTTCGTACCGAAACAGATATTGGTGCCAGTGCCGTGTCTGTCGCTTTTGCGGCTTGTACACTGGCGCGACAGATCTTTGAATCACTCTCTACGGTGACGGTATTACTGGTGGGGGCGGGCGAAACTATTGAGCTGGTGGCACGTCATCTGCGCGAACATAAAGTGCAGAAGATGATTATCGCCAACCGTACTCGCGAACGAGCACAAATTTTGGCAGATGAAGTTGGCGCGGAAGTGATTGCATTGAGCGACATCGATGAACGTCTGCGTGAAGCCGATATCATCATTAGTTCTACCGCCAGCCCATTGCCGATCATCGGTAAAGGCATGGTGGAGCGTGCATTAAAAAGCCGTCGCAATCAACCGATGCTGCTGGTGGATATTGCCGTTCCGCGCGATGTCGAGCCGGAAGTCGGCAAACTGGCGAACGCCTACCTTTACAGCGTTGATGATCTGCAAAGCATCATTTCGCACAATCTGGCACAGCGTAAAGCTGCCGCCGTGGAGGCGGAAACCATCGTCGCTCAGGAAGCCAGCGAATTTATGGCGTGGCTGCGTGCACAAAGCGCCAGTGAAACCATTCGCGATTATCGCAGTCAGGCAGAGCAGGTTCGCGATGAGTTAACCGCCAAAGCGTTAGCGGCCCTTGAACAGGGCGGCGACGCGCAAGCCATTATGCAGGATCTGGCATGGAAACTGACTAACCGCCTGATCCATGCGCCAACGAAATCACTCCAACAGGCCGCCCGTGACGGGGATAACGAACGCCTGAATATTCTGCGCGACAGCCTCGGGCTGGAGTAGCAGTACATCATTTTCTTTTTTTACAGGGTGCATTTACGCCTATGAAGCCTTCTATCGTTGCCAAACTGGAAGCCCTGCATGAACGCCATGAAGAAGTTCAGGCATTGCTGGGTGATGCGCAAACCATCGCTGACCAGGATCGTTTTCGCGCATTATCTCGTGAATATGCGCAGTTAAGTGATGTTTCGCGCTGTTTCACCGACTGGCAACAAGTGCAGGAAGATATCGAAACCGCACAGATGATGCTCGACGATCCAGAAATGCGTGAGATGGCGCAGGATGAACTGCGCGAAGCGAAAGAGAAAAGCGAGCAACTGGAACAACAACTTCAGGTTCTTTTGCTGCCAAAAGATCCTGATGACGAACGCAACGCCTTCCTCGAAGTGCGCGCCGGAACCGGCGGCGATGAAGCCGCGTTGTTTGCTGGCGATCTGTTCCGCATGTACAGCCGCTACGCGGAAACCCGTCGCTGGCGTGTGGAAATCATGAGCGCCAGTGAGGGTGAACATGGTGGTTATAAAGAGATCATTGCTAAAATCAGCGGCGATGGTGTGTATGGTCGGTTGAAATTTGAATCCGGTGGTCATCGCGTGCAGCGTGTCCCTGCCACGGAATCGCAGGGGCGGATCCATACTTCTGCTTGTACCGTTGCTGTAATGCCGGAACTGCCAGAAGCGGAACTGCCAGATATCAACCCGGCGGATTTGCGCATTGATACTTTCCGCTCTTCAGGAGCGGGAGGTCAGCACGTTAACACCACCGATTCGGCAATCCGTATTACCCACTTGCCGACCGGCATCGTTGTTGAATGTCAGGATGAACGTTCACAGCATAAAAACAAAGCGAAGGCGCTTTCAGTGCTCGGTGCTCGCATCCATGCGGCGGAAATGGCAAAACGCCAGCAGGCGGAAGCCTCGACCCGCCGTAACCTGCTGGGGAGTGGCGATCGCAGCGACCGTAACCGTACCTATAACTTCCCACAGGGGCGCGTCACCGATCACCGTATCAACCTGACGCTCTACCGTCTGGATGAAGTGATGGAAGGTAAGCTGGATATGCTGATTGAACCGATTATTCAGGAACATCAGGCTGACCAACTTGCGGCGTTGTCCGAGCAAGAATAATGGAATATCAACAATGGTTGCGCGAAGCAATAAACCAACTTCAGGCGAGTGAAAGCCCGCGGCGCGATGCTGAAATTTTGTTGGAACATGTTACCGGCAAGGGACGCACTTACATTCTCGCCTTTGGTGAAACGCACCTGACTGACGAGCAACGAGAGCAACTCGACGCGCTGCTGGCGCGTCGTCGCGCCGGTGAACCCGTTGCTCATTTAACCGGTGTGCGTGAATTCTGGTCGTTGCCGTTGTTTGTTTCGCCAGCGACTTTGATTCCTCGTCCGGACACCGAATGTCTGGTAGAACAGGCGCTGACACGCTTGCCTGAACGGCCTTGTCGCATTCTCGATCTTGGTACTGGCACTGGGGCGATAGCCCTGGCATTGGCCAGTGAACGCCCGGATTGTGATGTTACGGCGGTTGACCGAATGCCTGATGCAGTTGCCCTTGCAAAGCGCAATGCACAGCATCTGGCGATTAAAAATATCCATATCCTGCAAAGCGACTGGTTTAGTGCACTTGACGAGCAGCAGTTTGCGATGATTGTTAGCAATCCACCGTATATCGACGAGCAGGATCCACATCTTCAACAAGGCGATGTCCGCTTTGAGCCGTTGTCGGCGCTGGTTGCGGCAGACAGCGGTATGGCTGATATCGTTCACATCATCGAACAGTCGCGTAATGCACTCGCATCCGGCGGATTTCTGCTTCTGGAACATGGCTGGCAGCAGGGCGAAGTGGTGCGGCAGGCATTTATGCAGGCGGGTTATCGTGATGTCGAAACCTGTCGTGACTACGGTGATAACGAGCGCGTGACGCTTGGTCGCTATTATCGATGACAAGTTTCAACACGCTGCTTTGCGTTCATCTCATCAGTATCGTGCTTTCTGTCGGCTTTTTAGCCCTGCGTTTTTGGTTACGCTACCAGGAGCATTCACTGGCATTTGCTCGCTGGACGCGAGTATTGCCGCCAGTTATTGATACAGTGTTATTGTTCAGCGGCGTTGCGCTGATGGCTAAAGCGCACATCCTGCCATTTTCCGGGCAGGCACAATGGCTGACTGAAAAGCTGTTTGGAGTTATCATTTATATCGTTTTGGGTTTTATTGCTCTCGATTACCGTCGGGTGCACAGTCAGCAGGTGCGCATTATTACCTTCCCGCTGGCGCTGGTGGTGCTGTACATCATCATTAAACTCGCCACCACAAAAGTACCGTTACTGGGGTAAGTCATGAGATCGTTAGCTGATTTCGAATTTAATAAAGCGCCGCTGTGCGAAGGCATGATCCTGGCTTGCGAAGCAATCCGCCGCGATTTTCCCTCGCAAGATGTATACGACGAACTGGAGCGTCTCGTTAGTCTGGCGAAGGAAGAAATTAACCAGCTTCTACCTTTAGAAGAGCAGTTGGAAAAATTGATCGCGCTGTTTTACGGCGAATGGGGGTTTAAAGCCTCACGCGGTGTTTATCGCCTCTCCGATGCTTTATGGTTTGACCATGTGTTGAAGAACAGGCAGGGCAGTGCGGTATCGTTAGGTGCCATTTTGTTGTGGGTCGCTAATCGTCTCGATTTGCCGCTACTGCCGGTGATTTTCCCGACGCAGCTTATTTTGCGCATTGAATGTTCGGATGGCGAAATTTGGCTGATTAACCCTTTTAACGGTGAATCGTTAAGCGAACATATGCTGGATATATGGTTAAAGGGAAATATCAGCCCATCTGCGGAACTGTTTTATGAAGACCTGGATGAAGCAGATAACATTGAGGTTATCCGCAAGCTGTTGGATACGCTGAAAGCATCACTGATGGAAGAAAACCAGATGGAACTTGCATTACGCACCAGCGAAGCCTTGTTACAGTTCAACCCGGAAGATCCGTATGAAATTCGCGATCGCGGGTTGATTTACGCGCAACTGGATTGCGAACACGTTGCGTTGAATGATTTAAGTTATTTCGTTGAACAGTGTCCGGAAGACCCGATCAGCGAAATGATCCGTGCGCAAATTAATAACATCGCGCATAAACATATTGTGCTGCATTAATTAATCGACATTTTACTTAAGATTAAGGCGATCCTATGAAACAAAAAGTGGTTAGCATTGGCGACATCAACGTAGCAAATGACCTGCCGTTCGTGCTGTTTGGCGGTATGAACGTGCTGGAATCCCGCGATCTGGCGATGCGCATTTGCGAGCACTACGTAACCGTAACCCAGAAATTGGGTATCCCTTACGTGTTCAAAGCCTCTTTTGACAAAGCCAACCGCTCCTCCATCCACTCTTATCGTGGGCCGGGCCTGGAAGAAGGGATGAAAATCTTCCAGGAGCTGAAGCAAACTTTTGGCGTAAAAATTATCACCGACGTTCACGAGCCAAGCCAGGCACAGCCTGTTGCTGATGTTGTGGATGTGATTCAGCTACCGGCGTTTCTTGCTCGCCAGACCGATCTGGTGGAAGCCATGGCGAAAACTGGTGCGGTAATTAACGTCAAGAAACCACAGTTTGTCAGCCCAGGCCAGATGGGTAACATCGTTGATAAATTCAAAGAAGGCGGCAACGAAAAAGTTATTCTTTGCGATCGTGGCGCTAACTTCGGTTATGACAACCTGGTTGTCGATATGCTGGGCTTCAGCGTAATGAAGAAAGTGTCTGGCAACTCGCCGGTAATTTTCGACGTTACCCACGCACTGCAATGCCGCGATCCGTTTGGTGCAGCTTCCGGTGGTCGTCGTGCCCAGGTGGCCGAACTGGCACGTGCCGGTATGGCAGTAGGTCTGGCTGGTTTGTTTATTGAAGCGCATCCGGATCCGGAACATGCGAAATGCGATGGTCCATCCGCGCTGCCGCTGGCGAAACTGGAACCATTCCTCAAGCAGATGAAAGCAATTGATGAGCTGGTTAAAGGTTTCGAAGAACTCGATACCAGCAAGTAATCTTTTTGCTTAAAAACAAAAGCCTTAGCGTTTTGGCTGCACCCCAAAAGTTGGACACCCAACTGATTAAGGTGCAGTTTTTTATGGCCAAAGGATACAAAAAAGGCCGCAGGTTGTTACTCCTGCGGCCGGTTTCGGGCGCATATTGCCATCACGGCAGCCTGACACCCGTCTTCACCTTATTTCCGGTTACGCCACCAGCCGACAATCGCTGCGGTGATAATTCCCGCAAGGATCGGTGCTGCCAGGTCGTGCCAGAAAGTTATGGCAAACTGCGCGAGCGTCATATAGCCGCCTTTTTGTTGTAATGACAACGTTTTGCGGCTATTCTTGAAGTGTCTGGTTTCAAGATTAGCCCCCGTTCTGTTGTCAGGTTTGACCTCTCAACGTGCGGGGGTTTTCTCTTTCCAGCAACCAATGCCGCCAGGGATAAAGCCCCCACAACATTGCGCCTCACCGGATAACTCCGGCTTGGCGTGGATACTACACTTCAAGTTTTCTTTACTTCACCCCTGAAACGTTCGTAATGAAGAGTACATTCCGGATTTTCACCAACTGTTGCAGTGATTTCGTGCAAGCGGTGGCACAGGCTCGCAATTCTGATTAATGAATTACTCAGGAAGGTCAAAAGAGATGAAACACGGAGGGATTTTTCTTATCTCCCCCGATCTCTGTCATCAGGGGAGATATCAATGTCAGGCAAATATCGTCATCAAATAGGCGGCAAACAGAGCCAGATGCGCTGCGCCGTTGAGGACGTTAGTACGCCCGGTGGAGAATGAGATATGACACAGTACTAAAGAGGCCACCATCACCACCATCTCCGGTGCACCAAGAGCAAACTGCAATTCGTTGCCCGTCAGAAAGGCGATCAGCGTTACGACAGGTACGGTCAGTGAAATTGTCGCTAATACCGAACCAAAGAACAGATTCATCGCACGCTGGACCTGGTTGTTTAATACGGCTTTTAACGCCCCTAAACCTTCCGGCGAAAGAATCAACAGTGCCACCAGGAAACCGGTAAAGGCCACCGGGGCATTCATGCTGGTGAGGAGCGTTTCCAGTGGGCTGGCGTTCATTTTGGTGACTGCAATCACCGCTATCAGATGGATAATCAGCCAGACAGCATGCCACAGACTGCTATGGGCAGACGGTTTGCCGTGGTGCGGATCGTCATCATCGCTGTCATCCTCGTGCTCATAGACAAACAGACTCTGGTGCGTTTTGGTCTGAATCAGCAAAAATACGCCGTACATTGCCGCGGAAATTAATGCCACCAGTAACGCCTGACCGGTTGAGAAATTCGCCGCAGGCAGAGCCATCGGGAATACCAGCACAATAATTGCCAGCGGAAACAGGGCGATCAAATACTGTTTAATACCAAACAGATTCATATATTGGGTGGCAAATTTGCGTCCGCCCAACAGTAATGAAAAACCAACCAGCCCACCGGTAACAATCATAATGATTGAATAGAGCGTATCTCGCATTAACGTCGGCGCGGCATCGCCGGTCGCCATTAAGGCTGAGATCAGACTGACTTCAAGAATAACCACGGAAAGGCTAAGAATAAGAGAACCATAAGGTTCACCCAGGCGATGCGCTAATACGTCAGCATGACGGACAACACTAAAGGCACTGCTTAAAATACCAATAAGCGCAAGAAGGTTGATGGCAATGACCACTGGTAGTGTCTGAGCGCTTCCCCACAGGAACAGCACCACCAGCGCCAGAACCGGGAAAATAAGCGAGGTCTCCTTGTGGCGGGTTTTTACCGCCTCGTGAGCATTTGTCATTATGGTTATCCCTTTGCAGATGAATTTGTCGGAAATGTAATAAATCGGTGGAAAAAATAACAGAAAGTGTCTGGATATCGGTAACATTTTACGAAATTTTACCCCGCTGCCGCTTTTTTACTCTTTGGGGGATAAAAATAATCAACGCGTTTAGCCAATGTTTGTATTAGCGTCTCTTAAGAAGATTCTAACGTGGGAATTCTTATACGCTGGCAAGCGTGGATATTGTTGACCACACTTAAAGTTCACCTTTAAAAAGGAGTCAGTAATGCCGTATAAAACAAAAAGCGATCTGCCAGAAAATGTAAAACACGTTCTACCGTCTCATGCCCAGGATATCTATAAAGAGGCATTCAACAGCGCCTGGGATCAATATAAAGATAAAGAAGATCGGCGTGATGACGCCAGTCGTGAAGAGACAGCGCATAAAGTGGCCTGGTCCGCAGTGAAACATGAATATGCCAAAGGGGATGATGATAAATGGCATAAAAAAGAGTAATCCCCAGAGATGAACTAAAGCTATTCGTGCGGCGTCGCCTTGCAAGTGGTCTGAGAAATGCATATTGTCCCGAGAGTGGTTTCAAAATGAGCAGTAAAAATGTCCGGAAGACACCAATAAGTTGTCGCAAGGAAGTATGCAGTGGCGGAGGTATAAGGTGATAACGCGTGATTTCTTAATGAATGCCGATTGTAAAACGGCATTTGGTGCCATTGAAGAATCACTCTTATGGTCAGCAGAACAACGGGCGGCCTCGCTGGCGGCGACGCTGGCTTGCCGTCCTGATAACGGACCGGTGTGGATCTTCGGCTATGGGTCGCTGATGTGGAATCCGGCGCTGGAGTTTATCGAGTCGTGTACCGGTACGTTGGTTGGGTGGCACCGGGCGTTTTGTCTGCGTCTGACCGCGGGGCGCGGGACAGTGCACCAGCCGGGACGGATGCTTGCTCTGAAAGAGGGCGGTCGCACCACAGGGGTGGCGTATCGCTTACCGGAAGGGGCGCTCGAGCAGGAACTGACTTTGCTGTGGAAGCGGGAGATGATTACTGGCTGTTATCTGCCAACCTGGTGCCAGCTTGATCTTGATGACGGGCGCACAGTAAACGCACTGGTATTTATTATGGATCCACGGCATCCAGAATATGAATCCGACACTCGTGCTCAGGTCATCGCGCCGTTGATTGCGGCAGCGAGCGGTCCGCTGGGAACCAACGCACAATACCTGTTTTCACTGGAACAAGAGCTTATCAAGCTGGGGATGCAGGATGACGGGTTAAATGATTTGCTGGTGTCGGTGAAAAAACTGCTGGCGGATAATTTTCCGGATGGTGTGTTACGGCCAGGATTTGCCTGATGAAACATCTGTCATAGTGGGGCGTCGGACGCCCCGCCAGACATTAAAATGTGAGCACTTTATCGGCTGCCAGCGTCCATTGCGCCAGTTCGATCAGGGTGCCAATTTCAACCCCGTCAATCAGCGGAAGTGGGCTGATGCCGCGACCATCGGTGCAGGTCTTGCACAGTTTCACGGGTACATTTTGCGCCGTGAGGATCTCCAGCATTTGCTGAATATTGTAGCCTTCCCCTGGTTTTTGTCCGCGCAATCCGGCAGTGACCGCATCAGACATCAGAAACAGACGCAGATCCAGGTCGCTCTTCTGCTCTCGTAGCGCAATGGCCAGCCGCAGGCTGTTAAATAAGGATTCACTCCCGTAGGGGGCTCCATTGGCAACGATCACGATTTTTTGCATTATTCACTCCTGTATTCAGAGAATTAGACTTTCTATTTATATCTTACTGTTTTTGTGCTGTCTGACCAATTTGCCGCATTTTTAGGATTTTCCATAAAGCGTGAGAAAGTACGAGAAAAGTTACCAGTAATCGTTATTCTATAAAGTAATGAGTGTTCATTTTTATCGGAAACTACTGACGTTTTGAGCCGTATCGTCTTTCGTGTTATCCCGCTTTTTTTACTCTTGCTGCTGGCAGGCGGTATGGCTGATGCACAGCCATCCTTTGAGCAGCAATCGACAAATCCTTTTGATAACGATAATGATGGTCTGCCGGATTTAGGAATGGCACCGGAAAATCATGACGGTGAAAAACACTTCGCTGAAATTGTGAAAGATTTTGGCGAAACCAGTATGACTGATAACGGTCAGGATACAGGCGAACAAGCGAAAGCCTTTGCGCTGGGAAAAGTCCGTGATGCGCTTAGCCAGCAGGTTAATCAGCATGTAGAATCCTGGCTTTCGCCGTGGGGGAACGCCAGTGTTGACGTCAAAGTGGATAACGAAGGACATTTCACCGGAAGTCGGGGAAGCTGGTTTGTACCGTTGCTGGATAACGAGCGCTATCTCACATGGAGCCAGGTTGGACTGACCCAGCAGGACGATGGTCTGGTAAGTAATCTTGGCGTGGGTCAACGCTGGAAGCATGGCTCGTGGTTGATGGGATACAACACGTTTTATGACAACTTGTTGGATGAAAATCTTCAGCGGGCAGGCTTTGGCGCTGAAGCCTGGGGAGAATATCTGCGCCTGTCGGCAAATTATTATCAGCCTTTTGCCTCATGGCGTGAACAGACAGCTTCGCTTGAGCAACGTATGGCGCGCGGTTACGATCTGACCGCCCGAATGCGAATGCCGTTTTACCAACATATCAACACCAGCGTCAGCGTCGAACAATATTTTGGCCAGAGTGTTGATCTGTTTAACTCTGGCACGGGGTATCACAATCCAGTTGCCTTGAGTCTGGGGCTAAATTACACACCTGTGCCACTCGTCACAGTGACCGCCCAGCATAAACAAGGCGAAAGTGGAGAACGCCAAAATAACCTCGGACTGAATATTAACTACCGTTTTGGCGTGCCGCTCAATAAACAACTGTCTGCTGGTGAAGTTGCGGAAAGTCAGTCGCTGCGCGGTAGTCGCTATGACAATCCGCAGCGAAATAATTTGCCGGTTATTGAGTATCATCAGCGTAAAACTTTAACGGTGTTTCTGGCGACGCCGCCCTGGGATCTTAAACCCGGCGAATCTGTACCGCTGAAATTACAAATCCACAGTCGTTACGGTATTCGCCAATTGATCTGGCAGGGAGATACGCAGATGTTAAGTCTGACGTCGGGAGCAACTGCCAACAGTACGGATGGCTGGACGCTGATCATGCCGGACTGGCAGAGCGGGGAAGGGGCGAGCAATCACTGGCGATTGTCGGTGGTGGTGGAAGATAACCAGGGACAGCGTGTCTCCTCCAATGAGATCACGCTAACGCTTGCCGAACCTTTCGATGCGATGGCAAAGGACGAACTGCGCTGGGAACCATAATCAGAAAATACGTTCCTGATGCACCCATACCGCGGCTTCCACACGAGATTTGAGCTTCATTTTTTTCAGCATGTGCTTCACATGTACTTTTACCGTGCTTTCTGTGATGTCCAGGCGGCGGGCAATCATCTTATTCGGTAAGCCCTGAGCAATCAGCTTCAGAATATCGCGCTCGCGCGGCGTTAACTGGTTGACGTCGCGTTCAGTAGTCGCGCGGTTAGCACGCAGGCTGGCGGCCAGAACGGGGGTTAACGCCTCGCTTAATACCATTTCGCCAGCAGCAGCCTGATGTAACGCTTTCAACAGATCTTCCGGCTCCATATCTTTTAACAGATAGCCATCTGCGCCGCGTTTCAGGGCGGTGACCACGTCCTCTTCATGGTTAGAGACGCTGAATACCACAATGCGACCGGATAAAGATTTTTCACGCAGTTTATCCAGCGTTTCCAGACCGTTCATGCCGGGCATATTCAGATCAAGCAGAATCAGATCCGGATCGAGAGATTCCGCCAGTTCAATACCCTGCTCGCCATTACTTGCTTCGCCAACCACGGTGATATCGGGGGCCATGCTGATAAGCTGTTTTACGCCAGTTCGCAGCATCGGGTGATCGTCGATCAGCAGGATAGTAGCCGGTTCCTGATTACTCATGGGTATCTCCTTGGACGTCTGTGAAAGTTTTTTCGGGAATAAAAGTGACCACCACTTCGGTGCCACCTGATTCACGACGGCGGACGCGGCAGTCGCCACGCAGACTTTGCGCACGGTCACGCATAATTATCATGCCGTAGTGATTGCTGCGGATGGCATTTTCAGGCACTCCGCAGCCGTTATCCTGGACGGTCAGTTTGACCTGATTATCGTTTTGCGCCACTGTTACCACGACCTCGCTCGCTTGCGAATGTTTGAGGGCGTTACTTAATGCCTCACGGGCAATTTGCAACAGATGGATTGCCTGATGCGAAGGCACCAGGCGCGGTGGCAATTGGTAATCCAGCTTCACCGGAAAGCCAAATTTGGCGCTGTATTCTTCACAACTTGCTTCCAGTGCCGGGCGTAACCCCGGTTCGGTGAGCTGTAAACGGAATGTGGTGAGCAGCTCACGCAACTGCGCCCAGGAAGCATTCAGTTCGTTACGGATCTGGCTTAACAGGTCGCGGCTGCTTTCTGGCAGCGCGTCGCCTTGCATCTGTAAACAACTCACCTGCATCTTCATGCAAGAGAGAGATTGGGCAATAGAATCATGCAGTTCGCGCGCAATGGTGGCACGCTCTTCCATCACGATCAACTGCTGCTGGCGTTCCTGATGGCGATCCAGTGCCAGAGTGGCGGTTAATTGCTCAACCAGCGTATCCACCAGTTGCTGTTGATCATGGCTTAGATGGCGGCCCTGCGGCAGAGTCGCCAGCAAAATTCCGTACTGCATATGAGAATCGGTCAGTCGCCATTTCAGGGTCGTGCCGCGATCGCCAACAGGTAATACGCCGCGCGGGCAGAGTTGGCAGCCTTTGTCATCGCAGGTCATATCCGACTGGCAGGTGAACTCCTGATGGTTCTCTTCATCTTCAGTGTCATACACCCGCAGTTCGATATCACGCAGTAGGGTTAAATTTTGTAAGCCGTTGAGTACGGGAGACAGGCGTTCACACAGCGGGGCGCGAGAATGCAAACGACGGTTAGCCTGCCACAAAAAAGAGAGGATCTGATTTTTATGTTCCAGACCGGCGGTTTTTTCCCGTACTCGCTGCTCAAGTACGGCATAACTCTCCGCCAGTTCCGCAGACATATTGTTCAGCGCTGTTCCTAACATCGCCATTTCATTGCGACCGCTGATATGTGCCCGCTGGCTAAAATCACGGTGACTTACCGCACTCGCCATCGCCAGCAATTGCCGCCACGGTTGCAGCAGTCGCGCTCGCAGCCAGATAATGGTGAAGACCAAGAGCAATGTCATAAACACCGCCATCACCCGGTGGACCATCACTACCGTCTCAATGCGCATTTCAGTGGTGTGATCAAAACCTGAGACTAACTGATCCAGCCCGGCAACAAACTGACTGACGTCTGCCGATACGGTTTCTCTGGTTTGCGCACGTAATAGTCCTGGAACGAGTTCATTGCGCCAGTACTCCTGCAAACTTTTTAGTTGTTCCTGTTGCCCGTCGCGTTCTGCGGCACGGCTTAATTCTGGGCTAAAGGCGGTTTGCTCCATCTCTTTTAGCAACGGCGTGTCTTTCTCGCTTAATGGCACCGCTGCCAGCAGGCGGTAACTTTGCATACGCAGCGATCCTGCTTTGTTGATGGCATGAGCGCTGCCCTGAACGCCTTGCACCAGCCAGCCAGAAACCGCCATCCCCGCCAGTCCAATAGCGGTAGAAAGCAAAACAATAAGCGCAACCTGATTGACCAGGGTGAGCGGAGAGAGACAACGTTTAAGCATGTAAACCTCTTCCTTCAGGCTTTGAATGAGCAATAACCTTAATGAATGTGATGATACATTCTGAAATGGCATTATTCTCAGCTATTGGCTGAAGTATACCCATACCCGGAAAGAGTTACTCCTTATTTGCCGTGTGGTTAGGCGTTTTACATCAGTAAGGGTAGGGATTTTACAGCGCCGTGAAAAATCTCATAATTTTTATGAAATCTCTGTACTCACTATGGGTAATGATAAATATCAATGATAGATAAAGTTATATTGTCGTTTGATTTATATCAAATTACCTTTAGCTACAGCCACTAAGGTGGCAGACATCGAAACGAGTATCAGAGGTGTCTATGAGTCACTCATCCGCCCCCGAAAGGGCTACTGGAGCTGTCATTACAGATTGGCGACCGGAAGATCCTGCGTTCTGGCAACAACGCGGTCAACGTATTGCCAGCCGCAACCTGTGGATTTCCGTTCCCTGTCTGCTGCTGGCGTTTTGCGTATGGATGTTATTCAGTGCTGTCGCGGTGAACTTACCGAAAGTCGGCTTTAATTTTACGACCGATCAGCTATTTCTTTTAACCGCACTACCTTCGGTTTCTGGCGCATTATTGCGGGTGCCATACTCCTTTATGGTTCCAATCTTCGGTGGGCGTCGCTGGACGGCGTTTAGTACTGGTATTCTGATTATTCCTTGTGTCTGGCTGGGTTTTGCCGTGCAGGATACCACTACGCCATACAGCGTATTTATCATCATTTCTCTGCTGTGCGGCTTTGCTGGCGCGAACTTCGCTTCCAGTATGGCAAACATCAGCTTCTTCTTTCCGAAGCAGAAACAGGGTGGCGCGCTGGGCCTGAATGGTGGTCTGGGTAACATGGGCGTCAGCGTTATGCAGTTGGTTGCTCCGCTGGTGGTATCACTGTCGATTTTTGCTGCATTTGGTAGCCAGGGCGTAACACAACCGGATGGCAGCGAATTGTATCTGGCTAACGCCTCCTGGATATGGGTGCCGTTCCTCGCCATCTTCACCATTGCGGCGTGGTTTGGCATGAACGACCTTGCTACCTCGAAAGCCTCCATCAAGGAGCAGTTGCCGGTACTCAAACGGGGTCATCTGTGGATTATGAGCCTGCTGTATCTGGCGACTTTCGGCTCCTTCATCGGCTTCTCTGCGGGTTTTGCCATGCTGTCAAAAACGCAGTTCCCGGATGTGCAGATTCTGCACTACGCCTTCTTCGGACCGTTTATTGGCGCACTGGCACGTTCTGCGGGGGGGGCTCTGTCTGACCGTCTCGGCGGCACCCGTGTAACGCTGGTGAACTTTGTCCTGATGGCGATTTTCAGCGGCCTGCTGTTCCTCACCTTACCGACTGACGGGCAGGGCGGAAGTTTCATGGCGTTCTTCGCGGTCTTCCTCGCGCTGTTCCTGACGGCGGGGTTGGGGAGTGGTTCCACCTTCCAGATGATTTCCGTGATTTTCCGTAAACTGACGATGGATCGCGTGAAAGCAGAAGGTGGTTCTGACGAACGCGCTATGCGTGAGGCAGCAACCGACACTGCAGCGGCGCTGGGCTTTATCTCTGCCATTGGTGCTATCGGTGGCTTCTTTATCCCGAAAGCGTTCGGTAGCTCACTGGCATTAACGGGTTCGCCAGTCGGTGCAATGAAAGTATTTTTGATTTTCTATATCGCCTGCGTGGTAATTACCTGGGTGGTATATGGTCGGCATTCTAAAAAATAAATCGTAATATTTGATTATCCTTTGCGCGGCGTAATGTCGCGCTTTTTTTATTTGTCATTTAGTTACAACATACTTTCAGAGGGATAATTATTTCAACGGCGTCATTAAGCATCATTAATATGTCATCCATGGGGGATACTCCTTAATACCCACCTGTATAAAAATCCGAAGCGTTTAAATGTGCTTAGATGTAAAAGTTATTAACTTACAATATGTTAGGTGAAACATTTTAATTACCCCAAAGAGGTATATTAGGAAATTACTTTATTTTTCATCCCCTCCACACTTGATCGTTATCAATTCCCACGACGTTTCAGAGCGTTACCTTCATTTTAAACATTAGCAATGTCGATTTATCAGAGAGCCGACAGGCTCCCACAGGAGAAAACCGATGAGTAAATTCCTGGACCGGTTTCGCTACTTCAAACAGAAGGGTGAAACCTTTGCCGATGGGCATGGCCAGCTTCTCAATACCAACCGTGACTGGGAGGATGGATATCGCCAGCGTTGGCAGCATGACAAAATCGTCCGCTCTACCCACGGGGTAAACTGCACCGGCTCCTGTAGCTGGAAAATCTACGTTAAAAACGGTCTGGTGACCTGGGAAACCCAGCAGACTGACTATCCGCGTACCCGTCCGGATCTGCCAAACCATGAACCTCGCGGCTGCCCGCGCGGTGCCAGCTATTCCTGGTATCTCTATAGCGCCAACCGCCTGAAATACCCGATGATGCGCAAACGCCTGATGAAAATGTGGCGTGAAGCGAAAGCGCTGCATAGCGATCCGGTTGAGGCATGGGCTTCTATTATTGAAGACGCCGATAAGGCGAAAAGCTTTAAGCAAGCGCGTGGACGCGGTGGTTTTGTTCGTTCTTCCTGGCAGGAAGTGAACGAACTGATCGCCGCGTCTAACGTTTACACCATCAAAAACTACGGTCCGGACCGTGTTGCTGGTTTCTCGCCAATCCCGGCAATGTCGATGGTTTCTTACGCATCGGGTGCCCGCTATCTCTCCCTGATTGGCGGTACTTGCTTAAGCTTCTATGACTGGTACTGCGACCTGCCTCCAGCTTCTCCGCAAACCTGGGGTGAGCAGACTGACGTGCCGGAATCTGCTGACTGGTACAACTCCAGCTACATCATTGCCTGGGGTTCTAACGTTCCGCAGACCCGTACTCCAGATGCTCACTTCTTTACCGAAGTGCGTTACAAAGGCACCAAAACCGTTGCCGTAACACCTGACTATGCTGAGATCGCTAAACTGTGCGACCTGTGGCTGGCACCGAAACAAGGCACCGATGCGGCGATGGCGCTGGCGATGGGCCACGTAATGCTGCGTGAGTTCCATCTTGATAACCCAAGTCAGTATTTCACCGACTATGTGCGTCGCTACACCGACATGCCGATGCTGGTGATGCTGGAAGAACGCGATGGTTATTACGCTGCGGGTCGTATGCTGCGTGCCGCCGATCTGGTTGACGCGCTGGGCCAGGAAAACAATCCTGAATGGAAAACCGTGGCCTTTAATACGCAAGGCGAAATGGTCGCGCCGAATGGTTCTATTGGCTTCCGCTGGGGCGAGAAGGGCAAATGGAATCTGGAGCAACGTGACGGCAAAACCGGCGAAGAAACCGAACTGCAACTTAGCCTGCTGGGTAGCCAGGATGAGATTGCTGAAGTGGGCTTCCCGTACTTTGGCGGCGACGGCACTGAACACTTTAACAAAGTGGAACTGGAAAACGTTCTGCTGCACAAACTGCCGGTGAAACGCCTGCAACTGGCTGATGGCAGCACCGCGCTGGTGACTACGGTTTATGACTTGACGCTGGCAAACTATGGCCTGGAACGTGGTCTGAACGACGTCAACTGCGCAACCAGCTATGATGATGTGAAAGCCTACACTCCGGCCTGGGCTGAGAAGATCACCGGTGTCTCACGTTCGCAAATTATCCGTATAGCCCGTGAATTTGCTGACAACGCTGATAAAACGCACGGTCGTTCGATGATTATCGTTGGTGCCGGTCTGAACCACTGGTATCACCTCGATATGAACTATCGTGGTCTGATCAACATGCTGATTTTCTGCGGTTGTGTCGGTCAGAGCGGCGGCGGCTGGGCACACTACGTAGGTCAGGAAAAACTGCGTCCGCAAACCGGCTGGCAGCCGTTGGCGTTTGCCCTTGACTGGCAGCGTCCGGCACGTCATATGAACAGTACCTCTTATTTCTATAACCACTCCAGCCAGTGGCGTTATGAAACCGTCACGGCGGAAGAGCTGCTGTCACCGCTGGCGGATAAATCCCGTTATACCGGCCACATGATCGACTTTAACGTGCGTGCTGAACGTATGGGCTGGCTGCCATCTGCTCCGCAGTTAGGCACTAACCCGCTGACCATCGCACGTGAAGCAGAAAAAGCCGGGATGAATCCGGTTGACTATACGGTGAAATCCCTGAAAGACGGTTCCATTCGTTTTGCTGCGGAGCAGCCGGAAAACGGCAAAAACCATCCGCGTAACCTGTTCATCTGGCGTTCTAACCTGCTGGGTTCTTCCGGTAAAGGTCACGAGTTTATGCTCAAGTACCTGCTGGGGACGGAACATGGTATCCAGGGCAAAGATCTGGGGCAGCAGGGCGGAGTGAAGCCGGAAGAAGTGGACTGGCAGGACAACGGTCTGGAAGGCAAGTTGGATCTGGTGGTGACGCTGGACTTCCGTCTGTCGAGCACCTGTCTCTACTCCGACATCATTTTGCCGACTGCAACCTGGTACGAAAAAGACGACATGAATACTTCGGATATGCATCCGTTTATTCACCCGCTGTCTGCGGCGGTCGATCCGGCCTGGGAAGCGAAAAGTGACTGGGAAATCTACAAAGCCATCGCGAAGAAATTCTCCGAAGTGTGCGTTGGTCATCTGGGTAAAGAAACCGACATCGTCACGCTGCCGATCCAACACGATTCTGCCGCTGAACTGGCGCAGCCGCTGGATGTAAAAGACTGGAAAAAAGGCGAATGCGACCTGATCCCAGGTAAAACCGCACCGCACATTATGGTCGTAGAGCGCGATTATCCGGCAACTTACGAACGCTTTACCTCTATCGGTCCGCTGATGGAGAAAATCGGCAACGGTGGTAAAGGTATCGCCTGGAACACCCAGAGCGAGATGGATCTGCTGCGTAAGCTCAACTACACCAAAGCGGAAGGTCCGGCGAAAGGCCAGCCGATGCTCAACACGGCGATTGATGCGGCAGAAATGATCCTGACGCTGGCACCAGAAACCAACGGTCAGGTGGCCGTGAAAGCCTGGGCGGCACTGAGTGAGTTTACTGGTCGTGACCATACGCATCTGGCGCTGAATAAAGAAGACGAGAAGATCCGCTTCCGCGATATTCAGGCACAGCCGCGTAAAATTATCTCCAGCCCGACCTGGTCTGGTCTGGAAGACGAACACGTTTCTTACAACGCCGGTTACACCAACGTTCACGAGTTGATTCCGTGGCGCACGCTCTCTGGTCGTCAGCAGTTGTATCAGGATCATCAGTGGATGCGTGATTTCGGTGAAAGCCTGCTGGTTTATCGTCCGCCGATCGACACCCGTTCGGTGAAAGAAGTGATGGGGCAGAAATCCAACGGTAATCCGGAAAAAGCCCTCAACTTCCTGACGCCGCACCAGAAGTGGGGGATCCACTCCACTTACAGCGACAACCTGCTGATGCTGACCTTAGGTCGCGGTGGCCCGGTGGTCTGGCTGAGCGAAGCTGATGCGAAAGAGCTGGGTATTGCCGATAACGACTGGATTGAAGTCTTCAACAGCAACGGTGCGCTAACTGCCCGTGCGGTTGTCAGCCAGCGTGTTCCGGCAGGGATGACCATGATGTACCACGCGCAGGAACGTATCGTTAACTTGCCTGGTTCAGAAATCACCCAACAGCGTGGGGGCATCCATAACTCGGTCACCCGTATTACGCCGAAACCGACGCATATGATCGGTGGCTATGCCCATCTGGCATACGGCTTTAACTACTACGGCACAGTAGGTTCTAACCGCGATGAGTTTGTTGTAGTGCGTAAGATGAAGAACATTGACTGGTTAGATGGCGAAGGCAATGACCAGGTACAGGAGAGCGTAAAATGAAAATTCGTTCACAAGTCGGCATGGTGCTGAATCTCGATAAGTGCATCGGCTGCCACACCTGTTCAGTTACCTGTAAAAACGTCTGGACCAGCCGCGAAGGCGTGGAGTACGCGTGGTTCAACAACGTTGAAACCAAGCCGGGTCAGGGTTTCCCGACCGACTGGGAAAACCAGGAAAAATATAAAGGCGGCTGGATCCGTAAAATCAACGGCAAACTGCAACCGCGCATGGGTAACCGCGCCATGTTGTTGGGTAAAATCTTCGCTAACCCGCATCTGCCGGGGATCGACGATTATTACGAGCCGTTCGATTTTGACTATCAGAACCTGCATACCGCGCCGGAAGGCAGCAAATCGCAGCCGATTGCTCGCCCGCGTTCGCTGATTACTGGCGAACGGATGGCGAAAATCGAAAAAGGGCCGAACTGGGAAGATGACCTGGGCGGCGAATTTGACAAACTGGCGAAAGACAAGAACTTCGACAACATCCAGAAGGCGATGTATAGCCAGTTCGAAAACACCTTCATGATGTATCTGCCGCGCCTGTGCGAACACTGTCTGAACCCGGCATGTGTGGCGACCTGCCCGAGCGGTGCGATCTACAAGCGTGAAGAAGATGGCATCGTCCTGATCGATCAGGATAAATGCCGTGGCTGGCGTATGTGCATCACCGGATGCCCGTACAAAAAAATCTACTTCAACTGGAAGAGCGGTAAGTCTGAGAAATGCATTTTCTGCTATCCGCGTATTGAAGCGGGTCAACCGACCGTGTGTTCAGAAACCTGCGTGGGTCGTATCCGTTATCTCGGCGTGCTGCTGTACGATGCGGACGCTATTGAACGTGCAGCCAGCACCGAGAACGAGAAAGATCTCTACCAGCGCCAACTGGAAGTGTTCCTCGATCCGAACGATCCGAAAGTCATTGAGCAGGCAATTAAGGACGGTATTCCGCTGAGTGTTATTGAAGCGGCACAGCAGTCGCCGGTTTATAAAATGGCGATGGAGTGGAAGCTGGCGCTGCCGCTGCATCCGGAATATCGCACGCTGCCGATGGTCTGGTACGTTCCGCCTCTGTCACCGATTCAGTCTGCGGCAGATGCGGGCGAACTGGGTAGCAACGGCATTCTGCCAGACGTTGAAAGTCTGCGTATCCCGGTTCAGTATCTGGCGAATCTGCTGACCGCCGGTGATACCCAACCGGTGCTGCTCGCGCTGAAACGTATGCTGGCAATGCGTCATTACAAACGAGCTGAAACCGTTGACGGTAAAGTCGATACCCGTGCGCTGGAAGAGGTCGGTCTGACCGAAGCTCAGGCGCAGGAGATGTACCGTTATCTGGCGATTGCTAACTATGAAGATCGCTTTGTGGTGCCGAGCAGCCATCGTGAACTGGCGCGGGAAGCTTTCCCGGAGAAAAATGGCTGCGGCTTTACCTTTGGTGACGGCTGCCACGGCTCAGATACGAAATTTAATCTGTTCAACAGCCGCCGTATCGATGCCATCGACGTGACCAGCAAAACGGAGCCGCATCCATGATCGAACTCGTGATTGTTTCGCGCCTCCTTGAATATCCGGATGCTGCCTTGTGGCAGCATCAACAAGAGATGTTTGAGGCTATTGCCGCGTCGGAAAACTTACAGAAAGAAGATGCCCATGCGCTGGGCATTTTCCTGCGTGATTTAACCGCGCTTGATCCGCTGGATGCGCAGGCGCAGTACAGCGAACTGTTTGACCGTGGTCGCGCCACATCGCTACTGCTGTTCGAACATGTTCATGGCGAATCCCGCGATCGTGGCCAGGCAATGGTTGACCTGTTGGCGCAGTACGAGCAGCACGGCTTGCAGCTAAATAGCCGTGAATTGCCAGATCATCTGCCGCTGTATCTGGAGTATCTGGCGCAGTTGCCGAAAAGCGAAGCGGTAGGAGGCTTGCAGGACATTGCGCCGATTCTGGCGTTGCTGAGTGCTCGTCTGCAACAGCGTGAGAGCCGCTACGCGGTGTTGTTTGATTTGCTGCTCAAACTGGCGAATACCGCTATCGACAGCGACAAAGTGGCGGAAAAAATTGCCGATGAAGCACGCGATGATACGCCGCAGGCGCTGGATGCCGTCTGGGAAGAAGAGCAGGTTAAGTTCTTTGCTGACAAAGGCTGCGGTGATTCGGCAATCACTGCCCATCAACGTCGCTTTGCGGGTGCCGTCGCGCCGCAATATCTGAATATCACCACCGGAGGACAGCACTAATGCAATTCCTGAATATGTTCTTCTTTGATATCTACCCGTACATTGCAGGGGCGGTCTTCCTGATTGGTAGCTGGCTGCGCTATGACTACGGGCAGTACACCTGGCGCGCGGCGTCCAGCCAGATGCTGGATCGCAAAGGGATGAACCTGGCGTCGAACCTGTTCCATATCGGGATTCTGGGGATTTTTGTCGGTCACTTCCTCGGTATGCTGACGCCGCACTGGGTTTACGAAGCGTGGCTGCCGATTGAAGTGAAACAGAAAATGGCGATGTTTGCTGGTGGTGCCAGCGGCGTGCTGTGCCTGATTGGTGGTGTGCTGTTACTGAAACGCCGTCTGTTCAGCCCGCGCGTGCGTGCAACCACTACCGGAGCAGACATCCTGATCCTGTCACTGTTAGTCATCCAGTGTGCACTGGGTTTGCTGACCATTCCATTCTCCGCTCAGCATATGGACGGTAGTGAGATGATGAAACTGGTTGGTTGGGCGCAGTCAGTAGTGACCTTCCACGGTGGCGCTTCTCAACACCTCGACGGCGTGGCGTTTATTTTCCGTCTGCACCTGGTGCTGGGGATGACTTTATTCCTGCTGTTCCCGTTCTCGCGTCTGGTACACATCTGGAGCGTACCGGTAGAGTATTTGACGCGTAAGTATCAGTTGGTGCGTGCTCGCCACTAAGCCAGAAAAATAAGTCGTCTGGCGCAAAATGGCAAAGTGCCTGATGCGCTGCGCTTATCAGGCCTACGAGAATTCTGCAATATATGGAATTAGCTCATTTTTGTAGGCCTCACGCCGCATCCGGCATAACGCAGAGTACGTTGTCAGCCTGCTGAAATTGCCAGTTACACACTGTCAATTTTTTCGGATTGTAGGGAAACGTATCCCACCTCTATGATATGTCCCCCTGGAGCAGTGAAGGAGCACTGACCGTGGATCGACCTAATCAACCGACGATCTCCGCGGCGTTAAAAATAATCGCCACGGGGATCGCCTTACCACCGAATAAAATCACTTCTCAACAACTGGATGTTCAGCTAAATAAACCTGCGGGCTATGTTGAGCGACGTTCCGGCATTTGCTGGCGTTATTTCGCCAGTAACGACGCCAGTCAGGCCGAACTAGCAGCAGAAGCTTTGCATAATGCGTTGTCGACTGCTGCGTTAAAACCGTGTGATATTGATCTGTTAATTTGTGCGTCAGCCGTTGCTGTACAGGCATTACCCTGTAGCGCAATTCATATTCTCAAAGCCGCAGCCATGCCTGCAGGCATTGCCGGGTTTGATATCAACAGCAGTTGCGTTAGCTTTATTTCTGCACTGGAAGTGGCTGCCGGATTATTAAACAGCGGAGCATATCGGCGGATCGCCATCGTTTCGGCGGATATCGCTTCACGCGGTATTGACTGGAACCATGAAGAATCGTCATTAATTTTTGGTGATGGTGCGGCGTGCGCGATTGTTGAGCGGGGCAATGGTCGCAGCGGGATTATTGCCAGCCTGATCGAAATGTACCCCGAAGGCAGCGAACTATGTGAAATACGCGCTGGCGGCACGCGGTGTAATCCACGCTCAGGCGTCAGTAACAGCGACTTTCTTTTTCATATGCAGGGGAAACCGCTGTTTCGTTTTGCCTCTTCGATTATTGAAGATTATTTTTCGCGCTTACTGCAAAAAAGCGACCTGCGACTGAGTGATATCGGCACGGTCGTTCCTCACCAGGCCAGTCATCTATCCCTTGAACATATGCGAAAACGGCTGCAAGTGCCGGGACCCGCGCTCGTCGATGTCTACCGTTTCTACGGCAATCAGGTGGCGGCCTCTATACCCACAGCGCTGCATGAAGCGGTGATTAGCGGTCGTTTCACTGCAGGTAGACCTGCGATGTTGATTGGCACGGCAGCAGGATTAACACTGGCTGGTCTGGTGCTTTTACCGTGAAGATCCTCGTGACGGGGGCAACCAGCGGCCTGGGGCGAAATGCCGTGCAATATTTGTTGCAATCGGGTGTGTCGGTAGTGGCGACAGGGCGAAATTGCGAGGTCGGTAAAAATCTGACAAGCGCAGGCGCACAGTTTGTGGCTCTCGATTTAACCCTGGCAACTGAGGATGATTGCGCACGGCTGGTAGAAGGCTGCGATGCTGTCTGGCACTGTGCGGCGAAGTCTTCGCCCTGGGGCAACAAAACGGCATTCTGGCTCGCCAATGTCAAAGCGACCCACACTCTGGCACAGGCGGCAGGCAGGCTGAGGATCCCCCGGTTTATCCATATCTCTACGCCTGCGGTTTACTTTGATTTTCAACATCACTATGACTTGCAAGAAACCTATCTTGCGCGAGCATTCTCCAGCCATTACGCCCGCAGTAAATACGCCGCTGAGCAGGCTATTGCCAGGGCAGTAGCTCAATATCCTGCCACGAGGTTTATTCTTTTGCGTCCCCGTGGTTTGTTTGGCCCTCATGACCAGGTGATTGTTCCCCGTCTGATGCAGCAACTGCAACAGGGCGGCGGCTGCTTACGCTTGCCGCGGGGTGGTGAAGCGTTACTGGATCTCACTTTCGTGCAGAACGTGGTGTATGCCATGCAACTGGCAACACAGGTTGCAGGCTTACGCTCGGGCAGTATTTACAACATCAGTAATCATCAGCCGCAGAAATTATCTGTAATGTTTGACGCCTTGCTGCACCAGCAATTGGGCTTGAGCTACCGAATTGCTGCCGTTCCCTGGCCATTGCTTTCTGTGGTTGCGCGAGGCCTGGAACTGTACGGGAAATGCGTTAATCAGGAACCTGTCATCACACGTTACAGCGCCGGAACACTCTGTTTTGATATGACGCTGAGTGCGCAAAAGGCCATTACAGAGCTGGGATATCACCCGCGCTTTTCGATGGAACAAGGTATTGCAATCACGGGACAATGGCTGAGGGAACATGGCAAAAATAACCGCATTTGAAACGGGCTGGTGTACACATATTGGCTGTATTGCGCTGAAAGGGGCAGGGCTGAAAGTGTGTAAATTCCCCGCCCGTGCGTGGCTGCTGGAAGCGGGTGAGAAACGCTGGCTGTGGGACACCGGCTATTCTTCGTGGTTTGCACATTACACGCAAGCCGGCGTATTTCGCTTTTATCGTCAGGTCACTCCGGTATATTTCGATCCGCAACAAGCGCTGGTACGTCAACTCTCCGCACAGGGACTGATGGCGAAAGATGTTGATACGATTATTCTGTCGCATTTTCACGCCGATCATATTGCTGGCCTGCGAGATTTCCCTAATGTCGCCTGCATCTGTTCTGGTGAAGGCTGGCGGCAGGTAAGAACTCTGCGTGGTGTCGCTGCGCTGCGCCAGGCCTTTGTGCCAGGGCTAATCCCGGAGAGTTTTGAGTCCTCACTCCGTTTTATTGAAAGTTTTGAAGCGGTAAGTTTGCCTGCACAACTGGCACCGTTTGAGCATGGTTACTTGCTACCAGAAAGCCGTGGTGAAGTCATTCTTGTACCGCTGCCGGGCCATGCTGTCGGACACATTGGGGCGTTTGTTCTTACTGATGACGGCTGGATTTTACTGGCTGCCGATGCCGCGTGGGCACCTGCTAGTTATCGGGAACTGCGTGGACCGTCACCGCTGGCGCATCTGGTTATGTCTGACAGCCACGCCTACTACCGCACGCTTGGGCAATTACATCAGCTTTGGCAAAACGGCGCAGTGGATATTCGATTATGCCACGAGGGGGAACTATGATCCTGCTGACGTTGCTCTGGCGCTACTTTCGTACCCGCAGGCTGCATTTTACCGATCGTCAGGCGCTGGAAAACTGGCAGGCAAAAAGGTTGCATTTGTTCCGGCAAAATACCTTGTCTAAAAGTCTGTGGTTTCAGCGTTATCTGGCGTTGCCCTTTAACCAGTGGCCATTGATGGACAAAGCGTTAATGATGACGCATTTCGATGAGATGAATACCGCAGGTTTAAAGCGCGATGAGCTTCTCGCCTGTGCGATGCGCAGTGAGCAGAGCCGTGATTTTAAACCCTGTGTTGGCAAGTTCAGCGTTGGACTTTCATCTGGCACATCGGGGCGTCGTGGGCTTTTTGTCGTTAGCCCACAGGAGCAGCAGATTTGGGCCGCAGGTGTGCTGGCAAAAGTGTTGCCCGATGGATTGTTTGCCAAAGAGCGAGTAGCACTGTTTCTGCGAGCAGATAACAACCTCAATCAAAGTGTGAATAATCGCTGGTTAAGCCTCGATTTTTACGATCTGTTAGCGCCATTCCAGGCGCAAACCAAACGGCTGGAACAACGTTCGCCTACGATCATTGTCGCACCAGCTCAGGTATTACGCGCACTCGCGCTGGCGGTCATTGCGGGAGATTTGACGCTGAAGGTCAAAAAAGTGGTTTCGGTGGCGGAAGTTCTGGAGCCGCAGGACAGGGAATTACTGCGCAGCGTGTTCAACAATGTGGGCGAAATTTATCAGGCGACAGAAGGGTTTCTCGCTTCTACCTGCCGTTGTGGCACGTTACATCTCAATGAAGAATTTATTCACGTTGAACCACAATGGCTGGATGAACGCCGTTTCGTACCGATCGTCACTGACTTTACTCGCACTACACAACCGGTGGTGCGTTATCGACTTGATGACGTGTTGGTGGCAAGCGAACAGCCATGCCCCTGTGGCAGCGCGACAATGGCGATTGCGCGTATCGAAGGGCGGCAGGATGATCAACTGCAACTGCCGACAAGATCTGGTGATGTTCAGACCGTTTTTGCCGATGCCTGTAGTCGTGTGCTGGCGATGACGTTGCCGCTAACAGCCGATTATCGACTGCTACAAACCGGAGCAGCACAGTTGACGTTATTAGCTGATTGCGAACTGCGGATGCTGGAGCATTGTCGGGAGGCGTTGAATGCCTTGTTTATGCGCCAGAATATCGCGGTAGAGCAACTGATATGGTCGCTGGAATCGCAAACTGTGCCCGTTGCTTTTACAGCCAAGCGGCGGCGGATTGTGCGTCAGTGGAGGCGGGAATGAGCAATCTGTTGCGACGCCTGAAACAGATGCTGTTTGGCTGGGGAACTGTTGGGGTTATCTACAACTTTAGCGATCGCCTGCAAGGTGAGGGATGTCAATTAACGCCTTCCGTGATTGATAATCTGATTCCATTTTCTCCTTCAGCCGTGTGGTTGTATCTCTCGTTTTTTCTTGTTGTACCGTTAGGCTATTTATCAACACCACTTTCCCACCTGCGCTGGCTGGCCCGGTCAATGCAACTTTCGGCACTGGCGGCTGGTGTGTTTTATCTTCTCTGGCCCACAACAATGCAATATCCCCCGTTTGTGCAGTCTGGGGTATCTGCGGGTGCACTAAACGGGCTGATAGCGATTGACTCAAGCCAGAACTGTTTCCCTTCTTTACACGCTGCGCTCACTCTGTTGACAGTATGGGCAATAGCCAAAAAGGGGAACCGTTGGCTGACGCTGATGAGCGTGGTTTGGGCGATAGCTATCGCCTTTTCAATTCTGCAATTACGCAGGCATTTATTTATTGATTTAGTCGGTGGCGTGATGTTGGCGTTGATTTGCGGTTGGATAGCTGCGTGGCTGGATATGCGCGACAGGCGAGAAAGGAATATGAATCATGAGTGACTTATTAACCCCTATTATCCTGATGATGTTATTTGTGTTAGTCGAAGCCGGAGTATTGCAAGTATCAGGACGACAGAAAATCGACTGGCTGGACGTTATTTTCAATATCAACTCCGGACATATGATGCTGTGGCTATTTCGCTGCCTGGAAGTACTCTGCTATAGCCTGGTGGTCAATCACTTTAGCTTTGGGCTGTTTGATAATGCGCCCGTGATCCTGCTGTGGCTGTTTACTTTGCTGGTGTGGGATTTCGGTTTTTACTGGCTACATCGATGGCATCACGAGGTGCGCCCGCTGTGGGCGGTTCATGTAGTGCATCATCAGGGGGAACACTACAACCTGTCATTAGGTGTACGTAACTCGTGGTACTCCTCATTGACCTCAATTCCGTTTTTTATGCTGCTGGCGCTGCTTGGAGTACCACTAAGTGTCTTTCTGGCAGTTTCCATCGCGCATTACAGTTGGCAGTTTTTTAACCATAATGCGCTAACGCCGAAACTGGGTTGGCTGGAAAAGGTGCTGATCACGCCTTCTCACCATCGCATCCATCATTTGAATGAAAAACAATATGCCGATACCAATTACGGTGGCACCTTTTTGTTGTGGGATAAACTTTTTGGTTCGTATAGCGCCGGGCCGGATCATGGCAATGTTGCCTATGGCGTAAAAAATAGTCGATTATCCTGTAATCCGATGCGCGAAAGTAATCTGCCTTTTTTACGCTTAATGGGTTTTCACTCTGTTGGCAAAGCGATTGAACGCCGATACCAGAGTTCTCCGTGGGCTGTGGGTGCAGGGGTTATTCTGCTGTTTATGATGGTGCTGGGCTACATCCAGCAATATGGCTATGGCATTGAGTATATTACCAGTGAGCAGGCTGTATTATTCGTGTTACTGGTGGCAGGCTCAGTAGCTCTGGGGGGCATGGGCGATGGACAACGTTGGGGAATGATTTTGTGGTGCTCTGTGACGTTGTCACTGCTTTATTTTATTCTTTATATGTGTTCATGGAGCACTCTGCTCTGGAAGGGATTAGCTGGCGTTTTGCTGGCCCATTGTGTGTTATTCGTGAGTGGTGTGGGGCGTAAGTCGCTAAGGAAACACTATGAACCTGTTTAATCCCAACAGGTTAATCACTTTTCCTGCCGATGATCCGCACCTGGTAAAACAGTTGCAAAAGGGTACGAAAGCGTATCTGGCAAAATCAGGTGATCATCGATATGCCGACGGATGGGCATTCGCCAAAATGGTGACACTGATTATTGCTTGCCTATCCTGTTATTCACTGGCGTTGTCTCAAAGCCAGTGGGTGTTATATCTATTGTGGTATCTGGCGATGATATTTTGCGCCATGTTGTTAGCAGTCAATGTGGTGCATGACGCTTCGCACGATGCATTTTGGCGTGGTAAAAAGGCCAATGCCTGGCTTAATCGGATGGTTGCTTTTCCGATAGGGCTTGATCCTGACTGCTGGCGGGTGCGCCATGTACGCTTTCATCACGGTTTTACCAATATCGAATTTTACGATCCTGACACCGCAGAAAATGGCATTCTTCGCCAGACGCCATGGCAACGGTGGCGACCTTTTATGCGCCAGCAACATCGCTACTGGCCGCTGGTCGCGGCGCTAACCTTTCCCTGGTATATCTGGGTAGTGGACTGGCTCGATCGTGGAGGGTTCACGCCGGTAACGCCGCATCTGGCATTGCGTGGTTTTACTGGCTGGGGGTATTTTTTAGGCGGCAAACTGGCGCACTTCGCCATGTGCCTGCTGCTTCCTTTCTGGCTATTGTCCGATGTGTTTAGTTTTAGGGCTATTCTGCTGATTTATTTGCTCAGTCAAATGCTCGCTTCTCTGATCTTTGTCATGCTGATCATAGGAACACATTGGGCAAAGGGGAATACCCAGTTGCCGCCAGAAGAGGGGAAAATAGCAGTGGGCAGGCTGGCTCATACTTTCGCTACAACCTTTGACTGGACGCCACAACCGGCATCGCTTGGTTATTGGTTGGGCGGGATTAATTTGCATCTTACCCATCATCTTTTTCCCCACTGGAATCATCGCCACTATCCGGCGTTAAGTCGCATTATTGCGGATATCGCAAAGCAGAAGGGGCTGGATTACCAGTTACTGACGTTATCGGATTTGTTGGGGCTACAGCAGCAATTTTTACGGCGAATGGGTGAGAAGCCTAAGAATTGAGATAAGAACTAAGTGATGGTGGTGGGGGAAGGATTCGAACCTTCGAAGTCGATGACGGCAGATTTACAGTCTGCTCCCTTTGGCCGCTCGGGAACCCCACCAGGGGAAAGTAACGCTTGAGATGGTGGTGGGGGAAGGATTCGAACCTTCGAAGTCGATGACGGCAGATTTACAGTCTGCTCCCTTTGGCCGCTCGGGAACCCCACCACGGGGTAATGCTTTTTACTGGCCTGCTCCCTCATTGGGAAGCGGGGCGCATCATATCAAATGACACGCCGCTGTAAAGTGTTACGTTGAGAAAAATGAACTAGTTGCGTAATTTTCATCCGTAACGGATTAAAGGCAACCAGTTCTTTTGGCTGGCGATTAAAGAATAATCGTCCGGTTACCGTAAACAAAAACGCGCTGGGCCAAAACCTGGTAAAGCGCGCGGCTTAATACATTTTTCTCGACATCACGACCTGCCCGCATCATATCTTCAGCAGTGTAAGTATGATCCACATGAATAACGTCCTGCATGATGATTGGACCTTCATCCAGATTGTCATTTACGTAGTGTGCTGTTGCACCAATAATCTTCACCCCGCGCTCATACGCCTGATGGTACGGGCGTGCGCCAATAAATGCCGGCAGGAATGAATGGTGAATATTGATAATCTTATTCGGAAAGCGCGCCACGAACTCCGGCGTTAATACACGCATATATTTCGCCAGCACCACGTAATCAGGCTGATAAGCATCAATAGCATCTGCCATCTTCTGATCGTGTTCGTTACGACTTAATCCTTCATGGCTGACCAGTTCAAACGGGATATCAAAACGCTCCACCAGTGAACGCAAAGTGTCGTGGTTGCCGATGACTGCCGCTATTTCCACATCCAGTCCGCCATAAGTGGCTTTCATCAGCAGATCGCCAAGGCAATGTGCTTCTTTAGTGACCAGAATGACTATCCGACGACGACCGGCGGGAGTGAGCTCACGCACAGAACCTTCCGGCAATGCGCTATCGAGATCCGCCAGCAGGGTGGAATCATTAAATATGCCTTCCAGCTCCGTGCGCATAAAAAAGCGCCCGGTGCGGTGATCAACAAATTCATTGTTCTGCACGATATTTAACTCGTGCTTGTAGCAAATATTAGTAATACGCGCGATCAGACCCTTTTGATCCGGGCAAATGGTACGCAAAACTTTTCGTTGGAGTGAATGCATTGCTGGAAAAACCTTGTTGAGAGTGTTTGCTTAACCGTACCGTCAACCATTATTGGCCGCAGCACTTTTTAAATTTTTTACCTGAACCACAAGGGCAGGGATCGTTGCGGCTAAACTGTGGACGTGTACCGTCAATATAGTACCACTGACCGTTTTCTTTCAAAAATCGCGAACGTTCAATTATCGCTCCTGTTTTACCCTGTTCGGTAAATCGAGCGACGAAACTAACATAACCTACGTCATCACCTTCATGGTATGAGCGTTCAAATACGGTCAGCCCCAACCATTCGGTATGCGCAAATCCGGCCATCAATTCGGTACGCAACGCTGCAGCGCCACAGGATGGATGCCAGGTCTTTATTAAATAATCTGCGTCTTGCATCACAAAAGCGCAGTAACGCGAACGCATGAGATGTTCAGGATCAGGTGCAACCTTTTCACCAGACACATAAGGGTGGCAACATAGGCTATACTCGACAGCACTACCACAGGGACAAAGCTCAGACACAAATAATCTCCCTGGAAACAATAACGGCGTATTAATCGCCTGCGTAGCACTATGTTAACCGAGCAGTAGCGATGTGGCTACGGCTGCATTCCAGGGGAAGCTTGCAGGAATAATGAGAAAGATAAAAATAGGGCTGGCGCTAGGATCCGGCGCGGCGCGAGGATGGTCGCATATTGGCGTCATTAACGCGCTAAAAGAAATGGGCATTGAAATAGATATCGTTGCAGGATGTTCAATCGGTTCGCTGGTGGGCGCAGCCTATGCATGTGATCGCCTGTCCGCGCTGGAAGAGTGGGTCACCTCTTTTAGCTACTGGGATGTTTTACGGCTGATGGATCTCTCCTGGCAGCGTGGCGGATTGCTGCGCGGTGAGCGTGTATTCAATCGGTATCGCGAAATTATGCCGGAAACAGAGATAGAAAATTGTTCACGCCGTTTCGCTGCGGTCGCCACAAATTTAAGTACGGGGAGAGAACTGTGGTTTACCGAAGGCGATCTCCATCTTGCTATTCGAGCATCATGCAGCATTCCCGGCCTGATGGCACCGGTTGCTCATAACGGCTATTGGCTGGTTGATGGCGCAGTTGTTAATCCGATTCCTATTTCCCTCACGCGTGCGATGGGCGCTGATATCGTAATAGCGGTTGATCTCCAGCACGATGCGCACTTGATGCAACAAGACCTTCTTTCATTCAATGTCAGTACTGAATATGATGACACTGAAGATGCTTTACCGTGGCATGCACGGCTGAAAGAGCGGTTAAGCAGTTTTACTGCGCGCCGGGCTGTCACGGCACCGACAGCGACAGAAATTATGACTACCTCAATCCAGGTGCTGGAAAACCGCCTCAAACGAAACCGCATGGCTGGAGACCCGCCTGATATTCTGATTCAACCTTTATGTCCGCAGATATCTACCCTGGATTTTCATCGTGCCAACGCCGCGATTGCGGCAGGACAATTGGCGGTAGAAAAGAAAATGGATGAACTTTTACCGCTGGTTCGAACTAACGTTTTAATCTGATTTTTTATCTACACTTAAGTTAATTCTGACAGGCACTGATGGCAATAGCATGTCACTATTGAATAAAGCCAGTCAGGGGAGAGAACATGACGCAGCCATTGGTCGGAAAACAGATTCTCATAGTTGAAGATGAGCCAGTCTTTCGCTCGCTTCTGGATTCGTGGTTTTCCTCATTGGGAGCGACAACGGTACTGGCGGCTGATGGGGTGGATGCCCTTGAGCTACTGGGAGGTTTCACACCCGATCTGATGATATGTGATATTGCAATGCCAAGAATGAATGGTTTAAAACTGCTGGAGCATATCCGTAACCGGGGGGATCAAACTCCTGTCCTGGTGATTTCTGCTACGGAAAATATGGCAGATATTGCGAAAGCGTTACGCCTGGGGGTAGAAGATGTTTTGCTGAAACCGGTTAAAGATCTTAATCGCCTGCGTGAGATGGTTTTTGCTTGTCTTTATCCCAGCATGTTTAACTCCCGGGTTGAGGAAGAAGAAAGACTTTTTCGCGACTGGGATGCAATGGTGGATAATCCCACCGCTGCCGCGAAATTATTGCAAGAATTACAACCACCGGTTCAGCAGGAGATTTCCCATTGCCGGGTTAATTATCGCCAACTCGTAGCTGTTGATAAACCTGGTCTGGTACTTGATATTGCAGCACTATCGGAAAATGATCTGGCTTTTTATTGTCTTGATGTAACCCGAGCTGGACATAATGGCGTCCTTGCCGCTTTGTTATTACGTGCGCTGTTTAATGGCTTATTACAGGAACAGCTTGCGCACCAAAATCAACGTTTGCCAGAGTTAGGCGCGTTATTGAAGCAGGTAAACCATTTACTACGCCAGGCCAATTTGCCTGGTCAGTTTCCGCTATTAGTCGGCTATTATCATCGTGAATTGAAAAATCTCATTCTGGTTTCCGCAGGCTTGAATGCGACGTTGAATGCGGGCGAACACCAGATTCAAATCAGTAATGGCGTTCCGTTAGGGACATTAGGTAATGCCTATTTGAATCAATTGAGTCAGCGATGTGATGCCTGGCAATGCCAAATTTGGGGAACCGGTGGAAGGCTGCGGTTGATGTTGTCTGCGGAATGAGCAAACGATAATTTT
This sequence comes from Escherichia sp. MOD1-EC6162, assembly GCF_002965125.1. Lineage (NCBI taxonomy): Bacteria > Pseudomonadati > Pseudomonadota > Gammaproteobacteria > Enterobacterales > Enterobacteriaceae > Escherichia > Escherichia sp. MOD1-EC6162. The sequence continues at coordinate 148,548 of NZ_PTSB01000011.1, forward strand.
GGATAAAATTGCATTACCCGCTAATGTTGGCTGGTGGTACTATCGTCGCCATTCGTATAAGTAATTGTCTTAATTATGTTAACTCACATCCTTTTCGGAACCAGGCCTTGTCAGGGTACTGATATACTGGGATGTGATACAGAAATATGAACACGTTCAATACACGAACAGTCCAGGAGAATTTAAATGGCTGCCATTAACACGAAAGTCAAAAAAGCCGTTATCCCGGTAGCGGGATTAGGAACCAGGATGTTGCCGGCGACAAAAGCTATCCCGAAAGAGATGCTACCGCTTGTCGATAAGCCATTAATTCAATACGTCGTGAATGAATGTATTGCGGCTGGCATTACTGAAATTGTGCTGGTTACTCACTCATCTAAAAACTCTATTGAAAACCACTTTGATACCAGTTTTGAACTGGAAGCTATGCTGGAGAAACGTGTAAAACGCCAGTTGCTTGATGAAGTGCAGTCTATTTGTCCGCCGCACGTGACTATTATGCAAGTTCGTCAGGGGCTGGCGAAAGGTCTGGGGCACGCGGTATTGTGTGCTCACCCGGTCGTTGGTGATGAACCTGTGGCTGTTATTTTGCCAGACGTTATTCTGGATGAATACGAATCCGATTTGTCGCAGGATAACCTTGCAGAGATGATCCGCCGCTTTGATGGAACTGGTCATAGCCAGATCATGGTTGAACCTGTTGCTGATGTGACAGCATATGGTGTTGTGGATTGCAAAGGTGTGGAATTAGCGCCTGGTGAAAGTGTGCCGATGGTTGGTGTAGTAGAAAAACCGAAAGCAGATGTTGCACCATCTAATCTCGCTATTGTTGGTCGTTACGTACTTAGCGCCGATATTTGGCCGCTGCTGGCAAAAACTCCTCCGGGAGCAGGCGATGAAATTCAACTGACCGATGCTATTGATATGCTGATCGAGAAAGAAACGGTTGAAGCCTATCATATGAAAGGGAAGAGCCATGACTGTGGTAATAAATTAGGTTACATGCAGGCATTTGTCGAATACGGTATTCGTCACAATACACTGGGTACTGAATTTAAAGCCTGGCTTGAAGAAGAGATGGGCATTAAGAAGTAACATCTATAGCGATGTTTTCTACGGAACGGCATTGAGTTATCAATGCCGTTTTTTTATAGCTTATTCTTATTGGATAGTCTTAAAACGGACAATAAAAAATCCCGCCAATGGCGGGATTTTAAGCAAGCTGAATCTAAAAAAGATTATTGCTTGATCAGGAAATCGTCGAGAGATTTACCTTGCTCATCCATTGCTTTTTTGATTACTGCCGGAGTACGACCCTGGCCAGTCCAGGTTTTGGTTTCGCCGTTCTCGTCAACGTAGCTATATTTAGCCGGACGCTGTGCACGTTTAGCTTTGGTGCCAGATTTAACAGCAGCCATGCTATTCAGCAGTTCGTTCGGGTCAATACCGTCAGCGATCAGCATTTCACGATATTGCTGCAGTTTACGAGTGCGCTCTTCAACTTCAGCAGCAGCCGCACTTTCTTCTTCGCGACGTTCGTTAACGACAACTTCTAATTTTTCCAGCATTTCTTCCAGCGTTTCAAGTGTACATTCTCTTGCCTGCGCACGAAGAGTACGGATGTTGTTCAGAATTTTAAGTGCTTCGCTCATTGTAGTAATCTCAAACTTATATTGGGGTGGTTTGTTGAGGTAATAATAGAGCCTTAAATTCAGTTGTGCAATAGCCAGGAATGTAAGGAATTCAAAATTGTTCTTTATTTTGTGCCGCCAATAAATATCTTTTCATAAAATTAGTCAGAAAAGACGCGGCATATAGCCCTATTTGCATCGGTACTTTTGCACCACCTAAGGTTAAAACTTCCTGATTCATGTCACATTTTATGTAGGGATTAACATGTGCTGGCACCTTTTACTCTTCGGTATTAGTCATGTTTACGAAATCCCCTATTAAGCGAATGATGAAAAGTAGAACAGTTGCAATAAGTGCAGGGACTTTGTATTGCCGTATGCTGGAGGTCAACAGGGGGTTATTACTTGTGCAACAAGTTAAAGATTGTGAATAGTTACCAGGAGTCATTTACGCAGTTATAACAAGCAAAGCAGTCGCAATGATAGCTCTGAAGGATTATGCCATCCTTCTAAAAGAATGACGTATATACCTCTTCTGCGCGTACTGTTGCACTGTAAAACTGGCGAATTATGATAAACTTCAACCAACTTTATTTCATATCATTGAGGGTCTGTGGCTGATGGCACAGCTATATTTCTACTATTCCGCAATGAATGCGGGTAAGTCTACGGCATTGTTGCAATCTTCATACAATTACCAGGAACGCGGTATGCGCACTGTCGTATATACGGCGGAAATTGATGATCGTTTCGGAGCTGGGAAAGTCAGTTCGCGTATAGGCTTGTCATCACCTGCAAAATTATTTAACCAAAATTCATCATTATTTGATGAGATTCGTGCGGAGCATGAACAACAGGCAATTCATTGTGTATTGGTTGATGAATGCCAGTTTTTAAGCAGACAACAAGTATATGAATTATCGGAGGTTGTCGATCAACTCGATATACCTGTACTTTGTTATGGTTTACGTACCGATTTTCGCGGTGAATTATTTACCGGCAGCCAATACTTACTGGCATGGTCAGACAAACTGGTCGAATTAAAAACCATCTGCTTTTGTGGCCGTAAGGCAAGCATGGTGTTACGTCTCGATCAGGAGGGTAGACCTTATAACGAAGGCGAGCAGGTGGTTATTGGTGGTAATGAGCGTTATGTCTCAGTTTGCCGTAAACACTATAAAGAAGCGTTAGAAGTCGGCTCTCTGACGGCTATTCAGGAAAAACACCAACACGATTAATAAGATTTTCTTTACTGACAGGATGAACGGGACGCCTTTATCCTGTCAGTTCGTTTTACTAACTTCTTCCGAGTCATAAATCCTTCCCTACTCTTAACCATCGCTAAAAGTGTAACCAAACGGTTTTAGTGCTCCGATGCTTCGTCATCTACGAAGTAGAGTCGTTTACAGGTTATCGCAGTTTTCGCACATTAGATAACAGTATAAATATGAGAATACTAACGCTGCTGAGTTATTTGATCTTGCATAGTATCGGTTTATGACAAAAACAAAAAACGGCCCCAAAAGGGATAATGCCAGTCAGTTAAGCAACTGACTGGCTCTTTTTCGGAGCTGTGGGGTATTTCCAGGGCCTCTCCTTTACCACTCTCGGGAAGGCCCTTTCCCTTCTTGCCGGTAATTTCACAAGTTGTCCCAT